>DATNMW010000015.1:0-31353 GCA_035602155.1 Bryobacteraceae bacterium | reverse complement strand
CACCGTTTGCAATGTTCCAGCGGTGGTACCGGAAAAGATATTGGATCCCCCCGGGGTGGTCCCCACAGTCAATTGATACTCTGTGGCTCCGCCAACGGCGCCCCACGAGAAGTCCGCCAAACTCCCCGAAAGCGTGATTCCGGGTGTCGGACTGGTAATGAAAGGCGAGCTCGTTCCTGCCGGCGCAAACACCGTGGTCCCGTCGAAACCGGGCGTATAGTTTGCAATCGCTGTACCGACCCCTGTGCCCGGGTTAATCGTGAGCACCTGTCCCCCGAGCGTGAATCCGTAGGCCGTCCCATTGTAATACGCCAAGCCGTAAACATCGGAGAATCCAATGTTGCCGATCAGCGTGCCTTGCCCGGTGGCGGGACTCAATGAAAACAGTTGGTCTCCGAAAGAGCCGAGGCTGGTTAGATACAGATTTCCCGCGAAGTCAAACGCCAGATCGCCAGACGACTGATACGTCCCGGAACCACTGCCACTGCCGACCAGTGTAGCGTAGCCCGTACTGGTGTTGATGGTGTAGAGGCTATTTCCTCCGGCCGCGTACAAAGTACCGCTGGAGCTGAAAGTCAGTGCGTTCAGGCTGGCGCCGGTATTACTCCCGATCGCTGTGCCGGACCCGTTATTTGGATTGATTGTGTATAGAACACTATTTGAGCCAAATGAGCCCAACGAAATACCGTAGAGGGAGCTGTTGTAGGCTGCGATATCGCTCATTACGGTTGGCAGGCGCCCAATTAGCGCTGTTGCGAAGGTCGTTGGAGACATGCTGTACAGGTTGCCATCCGATCCCGCGCCGAGGAACTCCAGAACTGGTCCCAAAGTAACAGGCCCCGTGTCGGCTACGCGCCAGTTATTGCTCTCGTTCGATTCGGCAACTTGATTGTATGCATCTGCCAGGGCGGCCAGATACCACGTTCCTGGGGTGAGAATTGCCGGAATTCCTACGAGGCCGGCACAAGTGAAAGATGCGCTAGGAGCAAGACTGGAGATTGAGCAGCCCCAGGTCGTGTCGGTCGCCGTGCCCAACGAAGGGCTTGCGGTAGGGGAGAAATAAAACTCCAGTTGGAACCTGCCGGCGCTGCCACTTCCTTGGTTGAGCACGGTGCACGAAACGTTAATCGCCCCTCCGGGGTTGCCAATGTTGGGCCCTGTCAACGACGTAACAACCAGATCGGGAAGCGCCCCCGAGCTTAGGGTCTTAAAGCTGGCTATCGATCCTTGGCTGATTCCCGTTCTGTTCGACGCCCAAGCCTGGAAGTAGTAGAGTGTGTTACCACTCAGCCCGGCTATGTTGGCGTTGATGGGCACCATGGCGGTCCCTGCGCCAATGTCGATCTGCGCCGTTGAGGTGCTGCCGCTCATCGCACTGTTGGTGCTGTACTGAAACCAGGCGAGCGTGTCGGCCCCGTTCGGATTCACCGATCCACCCAGCGTGGCGCCGCTGCCGGTCACCGCAGAGGCCGCGCCTGTGCTCACTATAGGACCGACGCATCGATTCGCCATGGCGATGCCGCTGCCCACGGTGCGTGCATTATAGCCGACCACCGGTAAAGCGCTCGACAACATGGCGTTCTTGATCTGGGCCGCGGTCATGGATGGGCTGGCGGACATCACCAGCGCCGCGATGGCCGCCGCGTGCGGCGCGGCCGCCGAAGTGCCATAGAAGGGGTTGTAGGCGCTAAGGCCCGTCGTGACGCCATCGGCAGCGGTGATATCCACCTTGGGAAGCGTGGTACCGCCGCCCGTGGAGAACAGAAAGTTCCCGGGGGTTATGGGGCTGCCATCGGGATTGTAGAAGACTTGGCGGGGTCCATCGGAGCTGAAACTCTCTGGGGGATTAGCGGTTCCTCCGGTGAACGCTCCGCCATCGGCATTGGAAACGCTGGCGGCGGCCACGGTAATCGTGGCGGCGGCGGCATTATGCCCAAAAGTAGCCCCAGCGGTGTTGATAGAAAGCTGGCCACGCTCGGTATCCACATGGATGGCGCGCGGGGCCGCGACTCCCAAATAGTTCGCAATCACGATGCGGCTGCCTGGCGGAATTACGGTTGAGTCACCCCCAACCGATTCATACGGATCCTGCGTACATGTCTGATAGTTCGTCGATTGACCCAGCACGCTGGTAAGGGTGGGGTCCAGTATAAACAGATCGTAGTCGTTGCAGGATGCGCCCGCCGGGTCCGACCATTGGATATCGTAATAACTAAAATACGAGGTGAACGTGATCGTATCGTTGTTGAGGCCGCCAAAACTGTTCAATGTGCCTGCCGCGGCGCCGCATTGGCCGCGATCGCAAATGCCGATCGACGTGCCGGAGTCGACGAAATCCCCCTCCCAGGTTCCGGAAGTGCCGCTGTCCAGATTCCCGGAATTCTGCGCATCGGAAAAGTACAGCGCGCCGGAACTAGTAACGGTATTAACGGCCTGGGAAATGGCGCCATCCTGGAACGCCGGCTCCGCGAAATAGGTGTAGTCGTCAACGATGATTTCACAACCCGCCGCGCTCAGGGCCAGGATATTGGAGGCCATCTGGGACTCGCCGTCCGCGGCGGTGGCGAAATAGAGCAGAGCGCCGGGCGCCATCGAATAAACGATTTCCAGCATGGCCGTACCCTCGTCGCCGTCGCCAGCCTGGCCGGATATCACCGTCACGGTCGAGGGAAGCCGGCCTGCGGTTTGCTCTGCAGTCAACGAGTTGACGCCATCTGACAACACACCGATCTTGATTCCCGCACCCGTATCGCCGGCGGCCTGCACAATGTTGGCGGCGTGGGCTTCCACTCCGTTCAGATCGGGTCCCGCGCTCGCTCTTCCTCGCTCCGCAGGCCGGATGAAGAGCACGTCCGGCCGTGCGGCCAGGGTCTCCGCCGCTAGTAACGGAAGCCAAGCACGAATCGCCCCATAGCGGGCGAAGGAGCTTTCGACCCTTCCGCCGAGAGCGGCAATACTCGAGAGCAGTCCGGGACTCACTTGGGCCTTAATGTCCATGTGTATCAGGCCGTCGCTGCCGGTTTCGAGACTGGATGCAAGCGTCGGCAGGGTAGCGATCCCGTCTGCTATGGGTAGGCCTTGCATGACCTTCGCGGCATAGTATATCTGGGAGTCCAACTTTCTCTGGGCAGGGTTGCGTGTCGCCTTCTCCGCGAGCAGGGCGCCCATCTGCCGCAGGGCGGAGTCGGAAATCGCGCTTTGGCCGAATGCGGGCGCGCATGCAGCGGCGAGCCCGAGGAGAAGCAGTTCACACGATCTCTTATAATTGACGCAGGCGAGTAACATGACTGACACAGAATTCTACGCCACTTTTGGCGGAAGTCAAGGTATTTTTCGATTCCATTTGCCAAACCAGTCGCCTT
Organism: Bryobacteraceae bacterium; assembly: GCA_035602155.1. Classification (GTDB taxonomy): domain Bacteria; phylum Acidobacteriota; class Terriglobia; order Bryobacterales; family Bryobacteraceae; genus Bog-159. Next base: position 27,991 of record DATNMW010000015.1, on the reverse strand, counting down.
TTTCGCCGCTCCGGAAGATAACCCAATTGGTACTGGCCGTTATAGGTCGAAGCTTCGAATCCTCAACATCCCGGATCGGCTTCTTCGAAACCGTAATTCCGGTCCCGTAGCGGACCCCTCGCGCGAATGGTGTTTAAATATTCCACATGCCTACCCGCAGACGCTTCTTCGGACTGGCCGCGGCCAGCGCGGCCGCCACCGCCGTGCCCCTAAAATCGCAGACGCCTGCTCTACACTCCAACTTCCAACTGGGCCTCATCGTATCGGCGGGCAGCGATCCGGAGACCGCCATCCGCAAAGTTCACAGTTTCGGCTTTCCCACCTGCCAGGTGGGCGTCGGCGCGTTCGATCCGGGAATGCCCGCACGCCTGCGCGCGGCGCTCGACCTATACAAGATCGAGGCTACATCGCTAGTCTCCGGCGGCCCGGGCCCCGAGGTCTACGACTTTTATAAAGGCCCACTTACTATCGGGCTGGCGCCGCGCGAGTACCGCGACGCGCGCATCGCGCAGATCAAGAAGACCTCGGATTTCGCCAAGCAGTGCGGCGTCCCGGCCGTCCAGACCCACTGCGGATTTATCCCCGAGAATCCCAACGATCCTATTTATAACGAGACGGTCGATGCTATCCGTACGGTGGCGGCCTACTGCCGGAGCAACGGCCAGAAGTTTCGTTGCGAAACCGGCCAGGAGACTCCCATCGCCCTCTACCGCGCCATCCGCGATGTGGGCCTCGATAACGTGGGCGTGAACTTCGATGCCGCCAACCTGATCCTCTATGGCAAGGCCAACCCGGTGGATGCCCTCGACATCCTTGGCCCGCTGGTGCAGGGAGTCCACGCCAAGGACGGACTTTATCCCACAGACCCGCGCAAGTTAGGGCGCGAGGTGCCCATCGGCCGAGGCAAGGTCAACTTCCCGGCCCTCATCAAGCGCCTGAAAGAAGTCGGATACCGTGGCCCACTTACCATCGAGCGCGAAATCTCCGGCGCCAAGCAAGCCGAAGATATCCGCGCCTCGAAAGCGTTTCTGGAAAATCTGATATGACAGACAAACCTAATCCCCATCCGGATCGCCGCGCATTTCTCGCCGCGGCCACCGCCGCCGCCGGTTTCACGATCGTGAAGCCGCAACTGGTGCGCGGCTCCCAAGCCAATTCCGCCGTGCGCGTAGGCCTGCTGGGCTGCGGCGGGCGCGGCACCGCGGACGCGACCAGCATCGCCATCAACGGACCGGCGCGCATCGCCGCGCTGGCCGACTTATTCGAAGACCGCCTAGTCACCGCCAAGAAGCATTTCGACGAAGTGGCCGGCAAACAACGCTACGCCGGCGTGGCCGCCTCCCAAATGTTTCAAGGCCCGCACGCCGCGGAACAGATCCTGAATTCCGTCGAAGTGGATGCCGTGGTGATTGCCACGCCGCCATATTTCCACCCGCAGCACCTAGCTGCCGCGGTGGCCGCGGGCAAGCACGTCTACTGTGAAAAGCCGGTGGGAGTCGACGTGCCCGGAGCATTGCGCGCCATCGAGAGCGGTAAACGGGCCGAGAGCCGACTCAGTCTGGATGTCGGATTCCAGATCCGCAAGGCGCCGCCGTTCGTGGAGTTGGTGCGCCGCATTCACGCAGGTGCGCTTGGCGAGATCGCGTGCGGCGAAGCCTATTACTATTGCCCGTTCCTGAAGATGCCCGATTATCCGAAGGCTTCGCCGGCCGAACTGCGCCTGCGCCACTGGCTGCACGACCGGGTGCTATCCGGCGATATCATCGTGGAGCAGAATATCCACGTCGTGGACATTTGCAATTGGGTGTTGCAGGGGCATCCGGTGAAAGCGATGGGCGCGGGCGGGCGGAAGGGTCGCACCGAATCGCCGGGCGACAACTGGTCCCATTTCGACGTGGTCTTCTACTATCCCAACGACGTGCATGTCAGCTTCAGCTCATGCCAGTTCGGCAAGGCGCCGTTCGAAGCCAGCGAGCGTTTTTTCGGTACGCGCGGGAGTTCCATATCGCCGTATTCCGGCCCGTTGCAGATCGCCGGAGAGGAGGCGTGGATTTGGACCGGCAGCGAGAACCACGGCAAGCCCGCGCATGGCGAGTTCTCCATAACTGGCGATTTCTCGGACAATCTGGCGCAGGCGGACTCGGCCAAGCACGCCGATTTCATACAAAGCATCGTGACGGGGAAGTTTCACAACCAGGCCGCGCTGGGGGCTGAATCTGCGCTCTCCGCCATGCTCGGGCGCACAGCCGCTTACACCGGCAGGGAAGCTACTTGGGACGAATTGCTGCGGTCGACCGAGACGTGGGACGCGGGCCTGGACTTGGAGAAGCTTTAGAAAAGGCGGTCTGCGAGCCTGCCCCACATCCCACGCTTACACGCCCCAGCAGTAGTCTTCGACGGCTTTCTCGATGGAATCGTCCTGCTCGGTGAGGCGCATCAGTTCCAGGCGGATGGCGTCCACCAGGGCGTTCCAGCTTGCCACGATGACGTTGTCGGAGACGCCAACCGTAGACCAGCTCTTGCGGTGATCCGACCACTCGATGAGCACGCGCACTCTGGCGGCGGTGCCCTTGCGCGGTTCCAGCACGCGCACCTTGTAGTCGGTCAGCCGCACGTCGGCCATTTGCGGATACACCGTTGACAGACACTTGCGCAGACATACGTGGAGCGCATGAAACGGACCGTTGCCGGCGGCGGTGGCGGAATACACGCCATCCTGGGTGCGCACGGTGATGTCGGCGGAGGAGCGGGATTCGCCGTTGGCAGTCGCCTTGGTGGAAACCTCGTAGCCTTCCACTTCGAAGAAATGCATGCCGGGGTAGAGCGCCTCGCGCACCAGCAGCTCGAAGGTGCCCTCGGCGGCTTCCAGTTCGCAGCCCTCGTACTCCATCTGCTTGATGCGCTCAAGCAGCTCGCGGCGGGCGTCTTCGTCGAGGCGGCCGGCCAAGCCGTGCTGCTTCAGCTTATATAGGATATTGCCGCGGCCGGATAGATCGCTGATCAGAACGCGCTGGCGATTGCCCACGGCTTCGGGGGTCACGTGCTCGTAAGTGGTGGATTCTTTCAAGACGGCGGAAACATGCACGCCCCCTTTGTGCGCAAAAGCACTGTGTCCAACAAAGGGTTGATTGTTGGGCAGCGGCAAATTGGCCAGTTCAGCGACAAAGCGGGCCACATTCGACAGACTGATGAGCTTGTCCTGGCCGATGGCGGTGTGACCCAACTTCAACTCCAGATTGGCGATGACGGAACAAAGATTGGCGTTGCCGCAGCGCTCGCCATATCCGTTGATGCAGCCCTGCACGTGCGTGGCGCCGGCTTCGACGGCGGCGAGCGTGTTGGCTACCGCGACATCGGAATCGTTGTGCGTGTGGATGCCCAGGATGCCGTCGAAGCGCTTGCGCACCTCGGCGAAGACTTCGACCAGCCGGCCCGTAAGCGTACCGCCGTTGGTATCGCACAGGCAGAGCACGCTGGCGCCCGCGTTCTGGGCGGCTTCGAGGGTGCGCAAGGCGAAATCGGGATTCGAGTTGTAGCCGTCGAAGAAGTGCTCGGCGTCGTATACCACTTCTTTGCCATGCTCCTTCAGATAGGCGACGGTCTCTGCGATGAGCTTCAGGTTTTCTTCTTCGGTGATGCCCAGCGCGCGCGCGGTGTGCAGGTCCCAGCTCTTGCCGAAAATGGAGACCACGGGCGTGCCGGCGGCGACCAGGGACTGCACGCTGCGATCCTCTTCGACGGTATGGCGGGCGAAGCGGGTGGCGCCGAACGCGGTGAGCTTGGCGTGTTTCAGGTTCAGCTCGGTCTGCGCGCGGGCGAAGAAGTCCTTGTCCTTCGGGTTCGATCCGGGCCAGCCGCCTTCGATATAGTCGATGCCCAGTTCGTCGAGCTTTTGCGCGATCAGGAGTTTGTCGTCGACGGAGAAGGAAACGGATTCGCCTTGCGTGCCGTCGCGGAGAGTGGTGTCAAAGGTGAAGATTTTCATAAGCATTAACCGCCGATGAACGCCGATTAACCCACGGGTACACCGGCCTCTTTCTTCTTCTTTAGAAACGTCATCATTTCGCGCAGCTCGCTGCCCACCTTTTCGACAGGCTGATCGCGGGCGGCTTCGCGCATGGCCAGGAATTTATGGCGGCCGGTTTTGTTCTCGTCGATCCACTGGCGGGCGAAGTCGCCGGATTGGATTTCCGATAGAATTTTCTTCATCTCGGCGCGCACGTGCGCATCGACGATACGCGGGCCGCGGGTGTAGTCGCCATATTCGGCGGTATCCGAGATGGAATAGCGCATGTAGCCCAGACCGCCCTCCTGGATGAGATCGACGATCAGCTTGAGCTCGTGCAGGCATTCGAAATAGGCGATCTCGGGCGCATAACCGGCTTCCACGAGCGTTTCGAAGCCAGCGCGAATCAATTCGGACGCGCCGCCGCATAGCACGGCTTGCTCGCCGAAGAGGTCGCTTTCGGTTTCCTCTTTGAAGGTAGTCTCGATGACGCCGGCTTTCAGGCTTCCCAGCGCGCCTGCGTAGGCCAGCGCCGTTTCGAGCGCATGACCGGTAGCATCCTGATGCACGGCCACCAGCGAGGGCACGCCGACGCCTTCGACGAACAACTCGCGCACGCGGTGGCCGGGAGCTTTGGGCGCGACCATGGACACGTCGACATTGGCGGGCGGCTTGATCTGGCCGAAGTGGATGTTGAAGCCGTGGGCGAACATCAGGGTTTTGCCGGCCGTGAGATAGGGCGCGATATCCTTGTTGTATAAGTCGCCCTGGATATGATCGGAAACCAGGATCATGATTACGTCGCCGGCTTTGGCTGCTTCGGCGGTATCCAATACTTTAAGCCCGGCGGCTTCGGCTTTGGAGCGCGACTTACTGCCGGGATAGAGGCCGACGATCGCGTCCACTCCGGAATCGCGCAGGTTTAGGGCGTGTGCGTGACCCTGGCTGCCATAGCCTATGATTGCCACTGTGCGGCCTTGGAGTCGGGCTGGCTTGTAATCTTTTTCGTAGTAACGGTTTGCCATTGATAAGTCCTTTGATCTAAGGAAACCACTCCCTAACGGTCGTGGCTCGGTAAGAGCGGTCGTGGATCGGTAAGAACGGTCTGGACGGGGGGTTGTAGTTTCAGCTTCTTGGCTTCTAGTGAGACAGCTACTACTCCGGACCGGGTGGTTTCGATGTCACCGTAGCTGCGCATCACATCGATGAATTCGTCCAGCTTTTCGGGATCGCCGGTGGCCTCCAGCGCGAAGCCTTCGGTGGAGGAATCCACCACGCGCGCGCCGAAGATTTCGGCTTCCTTCAGGACGGCGGTGCGCGTCTCCTGCGCGGTGCGCACGCGCACCAGCACCATCTCCCGGCGGACGGCGGGGGAGTCGGTGAGATCCACGGCCTGCAGCACGTTCACCAGCTTGTTCATCTGCTTGATCACTTGCTGGCGCAGGGTGGAATCTACGTCCACCACGATGGTCATGCGGGATAGCTCGGGGTCGAGCGTGCGGGCGACCGTCAGGCTCTCGATGTTATAGGCCCGCGCGCTGAGCAAGCCGGTAATGCGCATGAGGGCGCCGGGCTTGTTTTCGACTAATAAGGAAATGATTAGCAGCATAGGGAACCTATTTGGGAACCGCCACCGGCTGGGGCGGCGCGAGCACCATCTCATTGATGGCGCCGCCGGCCGGCACCATGGGATAGACGTTCTCGTACGGCGAGACCTTGACGTTGAGCAGATACGGGCCGGGTTCGCGGACCGCTTCTTCCAGGGCGGAAGCGAGTTCCCAGGGCTTGTCGATGGTGCGGCCCTTGAAGCCGTATGCGCCGGCCAGTTTTTCGGCGTCCGGGAAACAGTCGAGCTCTACCGAACTGAGGCGATTGTTGTAGAACAACTCCTGCCACTGGCGGACCATGCCGAGGTAGCCGTTGTTCATGACTACGATCTTGATGGGCAGGCCGTAACTGGCGATGGTGGATAGCTCCGGTATGGACATTTGGAATCCGCCATCGCCCACCAGGGCGAAGACCAGCTTATCGGGACGGGCGAACTGCGCGCCGATGGCCGACGGAAGGCCGAAGCCCATGGCGCCCAGTCCGCCGGAATTGATCCACAGGCGCGGCCCGTTGAAGCGGATCAACTGCGCGGCCCACATCTGGTGCTGGCCGACGTCGGAGCACACAATGGCCTCGCCCGCCGAGAGCCGGTCGATTTCCTTCATCAAGTGCTGCGGTTTGATTTCGGAATCGGAAGTGACTGGGAGCAGGGGATGCTCGGCCTGCCAACCGCGGATTTGAGACCACCAGGCTTGGCGGGCGGCAGAAGGACCCGCCAGGGGGCCTGTCCCACGGAGTTCAGCAAGTGTTTGATTCAATTTCCCGAGGACGCGCCTCACGTCGCCGACTATGGGGATGTCGGCGGCTCGGTTCTTGCCGATTTCGGCGGGATCGATATCCACATGGATGACCTTGGCGTGCGGCGCGAAGGCGGCCAAGCGGCCGGTGACTCGGTCGTCGAAGCGTACGCCCAGCGCGACGAGCACGTCGCAATGAGTCATACCCATGTTAGCGGCGTAACTGCCGTGCATGCCGGGCATGCTTACAAAGTTAGGATGGCCCGAGGGCAGGCCGCCGAGGCCCATTAAGGTAGTGACTACGGGCGCGTCGAGGATCTCCGCCAGTTCGCGTAACTCAGCGGAGGCATTGGCCGCGATGATGCCGCCGCCTGCGTAGATGAATGGGCGCTCGGCCTCCCACATCACTTGCGCGGCGCGCCGGATCTGGCCGGTGTGGCCTTCGGTGAACACCTTGTATCCGGGCAGATGGATGGAAGTGACCGGGGTATAGTGGCCCTGCGCCTGAAACACATCCTTGGGGATATCGACCAGCACGGGACCGGGGCGGCCGCTGGCGGCGATGTAGAATGCTTCGTGGACCACTTGCGGCAGATCTTCCAGCTTCTTCACCAGGTAGTTGTGCTTGGTACAGGAGCGCGTGATGCCGAACGTATCGGCTTCCTGGAAGGCATCGCTGCCGATGAGTTTGCTGGTGACCTGGCCGGTGAGCGCGACGATGGGGATGGAATCCATCATGGCATCGACCAGGCCAGTGACCAGGTTAGTGGCGCCGGGGCCGGAAGTGGCGCAGCAGACGCCGACTTTGCCGGTGGAGCGGGCGTAGCCTTCGGCGGCGAAGCAGGCGTTCTCTTCGTGACGCACCAGCACATGGCGTATGTGGTGGTCATAAATGGCATCGTAGAGCGGGAGGGTGACGCCTCCGGGATATCCGAAGAAGCAGTCGACGCCTTCCCGCGCCAGACACTCCAACAGCATTTTCGCGCCAGTCGTCAGATTCGACATATATTCCTCAACAAGAGCTCTCCAAGAAACAAAAAGGCCACCAGCCGGCTTGGTTCGCCCCGCTGGTGGCCTCGGAACTCATCCGATGCGGCCTTAAGCGGGGCCGGCTACGATGACCAATACGATAATAATGATAACTACCGGTATAGACAGACGGGACAGGCTTAGTATGCGGGTGAACCGGCTTGTGGAACCGCTGGACATGAGTGACTATTTTGAGTGTATCCTACAAGTTTTTGAAATGCAAGATGGGGGTGGCATTACAAATGTTTATTCGGATATTTGCGGAGGACGATTAGGGCGCACGTATCGCGCGGGAGACGGAGATTCTGGTTCTGGCCCGCTTGCTCCAGCAGTTCGGGCCGCAATTGGGGTCGATACGCTGAACGGCTCCCGCCACGCGAACATGAAGGAACTGCGGTTCAGCGCGGCCGGCGACAAGTGGAGAGTAGCCTTTGCCTTCGATACGAGGCGCAAAAGTATCCTCCTGATTGCAGGAGACAAATTTGGGGGGCGAAAAGCGCGTCTACCGCGAACTGCTCCGGGAAGGCGGCAACCGTTTGGACGCCCATCTGACCCGGCTGGATAGGGAGAGGAAATAATCATGCCCACCAACGTGGACGACATAATTAGTGTACCGAGCCCCGCGCCGCGCAGTTGATCGCCGAGGAAATGACCCTGCGCGAACTGCGGCACGCGCGCAAGCTCACGCAAGTCCGCATGGCCAAGACTCTCGGGATCACCCAGGACAGTGTTTCGCGGCTTGAAAAGCGCAGCGACCTGCTGCTCTCCACGTTGCGGAAAACCGTCCAGGCGATGGGCGGAGAGCTGTCGCTGGTGGCTGAATTCCCGGACCGCGCGCCGGTGATTTTATCGGGGATTGGGGAAGAGGAGCTGGGGCTTAAGGCCGGCGGCCCTTCAGCGAACGCGCGTTAGGCGTCGAGTTACGGCAGCCGATCCGTTCCCAGACGCTCGTGAACCGACGGGGCGCATCGAGTCCTCTTGGCAATCCTGCTGTATTCCCCCCAAGGGTTCGCACGAGTTCCTGTAGCGTTTCGAATGGTGGCAACCAGTCATCATCCCCAACCGTTCTAGCGGTGCTCATAGCGGCTGTAATGGCCGGGTCTTCGTCTCGAAGAGGTTCGCTGTCGAACCACATCGAATGACACTGATAGACATGAAACAACTCTTGCAGGGCCTTTGCGTACTCGATAGTCATGGCATTAAAGGTAGCAAGCGTTGTGAAATCCCGGGTGTCGGCGAGAGTCGCTCGCTAGTCAGGCAGATCGTAGTGAGTCTGAGGATTTTCACAGGACCTCCGATCAAGTTCCTCCTGCTCCTGGGACGAATCTACACCTGGCCAACGCGTGTGGGCAACAAGGTCCTCTGTGCTCCGACGTGGCTGGTACCGGGATACGTCCACGCCTTCGGCTTTCAGTCCTTCCAGAAGCCGTCCGACTCTTTTGGCGCCGCCGGGGGCCGACAGCCGCTCTTCGACGCGCTTCAATTCATCGTTAGTGCTCATCGCCACCACCTCACCCGCGATTATCGGTCCGACCCCGACCCGAAGCAAGACCTATTTGTGGTTTTTTTCCGCCTTCTTTTTGCCGTAGGTCTGCACCGAATCTGCACCCGCCGTCGTGTCATTTCCCTTCTGGTGGGGGACCCCGGTGGCTTCGACGGGGGGGGGTTTGGTAGATGGTCGAATCTTTTGCTGAACTTGTTGGGCGAGGGTCTCGGTCGCAGCGCAGATGAATTTCCTGCGGTACTGCGTTACGTAGCCGACGATTGTCCCGCTTAGATTAGTCGCAAGCGCCTGCTCAAGCTTCCTGTCAACGCCAAAGCTGAAGGCCTTGCCGTTCTCGTCTACGACGGTACAGCCGGAGTCTCTCGCAATTAGCAAGCCCGCAATGCAGTCTATAAGGCGGAAGCCACGCATCTCGACCGCAAAATCGACGAGACCCTGGGCGCAGAGCAAGCCGCCCCGCGAACCGCCAAACGACAAAATTTCTTTGACGCCGCTATCTTCTGACAGGAGAACGGCGCAATTGGCCGCTGCCTCCAGCACACGGTACGGCTTACCGAGATAGAGATTTGCGCACGATCCCTTAAGGGTTGTTCTCCCCGATGGCCCGAGGTGGAGAGCTCGTGCTTGGTTTGAACCGTCTGGAGAAAATGCCTGGGGCAGTTGGAGTGCGGTAGGGAGGAGCCCGCGAATCGCGGAGAACAGCCGAGCGTGAGTAGCGTCGAGCGCTGCTGCACAAATCCAGCCGAAGTCGTGATGGTACACGCTAATGAGGCTTGTGCCGCCGAGGTTACGTCGGAATTGGCTGGTGTCGTCGGCGCTATCGACGAAAACGCAGAACTGCGGCGGGCCCGCGCCGGCGTAAGCCGCCGGAAACCTTCTGTGGCCTTTCTCTTCGTCGATGTAGTCAATTCCCTTCTTAAACGGATGACCGTCCCCCTCGGATTCACGCAGGATCGTCTCTTTTATAGCCCTCGAGGTCGCATCGTCAATCCGTTCTGTGGGGTCATCGGCTAGGGGGCGGTCAGTGATCTTCTCCCTCGCCGTCGGCTCCGCAGGAACGCTAAGGGGCCGTGCAATGGCCTCTCTAGCCGCGCGAAACGAATTAAGGAGTGCATTGCAAATGGTCGTGCAGATTTCTTCGGCCTCCTGGCGCGCCACCCCAACCAGTGCTGGGGTCTCAAGAGCCTGAGGTAACACGCCCAGGAGGCTAGCCAACTTCTCACGACGATCGTCATTGACAGGAGCGTCGCGCCTTTCAATGTCGATTAATTGCTTGACAGTAAGGCCCGCGTCTGTCGCGAGGTCTGCCTGTTTGATTCCCTTCGCTTTGCGTAACTTTCTGACCGCACTTCCCATCATAGAAATCCTCCATACGGTATTATCCGACCGAGGCAGCACAAAAGTCGCTGAAGAATGTGACTACTTTCTCCCGTGACTTCGCCTCGCTTCTGCCTTACATCTGCGCCGAATCTGCACTTGGGCGCACACACACTCAATCCCGCTTCCGTTCCTTGGCGGGTCTGAAACGGAAGGCTCCGTGCGAATGGTGATTCCGATAATTCGGGCGTTATGACGACTTCCGTGGATCGCCCGCCCTGCTTCGGACTAAGCGGCCACTCGGGAGTATCCACGTTGACGGATAAGTCGGCTTATCGGACAAGTGGCACTGCTGGCCACCAAGCCTACCGCGTTCCCTCGGTGCTCCGTTGCGCGGCCGCGCGGCGATGGCGCCAAGAGGGCCGCTGCTACTCTTCCGCCTCGCCCAGATCCGCCGCCCGGTTTTCGAACTTGGTGAACTCGTGCAGGAACACCATTTCGATCTTCCCCACTGGCCCGTTGCGCTGCTTGGCCAGCAGCAGTTCCGCCTGCCCGCGCAGACTCTCGTCCTGCGGCCGGTAGACCTCTTCGCGAAAGATGAACGCCACCAGGTCGGCGTCTTGTTCGATCGATCCCGATTCGCGCAGATCGCTGAGTTGCGGCCGGTGATCGCCCTGCCGCGTTTCGGGCGCGCGGTTGAGCTGCGAGAGCACGATCATGGGCACGTTCAGGTCCTTGGCCAGCAGCTTCATGCCGCGCGAGATGGTACTGATCTCCTGGTTGCGGTTCTCGAAGCGCCCGCGTCCGGACATCAATTGCAGATAGTCGATAATCACAAGGCCGAGCCCGTGTTCCGCTTTGGTGCGGCGCAGCTTGGCGTGAATATCCATCAGGTGGATGCCGGCCGTGTCGTCGATGAACAACGGCGCTTCCACCAGGCTGGAGGCGGCCGCCTGCAGCCGCTTGCGCTCGTCGGCGCTGAGGTAGCCGGCGCGGAACTTCTGGCTGTCGACGCGCGCGGTGGCGCACAGCATACGGGTCAGCAGCGACTCCTTCGACATTTCGAGCGAGAAGACCGCCACGGTGCGCTTCACCTTGGTGGCCACGTGCTGCGCGATGTTCAACGCCAGCGCCGTTTTGCCCATGGAAGGGCGCGCGGCCAGGATGAAGAGATCGCCGGCGTGCAGCCCGCTGGTCTTTTCGTCAAGCTTGGTGAAACCCGTGCTGATGCCCTTGACGCGCTTGCTGGGGTCGAGGAATGCGTTCAGCCCGCCCTGATACTCGTCGATCACCTGGCGGGGGCTGACCAGTCCGCTCCTGACGCGGTCCTCGCCCAGCTTGAGCAGGGTCTCTTCGGCGCCGGCCAGGATCTCGTCGGGTTCCTCTTCGCCCATCAGGCAGCGGTTCATGAGGTGCTGCGAGGCGAAGATGATTTTGCGGAGGACGGCCTTATCCTTGACGATGCGGATGTAGGCGTCGATATTCAGGATCTGGGGCAGGCCGTCGTCGAGCGAAACCAGGTAGCTGAGGCCGTCGCAGGATTCCAGCTCGTTGAAGCGCATCAGCTCATTGGCCACGGTGACGCGGTCGATGCGCTCGCCGCGCTCGTTCAACTCGCCCATGCGGGAGAAGATGCGGCGATGCTTTTCGAGGCTGAAATCGTCGGGACGGAGCTCACCGGCGGCCTGTATATAAAGGCTGTCGTTGAGCATGATGGAGCCGAGCACGAAACGCTCGGCGTCGAGATTGCTGGGCAGGCCCTTATCGAGGGCCATGGAAGTCGCGGACATGGCGGAGTCTTTAGGTTACAGGCGCGTGACGCCCAACGCACGGGATTTCTTCGCGCTTTGTTTTGATCCGCTTAACCTCTGTATAAAACATAGCGTTTGCGCCGGCTCGGGCGGCGCGGGGAAAGCGTTCAGAATCATGCCGCCGGAGTGCGGACCGCGCAATCATGCATATTTTTGCACACCCGTTCCACAGGACCGTTTGGCCTGGAAAAACAATTTGCCTTTCTTCTGTTTTACTCTGTTTTGGGCGGAATGCCAAGTTCTTTATGCCGAAGCACACGGGGCGGGGTCCGATTTCACGGCAGGCACGCAAAACGGCCGGAAGCGCGCACTGAAGTGGCGCAGGAACGGCGGCTCGGCGGCGATCTCCAGCCCGCGGATTTGGTCCTTGCGCGCGTTCACTTCGAGGATGGCTTCCACCACATAGTCGATGTGGCTTTGGGTGTAGACGCGGCGCGGGATGGCAAGACGCAGCAATTCGTGCCGAGCTTGATCGCCGAACATGACCGACCCGATCTCCACCGAGCGTATGCCCGCGTGGCGGTACAACTCCACGGCCAGGGCCTGGCCCGGAAACTGCGCGCGGGGAATGTGCGGCAGCATACGCGCCGCATCGATGTAGATGGCGTGGCCGCCGGGCGGTTCCACTATGGGGACACCGTGGTCCGCGATGTGGCGCCCCAGGTAGCTGGTGGAAATGGTGCGGTAGTTCAGGTAGGCCGGGTCGAGCACCTCCTGCAGCCCCACCGCGATGGCCTCCAGGTCCCGGCCCGCCAGGCCCCCGTAGGTGGGAAAGCCTTCCGTAAGGATCAGCAGGTTGGTCTCCTGAACGGCCAGGCGGTCGTCATTGGTGGAGAGGAAGCCGCCGATGTTGGCGAAGGCGTCCTTCTTCGCCGAGAAGGTGCAGCCGTCCGCGAGCGAAAACATTCTCTGCGCAATCTGTTTTGGCGTCCAACTGGCGTAACCCGGCTCCCGCTGCCGGATGAACCAGGCGTTCTCGGCGAAGCGGCAGGCGTCCAGATAGAATGGAATCCCGTAGCGCGAAGCGACCCGGCGCACCGCTTCGATATTGGCCATCGACACGGGCTGGCCGCCGCCGGAATTGTTGGTGACCGTGAGCATGACCAGCGGAATGTGTTCGGCGCCGGTCTCCAGAATCAGCCGCTCCAGCGCGTCGACGTCCATATTGCCCTTGAAATCGAGGCGCGCCTGGGTGTCGGCGGCTTCGGGAATGGGCAGGTCCACGGCGCGCGCGCCGGTGAACTCGATATTGGCGCGGGTGGTATCGAAATGCGTATTGTTGGGAACCACGTGTCCGGGCCGGCACATCACGGTGAACAGGATGCGCTCCGCGGCGCGGCCCTGGTGGGTGGGGATCATGTGGCGGAAGCCGGTCAGATCGTCGACCACCCGCTTCATGCGGAAGAAGCTTTCGCTGCCGGCGTAGGATTCGTCGCCGCGCATCAACGCGGCCCACTGCCCGGTGGACATGGCGCTGGTCCCGGAGTCGGTGAGCAGGTCGATCAGGATATCCTTGGCTTCGATGAGGAACAGGTTGTAGCCCGCCGCTTCGAGCAGGCGCTCGCGTTCCTCGCGCGTGGTATGCCGCAGCGGCTCCACGCTCTTGATCCGGAATGGTTCAATGATGGTGTGCATAAGAAGAAGACAGGAGTCGGAAGTCAGGAGACAGAAGAGGGAATCGCGGCACGACTGTCGGCTGCGATTCTGACTCCTGACTTCCGGCTTCTATCTTCTTTTCCCTTACTCCGCTTTTGAATAGTAGTATGTGTACTTGCTGTACAGTTCCGACGCGCGCGCGCCATTGGCCACGATGCCGAGCACATTGTTTTCGCACAGGGACTGCATGGCGCGAGTCACATTGTCGAAAGTAGTGGAACCGATTTTGACCACCAGAATCGTGCCATCGGCCAGCGTAGAAAGCAGGTTCGCATCCGCCGAAAACAGCAGCGGCGGCGTGTCGAAGATGGCCCAGGTAAACACCTTGGGCAACTCTTCGAACAGTATTCTGGCCTGCCGGGTATTAAGCAGCTCCAAGGGGTTCTTGACGGGCGACCCGGCGGGCAGCACATACAAATTCATGCCGGAAACCCTGCGCAGGGCGCCGGAAAGCGGCACCGCACCCATCAGGTAATCCGTGAGCCCGGGGGCGCGGTCTATCTGGAACAGATTGTGAATCAACGGCCGGCGCAAGTCGAAGTCCCCCAGCAACACGCGGTTTTCGGTCAAATGCGACTCGGCCAGCGCCAGGTTCACGGCGGTGAAGGTCTTGCCCTCGGCAGGCGATGGACTGCTGATGACGACGGTGTGCAGCGGTTGCAGCGTCTGCAAATGATTCAGGCGCGTGCGCAACGTCCGGAACTCCTCGGCTGGGGTTTCATGCGAACGTTGCAGATCGAGCAGGTGCGACTCCGGGGCGGGCTGGAAGGCAACCTCCGGTACATCGTCCAGGATCGCCGGGTGCAGTCCGCCGGGAGCGGCGTTCTCCGCGGCCACGCGGGTGGTCCCGTTCTCCGGCGCCCGCAGCGGATCCTGCCGGCCCTGGCTGTGGTCAAAGCTCCGGTCAAAATTCCGGTCAAGGACCGGGGGCGGTGCGGCTGGGGCATCGGTTTCCAAATTAAATACACCGGCTTGTTCGGCGCGGCGCAAGGCATCGTGTACTCGGCTCATTTTCTTCCTAACTCTTACCAAAATAGTAGTAGTACATCGAACCGCTCATGGCGATGGTGCCGACAATGATGGCAGTGGACCAGCCCAGCCAGAACAGGCGGCGCTTACGCCGCACCAGCAGCGCGTTCTCCAACAAGGGAATGCTGCTCAGCACCGGCAAGTTGGTGTAAGCGCGGACGTCTTTCAGATTCTTCAAGGAGGTGTCCTTCATCTCCTTGGCGCCCGCCATAAACACCCCGAAAAACAGACCCAATCCGGTGCCGGCCGCAGCCATCAGCAGGCGGTTGGGCTCACTGGCCTGCTCGGGCAGGGAGGGTGGATCCAGGGTTTCCAGGTTCTCGCCGGCCTTGCGCTGTTCCAGGTCGCTGGAGGTTTCCGAAACTTCCATCTTCTTGGCCTTCTCGTCGTAGTCGGCCTTGGCGATGGCGTATTCGCGCTCCAAACTCGCGTATCTTTGCTCGTTGACGGGGCTGGCTTCGATGCGCGCGCGGTACCCGCCGATTTCCGTTTGCAATTCCTTAAGCTGCTTGGTGCGCTCCTCCATCTCCATGTTGCGGGCTTGGATCTGGGCCTTCACGCCGGCCTCCTGCAACTGCAGGCTCTCCAGGGACTGGGCCACTTGCGGATTCGTCGCTCTCTTGGGAGCGCCAGCCTTGGCCGAGGCGCTCACCTCGTCTTTTTCGAGGTCTTCCCGCTGCTTCTTGAGCCCGGCCAACTGGGCTTCGAGACTGCGAATATTCGGATGGTCCTCTTTATAGGTCTGCCGCGCCGCCGAAAGCAGCGTGTCGAGTTCCAGGATCTTATTGTTCAGTTGGATCAACCGCTCGTTCTTCACGGCCTCCCGGCCAGCCACCTGTTCCAGGTTGGAGCCGATGAAATTAGCCTGATGCCCCAGACTCGAGAGCTGGGTTTCCAGCATCATCTTGTCCTGTGCATCCCGATTGATGCTCTCATTCAGGCTCTGCTGCCGCAGTTCCAGGGCATTGACGGCCTGCAAGTTCGATTGCAACTGGTCGGGAAGGCGGCCGGCGTTCTCCATCTTGAACTTGGCCATCTCCGCGTCGAGCCGGTCCATGTTCTCCTTGGCCGCCTTGAGCTGATCGCCCAAAAACAGCGTCGTGGTGTTGGCTTGCTGCCGAAGCTGATTGTTAGTCTCTTCAGTGAACTTGGATACCAATTCCCGCACTACGGCCTGGGCTTTGTATTTGTCGGCATAAGAGAAGCTGATCTCGAAAGCCGATGCGAACTTCTGCTGGGACTGTCCGGCGCCGGAATCCAAGATGTTGATCTTGATGGCCTTGCGCATCTGATCGATGACGTCTTCCATGGGCTTGCGCTGGCGCTCCTTGGGATACAGATTGAGGGAAGGCCGCTGAATCAACTCCTGCAGTTGGGTACGGCTCTCAATCTGCTGCTGCATGGCCCCCAGGCGTTCCGCCATCTGGGTGCTGATGTTGCTGGGCACCAGCCGCTCGGAAATCTGCTGCGGGGTGATGCGCATCACCGCCGTCGAAACGAAGGTGTCCGGCCAGAGAAACGCGACCACCACGGCGACCACCAAGCCCGCGAAAGTCGGTCCTACTATCCAGGAACGATAGCGCCGCAGAATATCGATATAGTCCTCGACATCGGGCGGGCGGCGGGAAACACTGACGTATCCTTGCTGGGGTACCATAATTCCGAAACTTTCTCTCCTAAAATCGGCGGCTGGCCCTGGTCTCTGCACTCCTCATGGCACGATAATCTGGTCGCCGGGCTTCACCAGGATATTCTGCTCCATCTTCTTGCCGTGAGTGACCTCGTGGTAGTTGAACTTCAACCGTTCGCTGCCGCGCAGAATGATGATCTTCTTGGTGTTGGCGAAATCGCGAAAACCGCCCGCATTCACCAGCGCCTCGAGTACCGTGGTATCGATGACCAACGGGTAGGATCCCGGCTTGTTGACTTCACCCTGAATATAGTATTTCTTGCTGTTGACCCTTTCCACCCCGACGGTCACTTCGGGGTGCACCATGATCCTTTGCAGACTTTCGGCGATGTTGAGGCTCAATTTCTCCGGCGTCATGCCGGCGGCCTGGATTTCCCCGACTAGGGGAACGGAAACTTTGCCATCCGGACGCACTATAAACTGGCCGGAGTTTTCCGGCTCGTGCCAGACCCGGATGGAAATGACGTCTTCGGCGCCGATGATGTAGGCCTTGGGATCAACCGGCGCGGCGGGAGCGGCGGGGGGGGCCGGCTTGGCGTCCGCGGCCGGATCCGCGGCGGCTCTGGCCGGATCGGGTTTGTCAGAGACAATTTGGGCTGCCGGAGGTGGCTGCTCCGGGGCAGGCTGCTGACCGGCCAGCATGCCGCACAGGCCCAAAGCCAGCGCCGCTGGCACTCCAATCGCATTCCGCATTCATATTCAGTTTACAGCAATCGCCGACACCGCTGAGAGTTTCTTGCTGGTCAACAGGGTGGCAAACTGGCGGATTGTGGGTTATTTGTTACGGGCGGCGGGTGGTGCAGGGCCGGCGCCACCGCCAACGATACCGGATGCGGCTCCCCGAGGTGGCGCGCTGGCGCGCCGTGCGAGGTACGCCCGGCCAGCCTGCCGTTGACGGATGAACTCTCGTAATAGAAGAATTTTCCACTTGACATTTCCATTCAATAGTACTAATTTTTTAGTATGAGACCGCCGAGCAAGACCCTCACGGACCAGGAACTGGAGATCATGAAAATCGTCTGGGAGCGGCAGAACAGTACGGTCCGCGACGTCTACGAGGCGCTGCGGGAGCGCCGCAAAGTGGCTTACACCACGGTTATGACCATGATGAAGATCCTGGAGCAGAAGGGCTACCTGAACCGGAAGCAGGTGGAGCGGGCCTACGTCTACCGGCCGGCGCAGCCCAAGAGCCGGGTGATCCGCGCCATGGTGCGGGATTTCGTCAATCGCGTGTTCAACGGCTCTGCGGAACCCCTGCTGGTGCATCTAATCGAAGACCGCAACTTGACGCCGGACGAAATCGAGGAGATCCGGCGGCTGATGGGAGGGCGGCCGTGAGCGCGGCCCATTGGCTGGGCAACCTGGCCGCCTGGTCCGCCCAGGCCGCGGTGCTGATCGCGGTGGGGGGCGTAGCCGCCTGGATCTTCCGCTTGCGCGTGCCGCGTATCCGGCTGGCATATTGGCAAGCGCTATTGGCAATCTGTCTGCTGCTTCCGGCCGTGGAACCGTGGCGCAGCGCCGCGGACTCGAACGTGGAGGTCGCCATAGGGGTGGCCAGACCGATTTCCACGGGCCGGGCCGCGGTATATTTCCCGCCCTGGCAACAGGCTTTGCTGCTCCTACTGGCCTGCGGTTGCGCCGCGCGGACTCTGTGGCTGGCCGTGGGGTTCGGCAAACTGCGCCGCTGGCGCCGGGATGCGCGCGCGTTCGCGCTGCCGCCGCGCTTGGATCTGTTGCGCGCGGCCGTTGCGCCCCAGGCGGACTTTCGCCGGTCGCCGTCCCTGGCTGGCCCGGTCACGTTCGGGCTGTGGCGGCCGGTGGTGGTGTTGCCCGGCCACTTCACTGAACTGCCGGCGGAAGTCCAGGAAGCCATCGTGTGCCACGAATTGCTGCACGTGCGCCGCCGAGATTGGATCGTCACAGTGGCGGAGCAAGCCATACGCGCGGTCCTGTGGTTCCATCCAGCCGTCTGGTGGCTGACCGGCCAAGCCCAATTGGCGCGCGAACAGACGGTGGATGTAGAAGCGGTCGCGCTGACCGGGGATCGAGAGCAGTATTTGAACGCACTGCTGGCCATGGCCGGGAATCGGCCGGCACTGGATCTGGCGCCAGCGGCCCTGTTTTTGCGAAAGCGCCACCTGAAGAATCGGGTGGCCCTGCTATTGAAGGAGGTCAATATGTCGAAAAAAAGCCTGATATCGTTCTGCGCCACCAGTTGCGGAGTATTGTTCGCCGCGGGCTGGCTCGCGCTCCACACATTTCCGCTGCAGGCGGCACCCGTGCCCCAGGAAGCAGCCCAATCGAACCTGCTGCACAGCGTCCCGCCGAAGTATCCGCAGGCCGCGAAGGAGAAGCACATCGAAGGCGCGGTGGTGCTGGAGGTTCACATCGACGCGGAGGGCCACGTGTCGGACGCGAAAGTGCTCAGCGGACCGGAGGAACTGCGCAGCGCGGCGCTCGAGGCCATATTGCAGTGGCACTATTCGCCTCAAGCCATGACGTTGCCGGCTGTTACGCAAGTGACCATGAATTTCAAGCTGCCCCTGCAGGGCGCGCCCGATTCAAAGCCGGGCATGGCGCTGCCGCCGGATTGGCATGGAACGTTGAAGAGCATTCAAGTCGACGGGCTCACGCCGGCGGCGCGCGACGAGTTGCTGCGCCGCTTGCCGGCGCACGAAGGAGACCTAGTCGATGCGGACGTCATGCTCTCCCTCACCAAGACCGTGCGCGACTTCGACGAACACTTGAATGTCTCTCTAAGTCCCGATGAACCGCACACCTTGCGCATTTCGCTGGCGCCTGCGACACCTTCCGGCGGACCCAGGATTCGGGTGGGCGGCAATGTACAGCAGGCCAAGCTAAGGTCGAAGGTAAACCCAGCCTATCCGCCCGAAGCCAAGGCTCAGCACATTCAGGGCATAGTAAAGCTTCAGGCCATCATTGGCAAGGATGGCGCGGTGGCGAATCTCGTGGTGCTTAGCGGCGACCCAATACTGGTAGCCGCGGCGATGGAAGCGGTGAGGCAATGGCAGTACCAGACGACGCTTCTGAACGGCGAACCGGTTGAGGTGGTGACTCAGATCGACGTGAATTTCACGCTGTCCCAGTGAGTCTTGTGGTTACTCCAGCGGCCGATCCGTATGGAAGTACTTCTTGTAGGCAACAATCCAGTTCGCCGCAATTTCCTGTTGCGCTTCCGCCAGATCCATGCGTCCGTCGCAGACCATCTGGCGGAGGCGATCCTCCAAAGCGTCTTTTACCTGGGCGTTCCAGACTGCCGGTGAATAGGAGTGCGGCCACAGGTTGTGAATGTCGTCGGCGCCTCCGAGCGCGGGCGTGACCAGGTAGTCCACCTCATAAGCTCGCGGGTCCGCTCCCGAGATTCCGTATTCCGCGAATACCCTCCGCTGCAGCGCCACCGGAACGGCCCGATTCTTTACGTTTTCTTGCGCGCACAAGATTGGCCGGCTCACCAGGAGAGTTGCGCCGGGGGTGAGCGTGGAATCGGGAATTGAGACAATCCGGGAATTCGGCGCCTTCGAGCGGGTAAGCCATAAACCAAGCGCCAGCACGCCGCACAGAGTAGCTGCCCAGGCTAACCTGCGCGGGATGGCAATCCAGTTCGAGGTCCCATTCGCCTGGCGGGCAAGCCGGTCGAGATTGGCCTTCAGTGACGCGCGCGGTCCGTCGGCAGGCGTCAACGCCGCCCGGAATTCCCGTTGATAGACACCCACAAAACCGGCGATCGCATTTTCGATCTCATGGCGCCGCACGCGGCATGTCCAGCATCCGGCTAAATGCATCCGGACCACCTTCATATCGTGCGCAGACAGCTCTCCGTCAACGTCCAATAGCAATTGACGATCGGAAAGATGTTCGCCGCCGTACTTCATTTCGTAAGGGCCATTGACCCGGTATATTCAATATTCCACTTCCAGCCATCCTGTTCAGTCTTTTTTAGGTCTTTCTTGTTTCGAATAAACCCTGAACAAGAAGTCCGTTCCAGGAATCTAGGGATATGAACCTTCTTGCAATCCTTTTCGCCGGGGCGCTCTTTCAGGTACAGGCGCCAACCGGCGAAGTCCGGCTTCAGGTAAAGGACCCGTCCGGCGCAGCGATGGCAGCCTCGGGAAAGTTGCAGAGCCAAGCCCCGGGAGTGGAGCGCAGCTTTCAGACAGATGCCCACGGCGCGTATGTTTTTGGGAATCTGCCATACGGCCGCTACCGGCTGGAGGTTTCCACATCCGGGTTCGTCACCGAATCCGTGACGATCGAGGTGAAGTCCGGGACGCCCATCACACGCACCGTGACGCTGAAGATAGGCATCCAGTCATCCACGGTGGATGTCGTCGCGACGACGCCGCTTGCCGGTACGGATCTCGCGATCGATCAGATTGCGGGTCCCGTGCAGACGGCGACGGCGGCCGAGGTCGCGAACAGCGGAGCGCTGGAACTCGGGGACTTCATGAACCGGCGGCTGAACGGCGTGTATTTCAACGAAATGCAGGGCAACCCCTTCCAGCCCGATGTGAATTTCCGCGGCTACACCGCTTCGCCGCTGCTCGGGACGCCCGAGGGTATCTCGGTCTACGTGGACGGGGTACGGCAAAATCAGCCGTTTGGCGACGTGGTGAGCTGGGATCTGATCCCCAAAGACGCCATCTCGGAGGTCACGCTGGTGCCGGGTTCGGACCCCCTATTCGGGCTGAACACGCTGGGCGGAGCGATCTCGGTGACCACCAAGAGCGGACTGACCAATCCCGGCGTGAGTGGAAGCGTGCTGTACGGCAGCAGCGGACGGAAACAGGCCCAAGCCGAGTGGGGCGGCGGCAAGGCTACCGGGTTCAACTGGTTTGTCTCGGGACTCGCATTCCACGAATCGGGTTGGCGCGTCGATTCGCCTTCGGACGTCGGCCAAGGATTCGGCCGGCTTGGCTGGCGTACGGATAAGACCGATTTCGCCCTGACTATGTCCTATGCTTACAACATTCTGATCGGCAACGGGCTGCAGGACTACCGCCTGCTCGAGGACAATTATTCCAGCGTCTATTCCATTCCCGACAGCACCCAGAACCGCTCGCCTTCCTTCAATTTCATCGCCCGGCACAGCTTCAACAACAATTTGACACTTACCGGCAACGCCTGGTACCGTAACATCCGCACTTACGCAATCGATGCCAATTTCAACGGCGATGCCCAGGGCCAGCTCATCTATCAGCCCACCGCGCAGGAACAAGCCACCCTCGCCGCGGCGGGATTTACGGGTTTCCCGGCGAGCGGCGCCACTATCGCGAACACTCCGTTTCCGAAGTGGCCCTGTCTGGCGGAAGCCCTGGTTTTAGGCGATCCCGACCAGACCTGCGATGGTGTGAACATTTACTCGAACGAAATCCAGAACGAATACGGAGCTTCCGGACAGATTACATGGCTCACTTCTCCCAGCGTCGGGCGTAACCAGTTCGCCGCCGGGGTGTCCGTGGACCGCGGCAGCGTCACCTATACACAAACCACGGATTACGCTTATGTCAATCCCAACTACACCCTGACCAGCGTCCCGGCATGGCAGGACGGATCGACCAGCGCGGATGGCTCACCGGTTGATACGCAGGTTGGTCTGCATGGCCGCACGCCCAATTGGAGCCTCTATTTTACGGATACACTTACCGTCCTGAAGACGGTAAACATTACTCTCTCCGGACGTTATAACCGGTTTACCGTTGATAACACCGACCTGCTCAATCCGATTGCCGGGCCGGGTTCGCTAACCGGCGATTATGTATTTCAGCGATTCAACCCCGCTATCGGGATTACCTGGAGCCCGTTCTCCACGGTGAATGCGTACGCCAGATACTCCCAGGGCAGCCGCGCACCGACGTCCATTGAACTGGGCTGCGCCGATCCGAGCGCCCCCTGCAGCCTGCCGAATTCGCTGTCCTCGGACCCGCCGCTGCAGCAGGTGGTCACGGACACATGGGAAGCCGGCCTGCGGGGGAAACCGGAGATTTCGTTCCTGCACAACCTGAGCTGGAATGTAGGGGCGTTTCGGGCCGAAAACCACAACGATATCCTTTTCATCGCGGCCCAGCAGACGGGCACCGGCTATTTCCAGAACTTCGCCAAAACACTCCGGGAGGGGTTCGATGCGGATCTCGGTGGGCGCATGGGGCGCGTCACCTGGGGCCTGGATTGGACCTTTCTGTCGGCCACCTACCAGAGCACCGAGACCCTGGACGGCTCGGCGAATAACACCAACAGCTTCGCATTGCAAGGATATCCGGGGCTGGATGGCGTCATCACCGTCCAGCCGGGGGATCGCATTCCACTGATTCCGAAGCAAACCGGGAAGGCCTATGCGGAGATCCAGGCTACTTCCAAACTGCTGTTCGACCTCAATGAAGTGGCGGTGTCGAGTTCGTACGCGCGCGGCAACGAGAACAACGCCTATCAGGCCGATGGCGTCTACTACCTGGGACCGGGAGTTTCGCCGGGCTATGCGGTAACGAACTTCCGCGCGCATTACGATCTCACCCGGCACTGGCAATTGGCAGTGCAGATCGATAACCTTTTCAACCACGAATACTACACGGCGGCGTGGCTCTCTAACACGGCACTGAGCGGCACGGGCGCGATCCAGTCCCTGCCTTTCCCGGTTTACAGCACCGGACCCCAAGCCGGAAGCGCACCGGCGCAGAGTGCGACGTTCTTCTCGCCGGGCGCACCGAGAAGGGCTTGGGTCGAGCTAATGGTAAAGTTCTGATTTGTTTGGCGCCTATCCGCGTTCAGTCAACGCCTCCGGCATCAGGTGATAGAGTGGCGTTCATGCAGCGCTTGAAACTTGTGGCGTGCTGGGTGAAGAGGCGGTCTAGCTCCTCGTCACTCATCCGACTGGCCGCCACCTGACGGCGGACAGGGCCGAGGACCTCAACTTACCGCGAGTCCGCCGACTTCCTTTGAAGCCGCCCTGGGTCACCGCTTGTAGATCGTGCCGCCTTTCATCACGAACGCGACGTTCTGCAGCACGCCGACATCCTGCAGCGGATCGCCGGGCACCGCGACGATGTCGGCGAGGTAACCCGGCTTCAGGGCGCCGATCTGGTCCTGCCAGCCCAACAGCCGCGCGCCATTCAACGTGCCGGCCTGCAGGGCGGCCAGCGGCGTCATGCCGTATTTGACCATCAGCACGAACTCGCGGGCCTGCGCCCCGTGCGGAAACGGGCCCACGTCGGAACCCATGGCCATCGGAACGCCCGCCGCAAGCTGCGCGCGGAATTCACGGGCGTGGAATTCGAGCATCGCGCGCTCGCGCTGGGCCGCCTGCGGCGTGGCGGCATGGTCGGCGAAATATTCAACGATCGCGAAAGTGGGCACCGCGAAGATCTGTTTCTCGCGCATCACGCGCATGGTCTCTTCGCCGAGTTGGAAGGCATGATCGACGGAAGCCACGCCGGCGCGCGCCGCGTACAGCGTGCCTGGCTCTCCGGTGGCGTGCACTGCCACGCGCTTGCCCACGCGCGCGGCTTCTTCCACGGCGGCGCGCAGCTCGGCTTCGCTGTACTGGTATGGCGTGGAGAACTTCCCGCCGCTGAGCGCGTCGCGGCCGGTTTCGTAGATCTTGATAAAGTCCGCGCCTTCCCTAAACTGTCCGCGGATCACGGCGACCAACTCGGCGGCGTTGTTGGCCCAGGTGGCGTTGGGCAGCACATGCTGTGCGGGGTTGTAGCCGATGGCGTCCTCGTGGCCGCCCAGAATATCCACCGCATTGCCGCTGATGCGCAGGCGCGGCCCCGGCACAAGTCCCCGATCGATGGCGTTGCGCACGGCGGTATCGGCAGATCCCGCGCCTTCGGTCCCCATGTCGCGCTCGGCGGTGAAGCCAGCCATCAGGTCGGCTTTGGCGGCCAGCAGGGCGAGGATGGTCCGCTGCGGCACGGATTCTTCGACGGTCTGCAAGTCTTCCGCGCCAGGGTGCAGAAACAGGTGCACGTGCGCGTCGATCAGGCCCGGTAATAAAGTGCGATCGCCCAAGTCGACGATTTCGGCGGCGGGCGGATGGGTGACCGCCGCTCCCACTTCGACGATACGTTCGCCGGTGACCAGCACCTCGCCGGGTTTCAGCGTTTTGCCGGATTCGACATCCAGCAGGCGCGCGGCGCGTAGCACAATGGATGTCTGGCCAAAAGCGGCGCTCGAGAGCAACAATGCGGCGCACAACCGGAATGTAGTCATGATGAGATATTACTCCCGCGGCTTCTCCGCAACCAAGCGCTCCAGGCGGATTTTTTCGGTGGGATTCCAGTCGGGGAAGGCGTCCATGTCTTCGAAGCGCAGGATGCGAAGCGGGAGAAACAGCTTCAGGAGTTCGTTGTGGCGGTCGCTTCCGTTCTCATAAACGAAGACGCCGCCGGGGGCCAGCGCGCGCCGGATCCGTTCGGCGTCGCGCGCGGTAGGCGACCGAATGTAGGTCATCGCGATCAGATCCCACTGCGCCACGCCAAAATCGAATCGATCGTCGGTCGAGACTAGCGCCCGAATCTTGACGCTGGCTTTCGCGGCATTGGCCTGTGCCTGGCGGATGGCTTCGTCGGAAGGATCGAAGCCGGTGACGTCCCAACCCTGCATAGCGAGGAAAACCGCGTTGCGTCCCTGGCCCATGCCGAAGTCCAGAGCCCGTCCGGGCTTGCGATCTTGGATGGCGCTGGCCAACAGGGCGTTCGGCGTCTGGACAAAGATCGGGTCGCGGCCGCCGTAGACCTTGTTCCAAAGCACTTTCGCGCCATTGGGGCGGGTGAAAGCAAGATGGCCCAGACGGTCCAATTCGCGTTCGGCCTCGACCGGGGACATGCCCATGCGAATCAGTTCCGCGCGGTAGGGCCGAAGCAGATTGGCCGGCTTGCTGTCGGGCGGCCGCGCGCTGAGCCAGGCGAGGAAGGCCTGCCACCGGGCCTCGGGATCCGGTTGCGCGCAGAGGAGAGCGGCAGTCAGGCCGAGCCAAAGCATCGTGCTCATCGCAGCAGCACCTTCAGCACGCCTTTCTGCGCGGCGCGGTCGAACGCGCGCGGAGCGTCGGCCAGCGGCAACCGTTCCGAGATCATCTCTTCGACGGGTATCAGGTTGCGGTTGAGCAGATCGAGCGCCGGTTCGAAGCGCCCGCAGCGCGAACCGACCAGCGTGAGCTCATTTACAATTACAGGCGCGGTGTCCACGCCGACGAGTCCGTGCATCGTTGATTTCAGAATCACCGTGCCCCGCGGGCGCGTCATGCGCACGGCTTGGCGCAGGCCATCGGGCGAACCGGTGGCGTCCACTACCCATTCGTAGGCCATATCGGGGAGCGGCCCGCCCGCTGCCTCGGTGAAGACGCCCGCGCGCCGCGCAATTTGCAGCTTTTCAGTGTGGCGCCCGAACTGGTGGACGCGGTGGCCATATGCGTTCAGCACCAACGCGACGAGCAGTCCAAGTTTGCCATCGCCCAGTACCGCGATTTCGGCGGCGCACGGCAGCGCCACTTGATCCAGGATTTCGCAGGCGGCCGCGAGGGGTTCCACGAAGACCGCGCGCTCGGTGGGGAGCGTATCCGGCAGCATGTGGAGATTCCGTTCCGGCAGGGTGAGGTATTCGCGAAACGCGCCGGGATGGTTGACGATGCCCAGAACCGTGCGCCGCGGGCAATGCCGTCCGAGGCCGCGCCGGCACCAGTGGCACCCTCCGCACGCCAGGTTGATCTCGCCGGCGACGCGACGGCCCACCCAGGCGGGGGAATCCGCTTCGACCACTTCACCGATGAACTCATGGCCGGGCGTGCCGGCGAAGCCGTAGTAACCGCGCTGGAGTTCCAGATCGGTGTTGCAGATGCCGCCGCACAGCAGGCGAATCAGGGCGAAGCCAGGGGGGCGGTGGGGGCGCGGTTGGCCGCGTACTTCAACGCGTCCGTTTTCCAGGTGTACGGCAAGCATGACCTATTCCGAAAGCTCTTGACAACGCCATCGCCGGAGAGGAAAACTAAGCGTACCGCCGAGGCAAGAACAAAGCTAGAACAAACAGCATAACCGCTGACATACTTCGCGACAAGGGAGATTGCAATGAGACCTCTCGCGTTAATTACCGCGCTCAGCACTTTGGTGCTGGCGCCGTACACCACCGCGCAAGCCGCAACCTTCAGCACCTTGTACTTTTTTTCCGGCCAAAACGGCGACGGCAGTCAGCCCGAAGGGAATATGGCCGTCGCCAAGCACGGTGCGATCGATGGCACCACCTACGAAGGTGGGATCGTCGGCAGCGCTTGCCCCTCCGGCCCACTAAACCTGGGTGGTTGCGGGACCGTGTTCAGATTAACCCCGCCAGCGGCGCCAGAAGGAGCCTGGACCGAAACCGTATTGTACAGGTTCACCGGCGAAGACGGCGATGGAGCGGGGCCCACGGCGGGCGTGGTCATCGGCCTGGGCGGCGCGCTCTACGGCACGACCCACTCCGGCGGAAGCGCCGGTGACGGTACGGGTATTCAAGCTGGCGCCGCCTGCAACACCTGATGCAGCCTGGACGGAAGCTGTACTTTGCGTCGTCGGATCGGGCTGCCTGGAAAAGGCAGCCGTAGGGAATCCTTCAACCCGTGTGGTCATGGGCAACAACGGTATGCTCGTCGGCGCAACCGTCGATCCCAGTTCACTATTCGCACTGACGCCTCCGGCGGCGCACAGGGCGAAGCATGGACCTCCACACTGCTGCACGCCTTCACCAGCGACGGTCAAATCCCAGCGGTCTGACGGCCGGACAGGATGGCCTAGTCTATGGCATCACAGCCTCAGGCGGCGGCTTGTGCGCCGGTGAAGGTTGTGGCACGGTCTTCGCCTGGGTCCCCTGATTCTCGTGGACGGTTCTCTCAGCGGCGCCCCACGAAGCAACTTGACCTCCCCCCCCTTTGGGTGTGTCTAGTAGATCAACATTATTGACGCCCGGCGCACCGCACCGCTACACTCGCTTCATTGCACTCGGGGGTACAATGCGCGCTTCAATCTGCCTTATAGGACTGTTACCGGTATGCGCCAACTTGCTGGCACAGTCCGACGGCGCCGATCCGCCGCACATCGGATCGATCACCGTCTCGGGATCGATCCACGAGCGTTACGAAGATTGGGATTTCTTCGACGCGAAAGGCGAAAATCACTACGGATATTCCGGTTCGCTCCTCCGTCTGATGTTGAGCCAGAACAAACAGAGTTATGGCTGGGGTTTCGAACTGGCCGCACCAATCTTGTTGGGGATTCCGAATCATGCGGTAGAGCCCTCACCCTTGGGGCAGCTAGGTTTGGGCGCAAACTACTACGCGGCAAATCACAACGATCAAAACGCCGCCAGCGTTTTTGTCAAGCAGGCCTACGTGCGCCTGAAGGGCGACCACTCCAATGTGCGGCTCGGCCGCTTTGAATTCACCGACGGCGGCGAGGTCACACCCAAGGATGAGACACTGGCCATCGTCAAGCGGGATGGCATCTCCCAGCGGCTGATCGGCACTTTCGGCTTCTCCGACGTGCAGCGCAGCTTCGATGGCGCTCAGTATACCTATTCGAACGGGTCCTGGAACTTGACCGCCTTCAGCGCCGTCCCCGA
>DATNMW010000014.1:0-7791 GCA_035602155.1 Bryobacteraceae bacterium | reverse complement strand
TAGCAGCTACCGATCCCAGCACCGCGGCTCCATCGTAGAACGTCACCGTGCCCGAGCCTGGCGCCGGAAAAATCTGCGCCGTCAAAGTGACCGGCTGTCCCAACAGCGCCGGATTCGGCGCGACGGAGAGCGTCGTGGCGGTCCCTTCCGCAGCGATAGCGATGCCGCAGTTGCCCGCTGCAGTGCCGGCCGGCGTGCCGGTCGAGTCCACTACCTGGGCGGCGAAAGTGAAGCTTCCGGCGGCCGTGGGCGTCCCGTCGACAGCGCCGCCGGATCCAATCAAGGCCAGCCCGGATGGCAAGGATCCCGCCGTAATCGAAAACGTGTAAGGCGGTATTCCACCCGTTGCGGTCAGGGACGAGGAGTAGGGCGCGCCCACCAGGCCCGCGTTGGCCGCGCAAGCCATCGTTACGGGCGCCGGCGCAATGGCGATGCCGCAAGTGCTGGTGGCCGTGCCGGCCGGCGTGCCGGTCGAGTCCGCCACTTCGATAGTGTAAGAGAAGCTTCCGGGTACCGTAGGCGTGCCGCCGATAACGCCGGTGGAGCTATTTAAGGTCAGCCCCGGCGGCAGCGTCCCCGCGGCTATCGAAAAGGTGTACGGCGGTACGCCCCCTCCGGCGGATAGCGTGGAGGTGTATGGCACACCCACTTGGCCGGCGTTGGCCGAGCAAGCCAGCGTCACCGGGGCCGGCGCCGGCAGAGAGAACGCATAGAACGCGTTGCTCGCGGTTCCCAGGGGGGCGCCCGCGGGGAAGTTGTGGTACCCGGTCCCCCAATACAGCGTGCCGTTTACAACCGCCGGCGCGGCGTTCACCGAACCGGGGGCCTGGAAGGACCATAATGTCGCGCCGGTAGCGGCATCGAATGCGTACATTGCGCCCGACATGGAAGCGGCGTATACCACGCCATTCGCCACTGTGACGGGACCCAGCGCCATGGAGTGGTTGCTGGGATGAACGGTGCTATAGCCGGGATCCGCGACTTGCCATAGGATCGCTCCAGTGGCGGGGTTCAGAGCGGCCCAGGAACCTCCATTCCAGGAAACTCCCGATGGCTTCAGCGTGTAGGTCTTTTGGCCTGCGTTGCTGATCGCGACGTAGATGCGCTGGCTATCCGATGCCGTGCCCCACTGAATTCCGCCGACTAGCCCGCTCGGCCCAACCGAAGTGGACCATTGGACGGCTCCGTTAGTCGGGGAGAGCGCCCAATAGGTACCGCTCTTTTGCCCGGCCCCAACCAACTGTGTGGCAGCACCATTAATCGTCGTCGTAAAGAGGTTTGCGCCGGAGCCGAAATCCAGATCCTGTCCCGCTGGATCGGGGCAAGCCGCCGCATCCTGGCTGCAGGCCGTGATGTACGCATCTTCGGCCGAGCAGTGGGTGCCCCACTTTACGTTTCCAGTGGTGAGATCCAGCGCCACGATCGAATCTTCATAATTATTCGACGCCTGGCACGCCAGAATCGCCCGAGAGTTTGCACCGGCGGCCTGCTCACATGTCTGGACGGACTGAGGCACCAGATAATTATTGCCGGTGGTCACATAAATCTGGCTGCGCGTGATATCGATCACGGGCGTGCTGGACCACACTGGAGCGCCGCTGTACCCGGTGGGCACGAAGTACGTTTGCCAGAGGATCTGCCCGTTGGTCAGCGAAACCGCGGCGAGGCTTCCGCGAAACGTGGGGTTGGTCAGCTTTTCTTCGGTGGAGGAAACGCCTACGTAGGCGATTCCATTATAAATAATGGGCGAGGCAGTCTCGAGAGAATTCAGGTCGGGATCGAGCGCCGTCATCCAGAACAGGCTGCCGTCGCTGGCGTTCAATGCCAACAGATACGAGCCGTATGGACCCGGAGCCGCCAGCGATGAACTGGCCCCGATGATTACCATGGAGCCGTAAAGAGTTGGCGTAGTGCGCGACATCATCGCCGAACTTAATCCATAATCCGTCAGCTTGTGCGTCCAGACAGTAGCTCCGGTGGCGGCATTCAATTTGTATAGGTTGCCGGACCAATCGGGAAAGTAGACGTAACCGGCGGTGGCATCCACGGAAGGAGTAGCGGAAACGTCGTTTTGGGTTGTGAACTGCCACCTTACGGTAAGGCCGCTGACGTTTTGATTGTTTAGCGTTGTTTCCGCGGAAGCCCACCGGCTGTTATTCAGATCGTTCCCGGCGAAGGGCCAGCCGTCAGGTGTTTGCGAAAACGAAGGCACGGCGAGCAACAAAATAGCGCTTACCGCGGCCCCCGCCGCACACCGAAAGTTGAACATATCGCCGTGACCTCATTTTGTTGCCTGGTGTTTTAACTTACTAGGTTAACACGGCAAATATCGAGTTGTACCTCCATTTCGAGCCCATCCGGTAAGTACTAGAACTGGCCGCCACGCACATCTTAGCCGACCGCCGGACGTACCAGGACTCTATTGGTCGGTGTTCGACGGTACCGGCTCGGCGCCCCAACAGCAGTTTCCGAACGTGGGTACCACACCGGCCGTCGCCGGCAGCGAGTGGCGCGAGACAGGTATGGTTTTCACTGCGCACAAAGGGGACACTACTGGAACCGCGAAATATGCTCCGCGGGCATTACCGGCTGCGCGACCAGGCGTAGCTTCCCAACATCCTCTTTCACGATTTGCGTCACTCGGCTGCCACCATTCTGAAGATGGCCGCATCCCCGGCAAGGTGATCCGGAAGCTGCTGGGGCAGGCCTCCGTCCGCACAACCCGGGAGATCTACATGCACCTGACTCCGGCGCGGACGTGAACTAGGGTGTATGTGATTAATTTGGTGGTGCGCCCGAGGTGATTCGAACACCTGACCTTCTGGTTCGTAGCCAGACGCTCTATCCAGCTGAGCTACGGGCGCATTGGAGCGTTCTCCTCCAATCTAGCTTGTTCGCACGGTCCGCGCAACTGGGGATTGTTCCCACTTCGCGACCACCGCGCTGGCCAGACAATTGCCGACGACATTCACCGACGTGCGGCCCATGTCCATCAAGGCGTCGATGCCCAGCAGCACGGCCACGCCCTCCATCGGCAGATGGAATGTCGAAAGCGTGCCGGCCAGAATCACCAGCGCGGCGCGTGGCACTCCGGCCACGCCCTTGCTGGTCAGCATCAGGGTCAGCATCATCAGCAGTTGCTGGCCGAACGACAGGTTGACGCCCGCGGCCTGCGCTACGAACACGGAAGCCAGCGAGAGATACAGTGTGCTGCCATCCAGATTGAAGCTGTAGCCAGTCGGAATCACGAAGGCCACGATATGCTTCGGCACGCCGAACTGTTCCATATTCTCCAGCGCCAGCGGCAGGGCGGCTTCGCTGGATGCGGTGGAGAAGGCGATCAGGAACGGCTCTCGGACGGCGCGGTAGAAGGGCGCCAGCGGGATGCGCACCAGCAAGATCGCCGCCCCCAGCACCAGCACCACGAACAGCACTAACGCAACGTACATGGTCAGAATCAGCTTGCCCAATCCGAACAGGACACCGAAACCCTTGCTGCCCACGGTGACCGCGATGGCCGCGCCCACTCCCAACGGCGCCAGGTACATGACATAGCGCGTGTAGCGGAACATCACCTCGGCCAACGATTCGCAGAAGGCCACCACGGGGTTGGCTTTGGCTCCGACCGCCGCGCAGGCCGCCCCGAACAGGAACGCGAAGACTACGATTTCAAGCACGTCGCCGCGGGCCATCGCGTCGATGATGCTGGCCGGAAATACATGCTCGACGATCGCGCCGGCGCTTGGGCGCTCCGCCGGCAAAGCGGCCTCGGCGGAAGTCTGCGCCAGATGCATCCCCGCGCCGGGACGCACCAGGTTGACCGCGCCCAGTCCCAGAAACAGCGCGAACGTGGTGACGATTTCGAAGTAGACGATCGCTTTCAGGCCTATGCGGCCCATTCGTTTCAGGTCGCCGCCGCCGGCGATGCCATACACCAGCGTCCCGAAGATCAACGGCGCGATGATGGAGCGGATCAGCCGCAGAAAGATGGCGCTGACGGGGCCGAGCTGCCGCGCCACGCCCGGCGCAAACGCGCCCAAAGCCACGCCCGCGGCCATGCCCATGAAGATCCAGGCGGTGAGCGACAGGCGCTTCAACGCTCGCCCCACTTCAACTTCTGGCGCAGCACGTCGAAGAACATCATGCGCGGTGGGCGGATCAGGTGCAGCGCGTATTGGGAGCTGCGGCAGACCACGGTATCGTCTTTCTTAAGCGGCTCGCCGATCTGGCCGTCGATGGTGAGGAAGACCGATTCGTCCTCGCCGCGGCAGCGGACTTCGACCTCGCTGGTTTCGGCCACCAGCACCGGACGGTAGGTCAGCATGTGCGGGCA
The DNA here is from genome assembly GCA_035602155.1 of Bryobacteraceae bacterium. Classification (GTDB taxonomy): domain Bacteria; phylum Acidobacteriota; class Terriglobia; order Bryobacterales; family Bryobacteraceae; genus Bog-159. Next base: position 3,458 of record DATNMW010000014.1, on the reverse strand, counting down.
AATGGGCGTCAGGCAGATCGTCGGTACGGACGGGAAGATGATGGGCCCGCCGGCCGAGAGCGAATAGGCCGTCGAGCCGGTGGGGGTGCAGACGATCAGGCCGTCGGCTTTGTAGGCGCAGACGAACTGCCGGTCGACGTAAGTATCCAGGTCGATGATGCGCGCGATGGCGGCTTTGGTCAGCACCACGTCGTTGAGCGCTTCGTAGCGCGAGACAACCGCGCCGCCCCGCTGCACTTCGGCGTGCAGCAGCTTGCGCCGGCCGATGCGATGCTCGCCGCGCAGGGCGCGCTCGAGTTCGGGATACAGCTCATCGATAGTGATGGCGGTGAGGAAACCGAGGCCTCCCAGGTTGACGGCGAACAGCGGAATCTCGCGGCTGCCGATGGCGCGCGCGGCGGAGAGCAGTGTGCCGTCGCCGCCCAGCACGATCACCAGGTCGCAGCCTTCCGGTACATCGTCGCGCTGCAGGCCATCCGCGCGCGCGGCGTAAACGGCGGTGCGCTCGTCGTAGCGCACCCGGATGCCGCGCGCTTCCAGCCAGGCCAGCAGCTTGGGCACGACGTCGGCAGCCGCGGCAACCGTGGGCTTGGAGATGATGCCTACGGTTTCAATGGTGGGCATGCAGCAGGAACTCCCGGTTTCCTTCCGCGCCCAAAATCGGGCTTTCCATAAGTGCCGTTTTGAATCCTAACTGGCGCATCGCATCGTCCACGCGGCGGCAGGCGGCTTGGTGCAATTCCGGTTCGCGCACGATGCCACCCTTGCCCACTTGTCCCTTCCCGGCTTCAAACTGGGGCTTGACAAGTATAACCATTTCTCCGGCCGGTTGTAACACCGGGTGGACGGCGGGCACGATCAGGGTCGCCGAAATAAAGCTTACGTCGCAGACCGCCAGGCCGATCGGCTCACCCAAGTCTTCCGGGCGCAAGTAGCGCGCGTTGAGTTTATCGTGCACCACCACGCGCGGATCGGTGCGAATCTTCCAATCGAGCTGGCCTGCGCCCACGTCCACGGCATGCACGCGAGCCGCGCCGCGTTGCAGCAGGCAATCCGTGAAGCCGCCGGTGGATGCGCCGACATCCAGGCAGATGCGGTCGGCCACGCGAATGCAGAACTGCGCGATGGCGGCCGCCAGCTTCAGGCCCCCGCGGCTGACGAAGGGCGGCTGGGCTATCACTTCGATGCGGATTTCGGTATCCACCGGCTGGCCGGGTTTGGCGGCCATGCGGCCATCCACCAGAACCGATCCCGCCATGATCAGCGCCTGCGCTTTTTCACGTGTGGGGGCCAGGCCGCGCTCCACCAGCAGGCGGTCGAGACGGGCCTTCATGACTTGCGATGCACGATCAGATCCGCCAGTTCGTGCAGATGTTCGGCGCGCGCGCCGAATGGGGCCAGGGTTTCGTGTGCCCGCCGGCACTCGACGATCGCCATACGCCGCGATTCTTCGACGCCGTAGACCGCGGGGAAAGTGATCTTGCGTTGCTGGGCGTCCTTGCCGGCGGTCTTTCCCAGGGCTTCGGAAGATTCCTCCACGTCCAGGATGTCGTCCACGATTTGAAAGGCCAGGCCGATGTGGTCTCCGTAGCAGGAGAGGGCCTGGTAGTGCGGGTCGGTGGCGCCCGCGCAGATGGCCCCCAGGCGCAGGCTGGCGCGCAGCAAAGCGCCGGTTTTGGCGCGATGGATGGATTCGAGCAGCGCGGCCGTGGGCGGCTGGCCTTCACCCTCCAGATCGGCCACCTGACCGGCGATCATGCCGCCAACGGTGCCGGCGGCGGTGGCCAGTTCGGCGATCATGCGGGATTTGCGGCCGGCGGGAACGGCGGGCATGGTGTCGTCGGCAGCCAGGACTTCGAAGGCCAACGTCAGTAGCGCATCGCCCGCCAGGATGGCCATGGCGTCGCCGAAAACCTTGTGGCAGGTGAGCTTGCCGCGGCGGTAATCGTCGTTATCCAGGGCCGGAAGATCGTCGTGAATGAGCGAGTAAGTATGGATGAATTCGAGCGAGCAGGCGGTTGTGAAGTGGGCATCGCCGGGATCTGCCCCGGAGGCGCGCGCGGCTTCCAGGCACAGAATCGGGCGGATGCGCTTGCCTCCGGCAAACAGGCTGTAGCGCACGGCCCGGTGGATGGTTTCGGGCGGCTGCGATTCCGGCGGCGCCAGGCGATCCAAGCGCGCGTCGACCAGCTCTTGCTGCTGCGCCAGGTAGTCGCGAAGGTTCATGCTTTCTCGGGACGATAAGGCTCGGCCTGGATTTTGCCTTCCTTGCGGATCAGCAGTTCGACGCGGGTTTCGGCCTCTTCCAATTGCTTGCGGCAAGTGTCGCTGAGGCGCATGCCTTTTTCGAAGAGTTCCAGGGAGCGCTCCAGGGGCAGATCGCCGCCCTCCAGTTCCTTAACGACCTTTTCCAGTTCGTCGAGGCATGCTTCGAAGGGGAGGACGGAGACGGGCGGTGCGGTGGAATCGGCCACGGACCTATTGTAACCAGTTGTGCGCAATCGACTGAATGGCGCCCATCCGCCGGTGCGCCATGGCCAAGTTGGTGGTCCGTACTTGCTCTACCAGACCGTACTTCGGCCGGTCGGCCACATCGACCAGTCCGAAGGCGTAGTCCTCGCCCTCCACCAAGCCCGGATTGGTCTCACCCGGAGGGCCGCGGCCCGACACCGGCTCGTCGCGATATTCAAACCACGCCACCCCCACACACCAGGGGTTGCGCGCGGCTGCCTCCAGCGTGCTGCGGTATTGTGCGCCCGCATCGGCATCGTCGCTGGCGCTCGCTTCCGGATAGACCTCGTAGCCCCGCAACAGATTGTAGCTTGGCGGAAACGAGAATTCGCCCAGAAAGATAGGCTTAGCCATGGACTCCGTCAGGCCGCGCAGCATGCCGTCTTCGAAGGCCGGCGCATAGCGGTCATAGCCCATCACGTCCGCATGTGCGGCCATCAGGCGCCAGTCGGCCGGGTTCACCCACCATCCGGGGACGATCCAGGACCCGAAATACAAATGATTCGGGTCGATGCTCTTCACCGTTTGATAGATGAAACCGTAATACCGGTCGGCGTAATACTCGCGCAGCGTTTCGATGTCCGCGGCCGGCGGCTTCGGCGACGCGCCGACACCCCACGCGGCAGCCATTGCGGCCACATCCCCGCCGTAGATTGTGTGCAGTGCGTGGTCCGCTAGAGCGCGTTTCGCGGGCGTCGTGCCGCCCATGCCGAGTATGCCGATGACCTCGTCCGGCGTGACGATCTGTTTGTATTCGCTGCCGTAGGACCAGCCCAGGATCGACGGATCGTTCACACGACCTTGCATCTGCTGCCGCAAAGAAGCTCGCAACAACTCCTGCACATGGGGATCGAAAATGTCCGCATGGCGGGTCAGTAGGGGCACATTGTAGCCTTCCAGCACCGGCAGCAGGGGCAAAGCGCCGGCCTCGCCCGCCCATTTGCCGA
>DATNMW010000013.1:0-38019 GCA_035602155.1 Bryobacteraceae bacterium | reverse complement strand
CAGGTCGACGCCCAGCGTGGCGCCGCGCGCTTCCCGCGGTACACTGGCGGCCCACTGCACCTGGTTCAGCTTGCGGTTGTAGCCCGACATCAGGCGATATTTGCGCATCTCCTCGATGTGGTTCTGCTGTGCGACGAGTCTGGTGTAGGGCGCCGCGAAGACCTTCGCGCCGTTGACATGGTCGCCATGGAAGTGGGTATAGATAATGTAATTGACGGGCAGCGCCGATACCTTGCGGAAATCGCGGAAGGCCGCCTGCGCGGAGGCTTGGCTTTCGGTGGTATCGACCACTACGATGCTGCTGTCCGTCAATACAAAAATGACGTTGCCCAGCGCGTACCCTGTGGCGCAGTAGACGTGCGGGTTGACGCGGATGAGTTCAGGTGTGTTTTGGGATAGCTGCGCGGCGGCCGGCAGCGCGGCCAGCAGCATCGGGATGGCAGAGACGCTTCGCATGCGAAGCAATCATTAGACCACGGCTAGCTGATGGTCGGGGCAGCCCAGGTTTAAGCAATCGTACAAATCGTCGATAAGCCCCGTGCCGTGCTTGGCAAGAAATGGCAGGATGGAATACAGGCGTTCCTGCAGATGGCGCTGCGGATAGACTAAGCCCGAAAGATAAGCCGCGTCGAGGGCCGAGCGGGCATCCCGGGCCATAGTTTCGCGGCCGATCTTGCGCTCCATCTTGGCGAGTTGGTAGAGCATCTTCTGCCGATTCTTCCCGAGCGCGGCGGCCAGGCTGGCGTCGAAGCCCGCCAAGTCGCGAGTCAGACGATCGACAGCCTGCTCCACGGACAATTTGGTTTGCGCCAGAGTGCCGGAAAGGGCTGGCGGGATCAAGCGCGCAGCGATCCGTTCGCGCACGGCATCCTCACCATGGGCGCAGTCGGCTAAGCTCAATCCGTAACGCGTCATCAGCTTTTGGCTGCGCTGGTCGAGCAGCGTGAAACCGGCGCGGTGCAGCGCGACCGGCATGCGGCCCAGAATGGCGCGGTAGATGACTGCGGATTGCGCCAGATACGCCAATTCGGCCGGACCGCCGATATAGGCCACCGTCGGCAGCATGGAATCCTGCACCACCGGCCGCAGCAGCGCATTGGGCGAAAGCTGGGCGGCGCGATCCATCAACTCCCCGGTTGAAAAGCGGCGGCCATTCTGCAGATAGTCGCGGCCATAGCGGCGGAGGGTGTAGCGGCGGCCGTTCTCCAGCAGGAACACCAGGGAAGTCTGGTCCTCCAAGTGGACTTGTGCGTGATAGCCGGCGGATTCCAACGCGCGATTGCGTTCCAGCACCGCGGCGGTCAGATCGGGAGCGGCGTCCAGCGCGGAACGAATCGCGGGCGCGGCCAATTCGCGCATGGCAGGCGACATGGGATCCACATGCAGCAGCCCATATTGCGCGAGCACGCGCTTCAGCAGCGCGCTGAAAGCTTCGCCCATGGTGCGGCCGGGTTGATAGGTTTCCTCCACCAGCGCGGAAACCTCATCGCCGAACGGCAAACCGGCCAGCGCGGTACGCAGTTCCGCAAAAGGCGGCGCATCCAGCACAAACTGCCCGACGGGCTGACTGGTGGCCGGCGAGTGCGGCTTCTCCAGTTTGATGGGATGGTGCTCGGCATCGAACACCCAGCAGTGATTGACTTCGGCGAAGTCGTGGTCTTCGGTCGCCAGCCAGAAAATGGGCACCGCAGGGATACCCTGCGCAGCTAAATTGCGCGCCAGTTTGACGGCCGTGAGAGCTTTGTAAATTGTATAAGCGGGGCCGGAAAACAGGCCGACTTGCTGTCCTGTAACAACCGCCACAGCGCCTTCGCGCGCCAGCAGATCAAGCTGCGGGCTATCGCCATTCTGTTGCCGCAGGGCCGCGGCCAGAGCGGCACGCCGCTCGGGCGGAAAGTGCATTTCGCGGGCTATGGCTTCGAAAACACCGGGATCGGAGGGAAGGTGGGGATAAAACGGCCGCACGCGATCGGGATGGTAAGTGAAGTCCGCGAAGAGATTGCTGGTGTGCGGCAATTCCGTGTAGCGGACGCAGGTACAGTGCATGGCCGAAGCTAAGAGATGATCTGGCACACCCTAAGGATGCTACCCGGCGGGCAGAATCTTGGTAATGTCGTTGTACAGCACGAACGCCACCAGCATCATGATGAAGACGAAGCCGACTTTGAAAACGGCCTCTTTCACGGACATGCTCAGATCGCGGCGCATGACCATTTCGATGATCAGCATGACCACGCTGCCGCCGTCCAGGATGGGCAGGGGCATCAGGTTGATGACGGCCAGGTTCAAACTGACCATAGACATCAGCATGATGAACGCCGACGGGCCTTGCCTGGCGGCTTGGCCGGACATCTGTGCGATGCCCACCGGCCCAGTGAGCAATTTGGCCGAGATACGGCGCTCCACGACGCCCTCCAGCACTTGGAAAATGAGGCCCGCGCTACGGGTGTTTTCCGTCACGGATTGGTGCAAAGCGTCGGGCAGCGAGAGGCGCGTAGTCACGATGTTCAACTTGGGCTCGACATAAGCGCCAATCACCCAGCGGGCCGGCCCATCGGTCCCGCTCCACACCGGCTGCACGGTCACCTGCATAGGTTTGCCATTTCGCTGGAACTCGATCAAGACAGGCTTGCCGCCGCTGCCGCGGATGACTTCATGGAAGCGCACGGTGGCATGGATGGGGTGGCCGCCGGCGCTGAGGATCAAGTCGCCTTGCTGCAGTCCCACCTTCTGGGCGGGCATGCCGGCGGTCACCGGACCCAACTGCACTTCACCTTTTTCGGACCACCCAGCCGAGCCGGCGCCGGACCGCTCGTCGAGCACTGGCGTTACCGTGGTGTCGAAGGTGCTGGCGTTGCGCAGAATGGTCAAGCGCATGGGGCGTGAGGCGCTTTCGACTTCCTTCAGGATGATATCGTCCCAGGTAGGATCGCGCTTGCCGTCCAGCTTGACGATGCGGTCGCCATCCTGGATGCCGGCCTTGGCCGCCGGCGTGTTGGGCGCAACGCTGCCGACTACCGCTCCGCTATCGGCGTCCACCACTTTCTGATATTTGATCATGTACAGGCCGGTGAGCAGCCCGACCGCTAGCACTACGTTCATGAGCGGGCCGGCCAGCACGATAATCAGGCGCTGCCAGCGGGGTTTGGCGACGAAACCGCGCGGATCGTTGGCGGTTTCGTCGCCTGGAATTTCACCGGCCATCTTTACGAAGCCACCCAGGAAGAAGACCGCCGAGACGCGGTAATCCGTCTCGCCCCTGCGGAAGCCGAACAGGCGCGGCCCAAAGCCGAAGCTGAACGTCTCCACACGGACGTCGAAGAATCGCGCCGCCCAGAAGTGTCCCAACTCGTGGATCAGGATCATCACGCCGATCAGGATCAGGAACCAGAAAGCGCTTTGAAAAAATGCCATACGATTTAAACCCTTGCCGGAACCGCTTGCGCGGCCGCCGTCTCGCGGCCAGCCAACTCGCGTGCCATAGATCGCGATTCCTTGTCGATCTCGAGAATGTCGGCCACCGTGTGGGGCTGCCGGTTAGGCATCCGGCTGAGAGTCTCTTCCACCACGGCGGCGATGCCCGTAAATCCGATTTCACCGTTCAAGAAAGCTTCGACGGCGATTTCGTCCGCCGCGTTTAAGGTACAGGTTGCGGAGCCGCCGGCTTCCTGGCAATGGTAGGCCAGTTTGAGCAGCGGGAAGCGGTCGAAATCCGGCGGCGCGAAGTCCCAGCGGCGCGCCTCGGTCCAGTCGATCTTGGGTACCGGCGCCTGCCACCGCTCGGGCCACGTGAGCGCGTATTGGATGGGCATGCGCATGTCGGTCGCCGAAATCTGAGCAAGCACGCTGCCATCGGAATACTCGATCATGGCATGTACACTGGATTGCGGGTGAATTACCACATCCACCTGGGAGGGCGCGAAGCCGAACAGCCAGCAGGCTTCAATCACCTCGAAGCCTTTGTTCATTAGCGTGGCCGAGTCGATGCTGATGCGCTTGCCCATCCTCCACGTTGGATGATTCAGGGCTTGTGCGGGCGTCACGGATTCCAGCGCTGGTTTCGGCGTGTTGCGGAACGGGCCACCCGAGGCAGTCAGAATCAATCTTGAAACCTGATCGCGATTGCCGGCGCGCAGGCATTGGTGTACGCCATTATGCTCGCTGTCGATGGGCAGCAGCTCGGCGCCGCTCTCCCTGACCGCATCCATGACCAGACGGCCGCCGGACACCAGTACCTCTTTATTTGCCAATCCCACCCGTTTCCCCGAGCGCACCGCTTCGTAGGTCGCTTCCAGTCCCGCAACGCCGACGATCGCCGAAATTACCATATCGACAACGGGAGCGATAGCTGCATCGATTAGTGCGGCGGGTCCGAAAGAGATCTCAGGCCAGTTTGGACGCGGCAGGCCGGAATCGGATAGCCCGGCGGCCAAACGGTCGACGCCTTGGGATGTGGCGAGAACCACGACCTCCGGACGGAACTCCATGATTTGCCGAAGGATAAGGTCGACGTTGCGGCCGGCGGCGAGAGCGTATACGCGGTACGAATCGGGGTTGCGCCGGATTACGTCCAGAGTGTTGGCGCCGATGGAGCCGGTCGATCCGAGGAGGGTCAGGCTTTTCATTTCAAGCAGATGCGGCTGTTGCCATCATAGCATGGAAGGGTCGGTGGGGCAGGCGATCTTGCCTGTGAGCCGCCTTCTGAGGAACTCCCTGCTCGAACCTTTCGATTCAGGTAGTTATGCGGCATGTTTTTCTTCGATAGGTACCAGTTTGTTGCCTAGTTGCTGGGCCTGCCGTTTGAGTTTCGCTTTGAACCGTTTCTCGCGTTCGGCGTCGCGCCTCCGCCAGAAGCCCCATTCTGGTGACGTACGCCCCACGCGCGCAAAGCCCTTGCATTTGAGCTAACCCTTGAGCGATCCACTTCCGATTAAGTCTATTTCAGCAACGCCTTCCCTATACCACGCCCGGATTTCGCCATTCGTCATGGGTAGCTACTTCAAAAGTGCACTCGCAGTGCGGCGAGCTACCCATTCTTGCCCCGTAGGATCTCCTCGGCACGTTCGGCGGTTTCCTGCACCAGGAATCCCATTTTAGGGTGGGTGGGTTCCAGGTCGGGATGCACGCCGGCTTCCTCCAGGGCTTCGCTGGTTGTCGGGCCGATGGAGGCCACCACCATATCGCGCAACTTCGCCAGCACGGCCGCTTCGATCCCGGTCTCGGCGGCGATGCGCAGCAGGTGCTCGATTTGGATGGAAGTGGTGAAGAGCGCCACCTGCAATTCGCCGGCGGCCAGGCGGCGGGCGGCGGCGCGCAGAGGTTCGGTGTTTTCGGGCAGGTCCCACTGGTAGACGCGCACGGTCGCCACTTCTGCGCCGCGTTGGCGCAGGCCGTCCAGCAGTTCGGGGTTCGGCCTTCCGTATTCCTGGACGGCGATGCGCCGCTCGGGCCGGTCCCGGATGGCAGCCAGCAACTCGCGCCAGGTATTGGGCTCCGGCACGGCGACGGTGACCGGCACATCGAGTCCGCGCAAAACGGCGGCTGGCTTGGGTCCGCGCGCGACGACGGCGAGGCGGCGCAGAGCTTCGGGAAAGCGCTCCGCCGGGTAGCGCGTGGCGAGCGCCTGGTGCAGCAGGCGAGTGCCCACGCCGGTCAGCAGGATCATCATATCGAACTCGCCGGCGAAAAGGCGCTCGGCAAACTGGAAGGCAGCCTCATTGCGCTCCAGAGGCGCTTCGCGCATGGAGGGCGCCAGCACTGGCTCGCCTCCCTGTTTGCGAATCAACTCGGCGATCTCGGCGGACCGCCGGCTTTCCAAAGACAGGACCTGCATTCCGGCGAATGACATGGCGGTTCTTTCAGGGGCGCGCAGGGCGGCTCCCGGCGCGTCGAATTTCAAGCAACAGAATGGCGCCTCGGGCCAGCTCTTTCAGCTTATCCGTCTGTTCCTGGGTCAGCTCGCGAGGCTTCCGATCAATGACGCATAGAGTGCCCAGCGCGAGCCCTTCGGGCGAAAGCATTGGTATGCCGGCGTAGAATCGCAGGTGTGGTTTCTGGGTCACCAGGGGGTTGCGCGAGAAGCGCTCGTCGCCCAGCATATCGGGGACTGTGTACAAATCGTTCTGGCAGATAGCGTGCGCGCAGAACGAGGTTTCGCGGGGTATCTCGCCAAACGGCAGTCCGGTGTTCGACTTAAACCAAGTGCGATCCTTATCGACGAAGCTAAGCAGGCTGATGGGGGTCTGGCAGATCTCCGCCGCGCGCGCGGTGATCTCGTCGAAGGCGGGCTCGGCGGCGGTGTCGAGTATGCCGTATTGCCGCAGCAACTCCAGGCGCGCGCGTTCGTTGAGCGGGATGGGCGGCTTCATGGCACTTTCTATTAGGATGACTGTACCAGATTTGCTGGGTATTTAATAGGTTGTTGTGGCGGAACGCGGGCATCCTGGCGTGTTTCTTGCGGCATGCCATGATCGCCCGGGGTGCGCCCCGTCATCCTTTTTTACCCGCCGCGCAGCTCCACGTCCGGATCCACCGCCAGCCACGCCAAAGATCCCACTGCGCACAGGGCGGCGGCCACCAGGAACGACGCCGTCCAACTGAATTCGCGGGCGATCAGCGGAGTGAGCGAAGCTGTGACGATGCCGCCGATCTGACCTCCCATATTCATCACGCCGGAGACCGACCCGGCCGATGTGCCGGCCATGTGGGCGGTAACGGACCAGAAGGAGCTTTGCGAGAGATATAAGGCGCCCGCACCGCCGGCCAGCACGACGCTGGCGAGACGCGCGCTCTCGACCTGCGTTCCCGAGGCGATGAAAACCGCAGCTAGGGCGATGCCGGCTATCGCGACTCCGCAGCGGCCAATGCGGTTGCCGTAGCGCCGTGTGAGGACATCGCTGATGCGGCCGCCGACAGTGGAGCCGGTGGCCATGGCGATGAATGGCAGCATGGAGTAGTAGGAGCTGGATTTAAGATCCAGACCGCGCACCTTACTCAGATAAATGAAGAACCAGGCGAAGAAGATCCACGCGGCGTAGCCGTAAGTGAAATAGCTGAACGCGATGGCCAGCACATCCTTGCTGCCGAAGATAGTGCGCCAGGGCAAGGGCTTGCCGATTTGGACTTGCGCGGGAGACTTAGGCAAGCCCCGTTCGATGAGCGCCGTCTCTTGCGGCGTGATCCAGGGGTGGTCCTGGGGCCTGTCGCGAGCCAGCCAATACCAGACGGCGCCGGCCGCCAGGCCGATCGCCGCGCTAATCCAGAACGATGCGCGCCATCCGTAGTGCAAAACGATATAGGTGACCAGCGGCGGGGTGATGCCGGCGCCCGCTCCCACACCGGCGAATATAATACCATTCGCCAGGCCGCGCTCCTGGGAGGGAATCCAGTATGCGACTAACCGGTTGGACGCGGGAAAAAGCACGGCTTCGCCCGCTCCCAGCGAGAAGCGCACTGCGAGCAGCACCAGTAACACGCCGGCCATACTGGCGGACACCATGGCGGTGAGGGCGGTGAAGACGCCCCACCAAAGGGTGCCCAACGTGAGGATGAGACGGGGCCCGAAGCGATCGGCGAGGCGGCCGGCGGGCGCCTGACATAGCGCATATCCCACCAGGAACGCGCTGAACACCGGTCCAAGCTGGAGGTCGCTGATGTGAAACTCCTGCTGGATGAAGCGGCCGGCGATGGAGATGTTGACACGGTCCAGGAAGGAGATGGCGCTGATGGCGAACATCCATAAGATGAGGAGCCAGCGGATGGGCATAGGAACCTACAATGATACCCGGCGGAGGCGCAAGTTTGTATGAATGGCGATTCAGACCGGCTATGGCCAGCTCAGGATGTATGCTCCCGACTGCGCCCCCGTCGTAAACAGGTAGGGATTGCCGCTGTCATCCAGAACCACCGGGACTGCGCCCTCAATGGCGTCGCTAGCCTGCTCGCAAGGCTGTGAGTCCGCCGGATAGAGTTGCCATGCCCAGGTTATGGCGGATGTCGAATTGCCGGCTGTCAGATCGAGCAGGACGAGATAACTTGTCGGGTTGTTAGAATTGCCGCTGTTTGGGCAGTTGCCGCAAGTACACGTGGCGCGCGCGGTTGGGTTGAAGTCGGATTCCGACAAGAAGAGGTATGGATTCGGCGAAAATATGCCTCCAGCGCCGATATAGCCATAGGATGTGAAAACGCCTCTCATCCAGTAGTCTGAATTCGCTATCGGCGCTCCGAATGTCTCAAGCATGGAACTGACATCGATCTTTTCAAGCCTGCCCCCATCGAGACTGAGCTCATAGAGGTTGCCGTCGTATTGTCCCTGATAGAAGAATCCTTTGAATACATTGTCGCCATTGTTCCGCGGATCCAGGGCGAAGTTGCACGTAATGGCATGGGTTGGCGTCGCGAGGACGCCGGCTGGAAGCGCACTTCCACTGGGAGTGATCCCCGAGAAGCTCGATCCGTTGTCGGTTATCCCAAAAACGGTCGGCATCGGCTCGGCAATGCCGTTGTCGATGTAACCCGAGCCGTCGAAGTAGATATTTTCGAGACCGTTCGCCTTAACGCACAGCGGCGACGCCCCCGAAGGACCCACGAACGAAAAATAAGGCGGATCGGACCATGCCACCGTGAGGGGCTGCAAGGGGTTGCCCGGCTCCACGTCCAACGCCCAGAGAGCTCCTTGCGTGGGGTCGGTGCTCAGTTGGGTCGACACATAGACGCGATTGGGGTGATATGGGTTGGTGGAAACGCAAGGCGTGTTTACGGTCGAATAATACGGACCCGTTGGGGACGACGCAAGCGTTCCGTCCTGACTCAGATAATATCCTTGGCCCGACACCAGGCGGCCGACTCCGAGCAAGTTCTCCGTATACACAGCTACCGGGGCGGGCACCTCAAGTAGAAGTGTGATCTTTGCCCCAGTGCCGCCATCGACGCTGGTAACCATCGGGGCGATCGTACAGGGAATCCCTTGATTCAAAGTCAGCCCCGTGATCGCCCCGTTATACACCGAGGACACAGTGCCGGCGACATTCGGACAATACGCGATGTCACCGAAGTTTACGGCGTCTCCAACAGAGTAGCCGGAGCCTCCGTTTCCGGAAGCGATACTTGCAGTTAGGGCACAATACGCCGAACTGCGGTTCTGCATACAGACATTCAGCCACTGGCGGGTGGCGGCAAAGATTGCCCCATTCGGAGTTGTGACCAGCGAAACCGGACCACCCCCGGCGCTATGTACGGTCCACAATGGGACTCCGGTGTTGCTGAACTTGACGAGGTGCTGGTCGTCGCCGATTACGACGTCTCCGGCCGTGTCGATAATGGGTGCGCTACCCCAGGTATTGCCGTCCAGCAGCAGGTTGGAGTCGCTCCAGCTAAAGCCAGTGTAAGTGTAGGCAACCAGCGCGGGTTGGGTTTGGGGAAGGGGAACCTTATAGGAACACGCGGCATACGTTCCGTTGGATACGCATCCGAGGCCCGATCCCACCCCAGGACCGGCCTGATTTTGGGCCATCCCAGGCGGCCCACTGAGGATGGCGCCGAGCCATGCGTCCGATGAGTTGTTGATGAGGCCGTTGAAGTCGGCCATCTGATTGTCACAATGCGCCGTCGAGCACCAGCCGGGAGCCGGCTGAACTTGCGGAACTTGCGCCGAGAGCGCGGCCGGAACGAAGAAGAGCATAAGGGCAGCGATTTGGGGCACTCGACTTCCGGCCGCTTGTGAGCGAGATTGCAACGTTCGATTCTCCTTGTCCGCGAGTGCCGTGCTGCCATTAGCCCCCAGGGTAATAGTGAGATGTTAACACCTTGGACTCACGGCTTCGGTACTATACACGACTGGTTACGTACCATTTGTCTGCTACTTACCGGAAAACCAAAGTACCTGGGACTATGGCGTCTATCACGCATAGGTCGCCATGCCAGGGCTTCCCCGTTCGCATGTTGCGCAACGATTGTTCCTTGACAGGCGCGGACCCGTGCTATTTTTTCGCCGGAACGTTTAAGGAGGCGGTTGAAGTGGTGGGCAATGGTCCCCGTCCGCAGGAAAACCGGCACGCCCCGGCTAGTCCGGGCGCGCGGTAACGCACAGGCGGCCAAACTGTTGTCGGTGCTGGTAAGTCACTGCTTCTTCGGCGGGTTGATCATGATGTGTGCGCCCGCGGTGCCGGGGTACATCAGCCAGGGCGCATTGTCGCTCGGTTTGGTGGATAGTCCCGTGGACTCCGGCGTGGCGAAGGGCAGATAGATGACCCATCGCAGATAAGCATCCGCCACTTTCCCGGTAGCGGGGTCGAAGCCTGTGCCGGTAAGCACGTAAAGCGTGCGCGGTGCGCGCGGCAGGGAGAGTTTACCGTCCGCAACCTCCTTCCAGCGGATGTCGTTACGCTTCTGGCCAGCGACTTTCTGAGCGGAGAGCTCCCGGCCCCGAGCCATGTACGGCTCCAGGTCCCGGTGGTAACAGGCGACGCTGAATGCGGTTTTGCTTGGGTCGCTGGCGAGGCAGATAAGTTCGTTCTGGCCTTCGCGAAGCTTGACCAGTTCGCCCTGCTGGTTGTAGCCGAGGACGGCCGCGCCAGCGCGGAGATCCGCCGGCGCGGCGAGGGTAGCCGCGGCGATCTGGACGTCCGGGGATGGCACATCAGCGGCAACCGCCACCCACGCCAGGAGAAATGTCGAAAGCAGTTTTGTCGTTTTCATTGTTTTCATAACAGGCCGGGAGGGCTATCTCACCGCCCAGGCCAGACCGTCGGGTTCCTTGCCGGCGTCGATACGGCCGGTGACGGTCAGCGTCTTCAAGTCGACCACAACCACGTAACCACTCAGTGTGCTGGCCACGAAAGCGCGGGATCCGTCAGGGTCCATTTGAATTCCGGCGGCGCCTCCGCCCAGTTTGACGCGTTGGACTTCGCGGCGGGTGGCGGCGTCCAGGACGACCAGATCGGAGCCGCCCAGAGTTGAAATCACGACTAGCTTGCCGTTCGGCGTGAACTTCAGGCGGTTGGCTCCGCGGACATTGGCGGCGAGGGTGGCGACGACTTTCTTGGCGGCGACATCCACCACCGAGACCGTGCCGTCTTGCGCGTTGGCGACCCAAATCTCGCGGCCATCCGGCGCGACATCGAAGCCTTCCGATCCGCGTCCCACCGGGACGACGGTCTGAGTCCACTGGGGCGTGCGCGGCGGAGGAGGCGGTCCACCTTGGGGCGGTCCGCCTGCCGGGGGTCCACCTGGTGGCGGTCCGCCTGGGCCTGGCCCTCCGGCGCTCTTTTCGAAAATACTGAGCGTGGCCGAGCTGACGTTGGTGGTCACGATGCGGCTCAAGTCTTTCCAAACCGTAATCATGTGGGTGCGATCCTGACCCGTACCCATGATCCAATCCACTTTGCCGGCTGCGGGATCGTAGCAGCCGAATACCTTGTTCGCTTCGGCGGTGAAGTAGAGTTTGCCGTCCACATAATCCAGGCCGTGGGGCCCGCGCAGCGCGCCCAAGTCAATGGCGCGCAGCGTCTTTTGAGCTGGCAGGTCGACGACCGTAATGGTATTGTATGCGCCGCCGCCGTAGTTGGAAATGTAGGCGAGTTTGCCATCCGTGGAGGCCTCGACTTCGTGCGGGTCGGGCCCCGATGGCATGCGCGCCACCACCTGCAGGGTAGACGGATCGACGATAGAGAGAGTGTGATCTCTCTTGGATAGAACCAGCAGGGCGGGCGTCGGCGTGCTGTGGGACTGTGCGAGCACCGTACCGGCGAGAGCCAAAATAACGATAGAAACGATGCCAGCTTTCACTACCTGAATATAACTCAATCTAATGCAGCGCGACGGAGCCGCGGATGGAATCCAGCAACTTCACGGGATCGTAACCGGCGCCGTCTTTGAAGACCAGTCTCACCTTCCGGATATCGGCGGTGCGAGCGGCGGGATCGCCATCGATCACAACAAGGTCCGCCTGCTTGCCAGGCGCGACGGTTCCGATGCGGTCGATCTCGCCCAGGTATTTCGCCGCATTCGCGGTGGAGATCCGGATCGCTTCGGGAAACGTGAAACCGGCTTCCACAAGCAGCTCGATATTACGCTGATCGGCGAAACCGGCCAATGCGCCGCCATTGCCAGTGGGATCCGCGCCCGACATCAGCAGACCACCAGCCTTGACGAAGGCATACTCGAAGTCCATTTCCTTCTTGAGCATTGGCAGGAACGATCCGGCCTGGGAACGGGCGCGCGCGCTGAGATAGGAGGCTTGGGCTTCCGGCGTCAAGGCATCCAGAAAACGCTGTTCCAGCGGCGGGCGGCTGGCGTCGAAGGCTTCGAACACCGCGAGCGTGGAAGTGATGGCGACGTTGCGTTTCACCAGGTCCGCGATCATGTCGCGCACCGGGGCGCTATTCAGATCGAGATGCAGGAGTTCGTCGCGCGTAACACCCTGCGGAGGGCAGACATCGGGCTGTTTGCCGGAGTGAAATTCAGTATCCGCCAGCAGGCCGTGTTCCAGATTGTCGATGCCAATGGCGGCGGCCTCACGGAAGCCGATGGAGCAGAGATGGCCGGTAACTTTGATTCCATGGCGGTGAGCGGCGTCCACGGCCGCCTGCAGTTCGGCGCGAGTGATATTCATGTAGGCCTTGAAGGAGGAGACGCCTTCCGCGGCCCAGTAATCCACCGTGCGCGCGGCGTCTTCGGGGCCGGTCAGTTCGTGCATTTGGGCCGCGAAACTGCCCGCTCCTTCCAGATACGGTCCGGTGATGTACAGCTTGGGCCCCGGCATCTTTCCGGTATCGATCAGGCGCTTTAGATTGAGATCCGTGTAAGGCTCCAGGCTGCCGGCCGTGCGCGCGGTGGTCACGCCGCTGGCAAGATAGAGGCGCGGGAAGCTGAAGGCCTGCTCGCTATAGATGGGAATGCCGCCGCCTGAGGGATAGAAGAGGTGTTCGTGCATTCCCACCAGGCCTGGGATTACAGTAGCGCCAGTCAGGTCGATGGCCTGCGCGCCCTCTGGGGCGGTTATGCCGGCCGCGGGGCCTACGGTGGAAATCTTGCCATGGTCGATGACGATGGTTTGGTCATCGCGCGGCGGCGCTCCAGTTCCGTCGATGACGCGGACGTGGCGGAGCGCCACCACGGGGGCGTCGATGGCAACGAAAGGCTTAATGCCAGGAGTGAAGCGGCCCTGGGCGCAGAGCACGACGGCCAGGAAAAGACAACCCGCAAGTTTGGATTTCACGTCCACCGATTATCTTACGGATCGGCGGCGGAATCCAAATGCCTGCGCCAGATCTTCCGAGTCTGTTACTCTCAAGTAGCCATGTCAGCCTTCAATGGAGATAAAGCGCGCTTCCACAGGGAGCGCAAAAGCAAGCTTGCCCGCAGAGAGCGCGGCCGGGTGCTGCGCGAGAAGATCGCGGCGCGGCTTCCGGCGCGTCCGGGCGGCGCACAGTTGTAGGACTGCGTTCGAATGCCGGAACCGGCGCTGGGGAGAGCTGTGACCAAGGCTAGGGCGCGCGGCATTTGGCAACGATCAGGGTGATGTCGTCGTACTGTTCCTGAGGGCTGAACCGTTGCACTTCATCGACAATGGATGCAAGCATGGCGGGTGCGGGACGTGTCCGGTGCCGGAGCAGTGCATCGATCAACCGTCGGTCTCCGAATTCTTCTCCGGCATCGTTGAACGCTTCAGTCACGCCGTCGGTGTAGAGCGCGAGTGTGTCTCCGGGCAGGAGGCGCCGTTCATCGATGCAACAATCCCATTCCGCGAAAAGGCCCAACACACAGCACGTGGAATCGAGCCGCTCCAGCGTGCCGTCGCGCCTTAATAAAAGCCCGCAGAGATGCCCACAGTTCGCATAACGCAGGCGCCCCGTCTGGTCGTCATATTCGGCGAAGAAGAGCGTGGCATAGGCGCTCTCCGCGGTGTTCCGGTAGAAGAGCTGATTGACGGATTGCAAGAAGCGCTGCGGCTGGTCCAGGGCGATGGCGCATTGGCTGCGCAGATTCGCCTGTAGATTAGCCATCAGGAGCGCGCCCGCGATGCCTTTGCCCGCGATATCGCCGATCACCAACCCGAGCCGGTCCTGGCCCAGACTGAGGAAGTCGTAGTAATCGCCGCCCACCTGGCGGGCCTGAACGCAAGTTCCTCCGTATTCGAGCGTACGGAGCGGCGGCGCCTCTTGCGGGAACAGCCTGGCCTGTACATGTTTTGCAATTTCGATTTCCTGCGTGGCGCGGCGTTCCGCCTCCTGTTTCTGCGCGAGGGCGTGGCGTTGCGCTTCGACTTCGCGGCTGACTTCATCGAAACCCACCAGCGCGAAGGAGTTGCCGTCCACGTCTTTGAAGCGTGTGAATACCGCGCCCCAAAGCGGCTTGTCTTCCGGAGGCCGTGTGGATGGCGCCGTGGCGGGCCGTTCAAACTTGAAACGCCTGAGGCGTGGCGGATGGCCAAAACGAACCCCGCGCTTGCGCCATTCGTTGAACTTGGCCATAACATCTTCGGTAACGAACGCAACCTGGGTGGCCCGGCCGATCAGCTTGTGCTCCTGCGTGCGCGGTTTGGGCGCGATCAGCATAAGCACCGCGGAACCGTCGGGAGGCGAGACGGCCACCCAGCGGCCGCCGGATCCAAACTTGGCGTCGAAGGCCAGGTTGAATCCAAGCTGATCCAGGTAGAAGCGCAGGCTGCGATCCTGGTCGCGGACGTAGATGTTGATGGCGTGGATTCGGAGGTGGGGTTGGGTCGCGGATGAGTCGTCCATCGTTGTGATTATATGCTGGTGGCATCCTTTCCGGGTTTTGGCGATGCTCCGCGTGTGGTAATGTGCAGGTATGGAGACTCCAAGACAGCGAGCGCGGCTGTGAAGTGTACGTATTCCGGGTGGTCATCGAGGACGACGCCATGGAAACCGGAGAGAAGGCCTATCACGCCTATTGCCCGGCGCTCAAAGGGTGCCATACCTGGGGGCGCACCTACGACGAAGCCTTGGCGAACGTCCGCGAGGCGGTCGAGTTGTACGTCGACGATCTAGCGGTGGCCGTGAATCTATGCGCATATGAGCGGCGCGCCACGTGGCGTGACCGCCCGTCCTGCTCATTCGGAGCGCTCCACTCGGACGGATTCCTCCTGGTGAGAACGCGTGGCAGCCACCACATTTACTGGCACCCGGACGGGCGAAGGGTGGTAGTCGCCTACCACCGGGTTAGCGACACATTTCCGATCGGCACGCTGAAGGCGATGATCGAGGACGCGGGTTGGACCGAGGCTGATCTTCTGAACCTCGGGTTGCTTCGCTGATCTCTTGTATCAATCAGAGCACATCGGCCTGACCGCAGGACACGGCCCCCGCATGGACTGGAAGGAACAGGGATGGGTTAGCCGCGGCATGCAGGCGGGTAATCCGATTCAGCCCACCGTGCGCCTTGTTCTGAGTTTGTCCGGCATTCCTCAGCCTTGGCGTTGGCGCATCGTCTCAGGATGGCGATATCCTTGTCCTTTCATGGCCCATTCTCCATCCTGCTGGTTGAGCTTCGAAATCAATATCCGGAGCTTGAAAGCGTCAGGACCAGGGCCGAATTCCAGATGGCCAGGCATACTTTCGCCAAAGGTCCTCACGATGCAACCCGGTTTTCGTGGCTATTGTAAGACAAGTCTTGGCGATGAGAGCAGCCAATCCGCATCAGTCACTGCACGATCCTCCGTTCGTTCTCTATCTTGGTGAGACAGCCCTCGATATCGGCGAGCTTGAGCATCAGTTCCGAGTGGTTCCGTTCGATCACCAGTCGCAGGTCGGCGTTCCCGGCGGACAACTTGGCGGTGAGCAACTCCTTAACATCGTTGAGTCGCGAATTGTTGAGCAGCACGCCCACCAGCACGGCCAGAAACGATGTGCCGAGCGCAATCGCAATGGTGAGAATTTGAACATCCGTCACGCCTTTTCGCCCTTCTTCAGACCTCTGCCCTTTTTACATCGGCGCGAAGCTGTGCGGGTGCAAAGATCCTTGCTGCGGCGGGAACTTCCTCGTCATGGTCGATGCAGTCTGCGGCAACGCGCAACGCCAGCGCCCTCACAGCGGCAATGGCTGCCTCGCGAGTCGCCCCGTAAGCCATCACTCCGGGCATGGACTCGATATCGGCCCACCAGCGGCCATCGTCTTCCTGCCCCAGCGTGATCGGAATGGATTCGACAGTAGCTCTCACAGGATGCCATCCTGCCCCACTCAGAACGTGTAGAGCGGCACGCCCGCCGGTTCTTCCACCGGTTCCGCACCCACGGCGACCGGCAGCGGCTCGGCGGTATTGACCGGGCGGTAGTAGATGCCGGTGTCGCCCAGGTAAACCTCCAGGTCGCCGGGGCGCGGCAGGTGGCCCTGGATCAGGGCTTCGGACAGCGGATCCTCGATGAACTTCTGCAAGGCCCTGCGCAGCGGGCGCGCGCCGTAGCTGCGGTCCGCACAGGTTTTCTCCAGTAGGTATTTGGCGGCGTCCGGCGTCAGGCGGATCTTGAGCTGCTTGGCCTCCAGATTCACGTTGATCTGAACCACCATCAGGTCGATGATCTTGAGCAGGTCTTCGTCGTTCAGCGAGGTGAACAGGATGATGTCGTCTAGGCGGTTGAGGAACTCGGGATTGAAGGCGCGCTTGACTTCGGCGCGCACCATATCCTCGATCTTCGAGGGAATGCCTTCGCCCATCGGCGCCGAGAAGCCCAGGTGCCCGCGCTTCTCCAGGAAACGCGCGCCGAGGTTGGAGGTCATGATGATGATGGTGTTCTTGAAATCCACCTGGTTGCCCAAGCCATCGGTCAACTGGCCGTCTTCAAAAACTTGCAGCAGGATGTTGTATATATCCGGATGGGCCTTCTCGATTTCGTCCAGCAGGATGATGGAATAGGGTGAGCGCTTCACACGTTCGGTCAACTGGCCACCCTCCTCGTATCCGACGTATCCGGGAGGCGAGCCGATCAACTTCGAAACCGAGTGCTTTTCCATGAACTCGGACATATCGAAGCGGATGAGCGATTTTTCGCTGCCGAACAGGAACGACGCGAGGGCGCGGGCCACTTCAGTCTTGCCCACGCCGGTGGGACCCAGGAACAGAAACGAACCGGCCGGCCGGGCGCTGGCCTTCAACCCCGCGCGGGAGCGGCGAATGGCGCGGGCCAGCACGGAGATGGCTTTCTCCTGGCTGACGATGCGCTTGTGCAACTCTTCCTCGATACGCAGCAGCTTGGTGATCTCTTCTTCCTTGATCGAGGTCATTGGCACGCCGGTCCAGCGGGCCACCACGTCCTCAATATCGTCCTTGGTGACGATGCCCGTGGAGGAATCGTCCAGATTGTACTTCTCGCGCAACTGGCGCATGTTCTCGCGCTCTTTGCGCTCCTCGTCGGAGTAGAAGCGGGCCTTCTCGAACTCGTGGTTGGCGATCGCATTTTCCATGCGGTGCACGATGAACTTGATGCGCTTCTGAATGTCCGCGAGATCGCTCGGCAGGGTGGTCTGGCGCAGCTTGACGCGCGCGCCGGCTTCGTCGATCAGGTCGATGGCCTTGTCGGGCAGGAAGCGGTCCGGTATATAGCGGCTGGAGGTGAATACGGCGGTTTCGATGGCATCGTCGGTGTAGCCCACCGCGTGAAATTTTTCGTACCTGTCCTTGATGCCGAAAAGGATCTTGACGGCATCCGACTCGCTAGGCGGCGGCACTTTGACGGCCTGGAACCGGCGTTCCAGCGACCGGTCCTTTTCGATGGACTTGCGGAACTCGCTGGGCGTAGTGGCGCCGATGCACTGGATTTCGCCCCGGGAGAGGGCCGGCTTCAGGATATTGGCGGCGTCCAGCGAACCTTCGGCGGACCCCGCGCCTACCAGGGTGTGCAACTCGTCGATGAAGATGATGGCGTTCTGATTCTCCATCAGCTCCTTCATAATTGTCTTCAAGCGTTCTTCGAACTGGCCGCGATACTTGGTGCCGGCAACGATGAGGGAAAGATCCAGGGCCAGGATGCGCTTGTCGGCCAGGAAGGACGGCACATCGCCCTCCGCGATCCGCTGAGCAAGGCCTTCCACGATGGCGGTTTTGCCCACGCCCGGCTCGCCGATCAAGACGGGGTTGTTCTTGGTGCGGCGGCAGAGGATCTGCACGACGCGCTCCAATTCGTAATCCCGGCCGATGAGGGGATCGAGCGAGTTGTCCATGGCGGCTTGGGTCAGGTCGCGGGAGAATTCGGCCAGCAGAGAGCTTTCCTTGGGACGGTTGGAGGCCACTTTCTCGGATTGCGAGCGGGCCAGCTCTTCGCGAATGGTGGACAGGCGCAGGCCGCGCTCATGCAGGATCTCGGCGGCGAAGCACTTCTCCTCGCGTAGCAGGCCCAACAGCAGGTGCTCGGTACCGATGTGCTTGTGATTCAGGCGCTCCGCCTCTTCCGCGCCATAGGCCAGGACGCGCTTGCATTCATGGCTTAGCGGCAGATCCACGGAAGTGGAAACCTTTTCGCGAATGGTGGTGTGGCCTTCAATCTGCTTGCGAATGGATTCCACGGCGGCGTGCGACCGCAGAAAACGGTTGGCGAGGGCCTTGTCCTCGCGCAACAAGCCCAACAGCAGATGCTCGGTTTCGATATAAGGACTGCCGAACTGGCTGGCCTCGTAGCGGGCGAAAAAAATTACCCGGCGGGCCTTTTCCGTATAACGTTCAAACATGACCGTGACGCTCCCTATTATTAAAGATACTACCCATCCCCGCGCGGATGCACGCTGCCTGGTCCGGCGTCGGTCCCGGTACCTGGAAGCAAGGCGCCGCCTTCCATCATCAGGATTCGATCGCATCTCCTGGCGAATGTGAGATTGTGCGTGACAAAAACCGAAGTGAGCGTATGAGAACGATGCAGACGTTCCAGAAGATCGAAGATCATTTCACCGGTCCTGAAGTCGAGGTTGCCGGTAGGTTCGTCGGCGAGCAGGACGGAGGGTCCGCCGACGAGAGCACGAGCCAGCACGACGCGCTGCTGTTCCCCCCCGGATAGTTCCCCTGCGCGGTGTGTGGCGCGCGCGTGCAGCCCGACTTCATCCAACCTCGCTAGCGAATCCGAAGCCGCCTTGCTATGCGGAACTCCCCGGATCAGCAATGGCATCATCACGTTTTCGAGCGCCGTAAATTCCGGCAGCAGGTAGTGAATCTGCCAAACAAACCCAATCTCGCGATTCCGGAAATCGGCCAGTTCCGCATCGGCGAGCCGTGAAATGTCCGTCTTTCCGTAGTATATCGTACCGGTCGTGGGCCTGTCCAGACCTCCGAGCAGATGTAAGAGTGTTGACTTGCCCGCGCCGGACTCGCCGACCAGGGCGAGCATTTCGCCGCGGCGCACTTCGAGGTCGATGGCGTCGAAGATGACCAAGTCGGCGTCGCCGGAGCGGTAGACTTTCGAGAGCTTTTCGGCGCGCAGGGAGATCTCGCTCGGGGCGGACATGGTCTTAGGGTAGCAGGGGTGGCGTCGGGGCGACGCGGGGATGGGGGGACGGGAGTTGCCAACCTGCCCAACACGCAAATTGACCGACTACCCATTTGTCGAAGATTGGCCAGTAAGAAGCGCGGTTCAGGCGCTAAGATAAATTGGAATGGCCGCACGCCTGAAATATCTCTACCGCAAGCTCGGGCGCATCGAAAAGGCGTTCCTGGTCCTGCTGGTTCTGGCTGCGGTGCTGGCCTACGCGGCGCCAACCTCTTTAGTCGATCTGCTCACCACTTTCGCCGCTTGGGCCGCGGGCTTCGTGGTGGCCATCCGGCTGGCCAGAACCGGGGTCAAGAAACTGCTCTGGCGCTTGCGCAACCGCCTGATTGTGGGCTACGTGTTCATCGCCATGGTGCCCATCGTTCTGATCCTGGCCCTAGTCCTGGTCAGCACGTACGGGCTTACGGGCCAAGTCGCGATCTATCTGGTCAATTCCGAATTGGACCGGCGCACCGGCATTCTGAAAGGATCCGTCGCGCCGATTATCGAGACCCCTCCCGGGCACTGGGCGGAGGCCCTTTTGCGAACTCAGAGCTTCACCCAGCGATTCTTTCCCGCCACCGAGATCCTGGTTCGCGACGGCGGCGAACACCGCTATCCGGCGGCGTCCACGATCACGGCTCCGCCCGTCGGATGGAAGGATGCCAACGGCATCATCGTCAAGGATTCCCAACTATATAGCTGGGCCCATTTGCGCTCCGGCGGCACCGAGGTGGCGATCATGGCGCCGCTCAGCCAGGATTTTCTTTCGAGCCTGCTGCCCGGCTTTGGGCAGGTGAATTTCCAGGACTACTCCGAGTCGGGCGGCGGGTTGCGGAGCGTACGGGCAGGGGACGCGCCCGCCGCGCGCGCCGGGCGTATTCCACCCAAGCACAACTTCCTGGACATGCAAGTCACCGGAGGCTCCCCGGTGCCAGTGATGTTTTGGAACTCGCCGGACAGGAAGAACGGCACGGTTGTGTTGCTGGTCCATACGCGCATTTCCGCGGTGCTCAGCACCCTGTTTGGAAACAGCATCATCCTGGGCGATATGGCCTACGGGCAGGTGATCTGGGGCGCTTTCCTAGTGACTGTAAGTCTCTTCTTGATTGTGGAATTGGTTTCGCTGGTGATTGGCGTGTCCATCTCCCGCACCATCACCAGCGCCGTGCACGAACTGTATGTGGGCACGCGCCGCATCAAGGAAGGCGATTTCTCGCATCGCATCCCGGTCCGCGGCAACGACCAACTGGCAGAGTTGGGATCGTCCTTCAACACCATGACCGAGAACCTGGCGCGCCTCATCGTGGTGGCCAAGGAGAAGGAGCGGCTGGAGTCCGAACTGGAAATCGCGCGCGAGGTGCAAAGCCTGCTCTTCCCCAAGGACGTGCCGGGCTTGAAGACCCTCACGCTCACCGGCGTATGCCACCCGGCGCGCGTGGTCTCCGGCGATTACTACGATTTCATGCGCGTGGAGTCCAGCGTGGCGTTCGCCATCGGCGACGTGGCCGGCAAAGGCATCTCGGCGGCGCTGTTGATGGCCTCCATCCAGTCCACCATGCGCATGCAGCTTACGGCGGGCCTCCCCGGCGTGGCAGGCAATGGCTGCCCTCCGCAGGCGCTCTCCACCGCCGTGATGGTGTCGCGCTTGAACAAGCTGCTCTATGCCAATACTTCGCCGGAGAAGTACGCGACCTTCTACTTCGCCCTGTACGACGAAACAACCCACACGTTGACCTACACGAACGCGGGGCACTTGCAGCCCATCCTAATGCGCAAAGGCGTGCCCGAGTTACTGGAAGTGACTGGCACGGTGGTGGGCGCGTTCCCATTCTCCCTATACGAAGAACGGCACATCCAACTTGGGAGCGGCGACGTGCTGGTGGCTTACACCGATGGCATGATCGAGCCCGAGAACGAGTACGGCGAGATGTTCGGCGAGCAGCGGCTCACCGACTTGCTGGCGAAGAACGTGGATCGCGATTCGCCCGAAATCATCGCGCGCACGATGGAAGCCGTCCTGCAATGGTCGGGCGACGCGGCGGAATTGTCGGACGACATGACCATGCTGGTAGCGAGGCGGCCATGAAGGTTCTGACGGCCGCGCAGATGCGCGAAGTCGACCGCCGCAGCATCGAAATGGGCATCCCGGGCCTGGTGCTGATGGAAAACGCCGGTCATCGGGTGGTCGAACTGCTGGCCGAAAAGTTCGCGCCGCTGGACGCGCACCGCATTGTCGTCTTATGCGGGAAGGGCAACAATGGCGGCGATGGCATGGTGGTGGCGCGCCAGATCTTTACCCGTTTCCGGCCGGAGTGGCTGCGTGTCGTCCTGTTCGCCGCGCCGGAAGATCTGAAGGGGGATGCGGCGTTGAATTACCGCATCCTGCAGGCTTGCGGTTGCGCGGTTGCGCGCGAGATCATCGGTGACACGCGCATGGCAACCATCGTGGTGGATGCGCTGCTGGGCACGGGCGCCAAGGGTCCGGCGACGGGCGAGATGCTGGCGGCGATCCGCGAGATTAACGGCGGATTTCCGCTGGCGAAAGTGGTGGCCGTGGATATTCCCTCGGGTATGCCGAGCGACTCCGGGCAGCCGTTGGGCGAGCAGGCTCGCGCCGATCACACGGTCACTTTCACCGCTCCCAAGCCGGCCCACGCGCTGGCGCCTAATTGCGATCTCATGGGTGAACTGCGTGTGGGCGCTATCGGAAGTCCCGAGGGAATGTACGAGAGCGACAAGTCCATCTGGCTATCGGTCGCGCAGCCGGCGATGTTCGTCCGATTGCTTCAGCCGCGCGCGCGGTCCGGACATAAGGGGACGTACGGCCACGTGCTGGCGATCGCCGGGTCCCATGGCAAGACTGGCGCAGCGGCCATGTGCGGAATGGCCGCGCTACGCTCCGGCGCGGGATTAGTCACGGTGGCGTCGGAAGAATCCGCCATCCCGGTTATTGCCGGCCATGCCGCGGAGTTGATGACCGAGGCGCTCTCCAGCGCCCGGCTGGCCGAGATCGTGGCGAAGAAAGACGTGATCGCCATGGGACCGGGGCTGGGCGCGGCTCCGGAAACAGTCGCGATGGTGCGGCGCGCATTCGCCGAATTCGCGCAGCCCATGGTGGTGGATGCCGATGCCCTGAATGCGCTGGCCGGTTCGGCTTGGGCGGGCGCAGGGAGGTTGCGCGTGCTGACGCCGCATCCCGGCGAAATGGGCCGGCTCTGCGGAAAAACTATCGCGGAAATCTCGGCCGATCGTCTGGGCGTGGCGCGCGGGCTGGCTACGGAGCGGCAGGTCACGGTAGTGCTGAAGGGGGAGCGCACGCTGATCGCGTTTCCGGACGGGCGGGTTTGGATCACCCCCACAGGCACACCCGCCATGGGCACGGGCGGCACGGGCGACATCCTCACGGGCTTGATCGCCGGGCTTATGGGCCAGTTTCCGCAAGCTGTTGACCAAGCCGTCGGCGCCGCCGTCTACTTGCACGGACTAGCCGGCGAACTGGGCGCCGCCGCACTCACCGAAAAATGCCTGGTGGCCACCGATCTGCTGCGTTATCTCCCGGCCGCCTTGGAGGAGTGTGCCCGTCATCCGGACCGCCTCTGAAGAGGAGACCATCGCCTTCGGGGAACGCTTGGCGCGCACGCTGCCACGGGGCGCAACCGTGCTGCTGATCGGCAACCTGGGCGCAGGCAAGACCACGCTGGCCAAAGGCATTGTCCAGGGATTGGGCGCGGCCCCGGCCGAGGAGGTTTCCAGTCCTACGTTTACGCTGATCCACGAATACGGCTCGCCACCCGCCGTCTACCATGTAGATCTCTATCGCCTGGACAGCGCGCGGGAGGCCGCGACGCTGGGTCTGGACGAATTGTTCGACAGCCCCGCGCTGGTGATTGTGGAATGGGGCGAACGGTTTCCCGAATTGATGCCTCCGGAGCGCATTGAAATTCGGCTGCAGGCGGGGGCGGGCGACGAGCGGGAGATTGAGGCGCCGGAGGCGTTGCGCTAAAGCTGCATCGCGTCTCAGCGTTGGGCGCCGGCGAACCGGTCGATCTCCGCGGAGGCGGCCGCAGCCAGTTGCTGCAGGTTGCGGTCCATCGACTCGACCACTTCCCTGATGGTCTTGCCGTTGGCCGGCTCTTCGCGCTCGAAGGGACGATCCCACACGCTGCGGTTGGTTTTCCTGTCGATCAGTTCCAGATGGAGCGAGATTTTGGTTCGAATCGCCGGGTTATCCACTTCGGCGAATTCGTAAAGCTTGCCGCGCACCAGGTAGTCGCCGATGGCCGAACTGGAGGACTCCAGCACGCGCCGATACTGTCCCGAGGCGCGTAGCGCACGCACCAGCGCGTCGCGGACCATAGCGCCGGGGCGCTCCTCCCAGCGATGGTATTCGTACGAGCCGGTTTCGTTGGCGCCGGAGCGGTAGCGAATGCGTGCGTCTTGCAGGGATTCGGGGGTGACGATGAGTCCGACCAGGATAGTGGGTCCGTCGGGTTTGGCTTGGTTTGTGGGGACGGAGGCGGGAGACAGAGTGTAGTAGTGCACTGGGCGCGTGGGTGCGCAGCTTCCGAGCAGGAGGAGGGCGGCTATGGTGAGGTAGACCAGGGGGGCTGCACTGGAAGAGGGCCGATTGCCAATCGGCTTGCAGGTTGCCAACCTGTCTTCATGGCCCTCCGGGCCACCAAAGGTGATGAAAACCCTTGGAGGGCGGCCAATCTTGGCCGCAGCCGGCCTTTTTAGGCGGCTAGAGCCGGCTGAAAGCCGGCTGCGGGCAGGATTGCCCGCCCTCCAAGGTTGCTTTTCGACGGTACCGCACAGGGAACTGTTAGTCATTGGATATCTCCGGGTTTGCGTTCGGGCACTTTGATGCCGCGGATCAGGCTGGCTGGGGCGCGCTCCAAGGTTTCCGTCAGCGATCTCAGATTCTCGGTAGACATGCGAATGTTATCCAGTAACTCATCGATGTTAGTCGAGTTTTGATCCAGCATCCGATTCAACTGGGCCAGCGTATCGTGCAGGCTCGCCACGGACGCGCGGATATCCGGGCGGTTCTCCAGCAGCGTGGCATCCACGTGCGAAAGAGTATCGTTGGCGCGCGCGGTAGTGGTTTTCACGTCGTCCAGCAGCGGACCCAGTTTAGCGTTGAGATTCTTCGTGAGATCCTGCACGTTGGCCAGGCTGGTGGAGACTTTAGGCTTGGCGTCGGTGAGCATGCCGTTCAGGTTATTGAGCGAGTCGGTCAATTTGGGGCGGGCGTCGGCGACCAGATGGTTGACGTTGTCGAGGGAACTGCCGATGCTGGCGCGGTTGCGGTCGTTGAGCAGATCGTTGGCGCGCGCAAGGGTGACTTGCAGCGCGTCGAGGTTCTGGTTCAGCTTTTGTATGGCGTTGTGCACGTCCGGCATCATGGCCTGGGCGGCGTCGCCTAACTGCGGCAGTCCGAAAGCCTCTTGCGAGGGCAGTTCCGAACCTGGAGGAGCGAGCGGCGCGTGTTGGGTGCCGGTGCCGATCTCGATGTAGTTGTCGGTCAGCGGACCGAGGGTGGAGATCTTGGCCACGCTGTCGGTTTTCACGGGCGCATCGCGGTCCACGGCGACATCGATTTCGATGCGCGTGGAGTTGCCGGGGTCGACGCGCACGCGCGTCACTTTGCCCACAGTCAGGCCGCCGTAGCGCACCGGCGCTCCGGGTTGCACGCCACCCGCAAATTTGAAATAGGCCCGGTGAGGTACGGTCGAAGTGCCCAGGCCGCCGGAGATAGCCAGCATGGTGCCGAGCAACAGCCCGCCCGCAATCAGAACAAACAGCCCGACGAGAGTGCGTTCGCGCATGGCATGTATCCTTTCACTTTAATCCTTCGGTGTACATTCGCATGTGATCCACGTCGTCGTCCTGGGTGGTATCGGCCACGCGGTCGAGAAACTGGCGGACGCGCGGATGCGTGCTGTCCCGGACTTCCTGAGCGGGACCCATGGCCACGATGTTACCGCGGTCTATCAGGATGATGCGGTCGGCGATGAGGAACGCGCTGGCGAGTTCGTGGGTCACAACCACCATGGTCATGGAGTAGGCCTTTTTGAGATCGAGGATCAAGTCGTCGATGCCGGCCGCGGTGATGGGGTCGAGGCCCGCGGAGGGTTCATCGAAGAATAGGATTTCGGGGTCCATGGCCATGGCGCGGGCGAACGCGGCGCGCTTGCGCATGCCGCCGCTGAGCTGCGACGGGCTGTAGTTTTCGAAGCCGCTCAGCCCCACCTGCTCCAGCTTGATGCGGACCATCACTTCGATGGTGGTTGGTTTCAGAGGAGTGTGTTCCAGCAGTGCCAGCGCGATATTCTCGCCGACCGAGAGCGAGCCGATCAGTGCCCCGCCCTGAAATGCCAGGCCGATTTTCTTGCGGATGGCATCCATCTCGCGGGCCGAGGCTTTGGCAATGTCCACGCCTTTGACGCGCACTTCGCCGGAGGATGGCTTCTCGAGACCTACCAAAGTGCGGAGCAGCGTGCTCTTGCCGGAGCCGGAGCCGCCGATCACCACGACGGTCTCGCCGTGGACGATATCGAATGCGAGGCCATGCAGAACCTCGCGGTCGCCGTACTGCACGCGCAGATCGCGCACCGAGATCACCGAAGAGGGAGCAGCGGGGGCTGCCATACTATGCGGTCCCCCGCGCCAGATAGAACAACGTAGTGAAGACCAGATCGATCACGATGACCAGAAGGATGGAGACGACCACCGCCGAGGTGGTGGAGCGCCCCACCTCTTCGGCGCCCGCGCCGGTGGAGAAGCCCTCCTGACAGCCGACGGCGGTAATGACCAGCCCGAAGACCAGCGCCTTGACGATGCCGGTGGTAATGTCGTGGGCGACCAGGGCGTCGCGGGTGGCAATCACGTAGCTGCCGAATGTAAAGTTGGCACTGGCCACACCGAACATGCACCCGCCCAGCACGCCCATGAAATCGGACCAGATGGCGAGGCAAGGCATCATCACGGCCATAGCCAGGAACTTCGGCACCACGAGGAACGCCACGGGATCGAGCGCCATGGTTTCCAGGGCGTCCAGTTCCTCGGTCACGCGCATGGTGCCGATTTCAGCGGCGAATGCAGAGCCGGATCGGCCGATGACTACGATGGCGGTGATCAGCGGACCGAGTTCCCGGGTGATGGAGATGGAGACCAGGCTGGCCACCAACTGCATGGCTCCCAGCCGCTGCAACTCATACGCGCCCTGCAGCGCGATGATGACGCCGACAAAGAACGTGATCAGCGAAACGATGGGCAGCGCGCCCACGCCGACGGCCATAGCCTGATGCACCGCCCGCTGCGCCAGACGGTTGCGCTTCAATGGCGAAAGGAACAGCAACCGCAGGGATTTTCCGAGGAGCTGAGCCAGAGCGCCTACATAGGCGACGCTGCGCTCGGTTGCGGCGCCTACCTCCGCCACGAATTGCATCACGCGCTTCCCAGGGCCTCCTCCTCGGTCTGGAAAACCTGAAAGATGCGGACGACGTGCGTCAAGTGGAAGACCTGCTGCACGGCGGGGCTCAATCCGAACAGCACGAATTCCTTGTTGCGGCGTTGGGAGTCTTTGAGCACTTCCAACAGGGTGGCGATGCCGGAGCTATCGATGTAGCGGATGGCCGCCAGATTGAGCGCCAGCTTGGGCGCTTCGAGCAGCGTTGCGAAGAGGGTGCGGCGAAGATCCGGAGATGTGCCCAGATCCACGTCTCCTTCGATTTCCACGATCTTCGTTGCTCCCGCATCGCGAATCGAGATTTTCATATCGTCTTCCTGAGCCGTTTGGTGGCCACGAAACGGTTTCCCGCGGGCGTCGCTTGATACGACACCGTGTCCATCACGTCCTTGATGATGTGAGTTCCGAGTCCTCCCGGTTGATCGCAAGCCATTGCACGAGCACATATTTTAGCCTTATCCGGAGCCTCGCCGTTATCCAGCAACGTGACTTCCAACCCGTCGGCGCTTTCGCGGCATTCCAGCTCAATCAGGCCATCGGCGCGGCTATGGTAAGCATGCCGGATGATATTGGCGAGGGCTTCATCCAGCGCGAGCGTGATGGCGCGGCAGTCCGATTCGTCCCAGCCGATGGCCGCGGCCAGAGGGCCGATGGCGCCGCGCACGACGGGCAAGTATCGCGGGTCGCTGGGCATCACGAACTTCAATTGCAGACTCACGCGGGACCTCCGCGCCGTTCGAGCGCCACCACGGTTACATCGTCCGCCGGCGGTACGGAGCCGCGAAAGCGTTCGACGGCCGATAGCAGCGCCTGTCCGGCAGCGGCAGCGGATTCGACCGGCAAATTGCGGGCGATGGATAGCAGGCTCTGCATCCCGAGTTGTTCGCCCGATTCGTCGCAGGTCTCGTTGACGCCATCGGTGTACAGGAGCAGCAGGTCGCCCATGTCCAATTGCACGGCGGTCTGGCTGTAGGAGGTTCCCGCGATCATGCCGAGAGGCAGGTCCAGAATCTCTTTACTATACGGCGTCGAATCGAGCAAGAAGCTCCACTCCTTCGTTGCAACACGATACCACAACGGAGGCTGGTGGCCGGCGTTGGTGAACAACAACTCCCCGGACTCGCGGTAGAAGCTGGCCAGAAATGCCGTGGCGAAGCGGGAGTGCGGAACGCCTTTGAGAATGCTCTCGTTGAGGCGCCGGATCAGTTGGGATTGGTCCCAGTGATCGACATGCTCGCGTAGCGCGTCGCGCAGGCGGACGGCGGCGGAACTGACGATCTCCCCATGGCCGGCGACATCGGCGAGCACTACCCGGGCAATCACTCCGTGGCTGCAGGCCGACAGGTAATACAGATCTCCGCCACGTTGGGACGCGCCTAACGGATGGCACGAGACCCAGCCTGCAAGTCCTGGAAGCTCAGCGGAGTAGGCGCCTGCTTGATTCCCGCCGTGCAGTTCGAGACACGCCAAGCGATAGGGCTGGTCCGCTTCTTGAGCTGTCATACAACACCCGGATATCATAATGGAGTGCCGAAGACGGCGGCGGGATTCAAAGAAAAAATCCATGTAGAATGGTTGCATTATGAGCCTTGAAATGAATCGCCGCGGCTTCCTGGCTGCAGCCGGACTGGCGGGCGTGGGCGGGCCGGGACGCGGTTCGGCCGCTGCAGAGACTTCCGGCGAGATCAAGCTGGGCGTCGCCAGCTACTCGCTGCGCGAGTACAGCCGCGCGCTGGCTATCCGATGCATCAAGGAGCTGCGCACGCCGTATGTCAGCGTGAAGGAATTTCACCTGCCGTATCGCAGCAGCCCGGAAGAGCTGGAAAGCGGGCGGAAGGAATTCGAGCGGGCGGGCCTGACCATCGTAAGCGGTGGTAACATCACGCTGGCAAAGGACGATCCGGACGATGTGCGCAAGTACTTCGAATATGCCCGGATGTGCGGCATGCCCATGATCGTCTGCGCGCCCACGCACACCAACATGGGTGTGATTGAGCGGTTCGTCAAGGAGTATAACATCCGCATTGCCATCCACACGCACGGCCCGGAAGACAAGCAATATCCGACGCCGCAATCGGTGCTGGCAGTGGTGAAGGACATGGACCCGCGCTGCGGCCTTTGCATGGACGTGGGGCATTCGTTGCGAGCGGGAGCGAACGTGGTGGAGTCGATCGCGGAGGCTGGCAACCGCCTGTTCGACATGCACATTAAAGACCTGAAGACGTTCGAGCCGCATGCCATTCAGTGCGATGTAGGCGAGGGCATCATGCCGGTGGTGGGCATTTTCAGAGCGCTCCAAAAGACCGGTTATCAAGGGTGCGTGAACCTGGAGTACGAGATTAACGGAGACAATCCTTTGCCGGGGATGAAGAATTCATTCAGTTATATGCGCGGCGTGTTGGCGGGGTTACATGGCTGAAATACCGATCGGAACCAAGCTTGAACAGACGCTGTTAGTGGACGATGAAGTGGCTATTAACTTCCTGGGGCTGGAGGGCGCGCGGGTGCTGGCCACACCTTGGATGATCGGGTGGATGGAGCGCACGTGCCGCAACGCCGTGCTGCCTCTGCTGGACGCGGGTCACGATACTGTGGGCACGCACGTGAATGTCTACCACTTGGCGGCCACACCGATGGGCATGACGGTGACATTCAAGGCCGAAGTCACCGGCGTGGAGGGGCGGCGGGTTAGTTTCAAGGTGGAGGCTTGGGACGAGAAGGAGAAGTGCGGCGAAGGGACGCACGAGCGGGCGATTGTGAATATTGCGCGTTTCGCGGCTAAGATGCAGGGGAAGATGGAAGACAGGAGTCAGAAGACAGAAGACAGAAGATCGTAGACGTGCGTCTCGTGCCTATTGCGGCGTGGCGCTGAGCGATACGTTGTCGATCTCAACCTGTCCAGATCCCAAACTCTTCACGAAGATTGTCAGCGCATGGCCGAGTTGGGGCGGAGTTGCGCCAGAGTTGTACACGATCACATCGGTTAGAAAAGCGCCAGGCGCGGGAGACAGGCTGCTGTCGTAAGCGAGGGTCGCGTTTCCGGCCATCAGAGCCGCAACGTAACCGGTGAATGCGTAGTCTGCACGGTGCCCTACGCTCAACGTCAGAGTGTATGTCGTGCTTGCCCGAACCACGGCGGGCGCGACCTGTAAGATCGATCCGGTCGCACTGCTATTGCCGATGTATGCGACATTCACTCCCCCGGGGACTCCCGTGGGGAAATTAACTGTCGACGGCTTAAACGTGCCACTCTGCGGACCGCATAACCAACCGGTGATCGAGTATTGAGAGCAAAACTGCCCCGGCGCGCATGCCAGCACGTCGTCCTCAAAACCGGGATTCAAGATTGGGATAGTAGAGTCTTGAGCGGACGCTGTCCACCAGACCGAAGCGCCAAGCGCTATTGCCAGAACCAACAGATATCGTTTCATTCGCCCTCCGAAGACAGAAGACAGAAGACAGAAGATCGTAGACGGGACTCCTGACTTCTGACTTCTGTCTCCTGCCTCCTTCTCACGCCTTGCTCAAGTACTGATGCACAAACTGAATGGCGATAGAGCCTTCACCCACGCCGGAGGCCACGCGCTTCACGGAGCCGTGGCGCACGTCTCCCACTGCAAACACGCCGGGCACGTTGGTTTCGAGCAGGTTGGGGTCGCGTTCGAGCGTCCAACTCTGGGGCGACTTGCCGTCGCGAACCAGGGCGGGACCAGTCAGGATGAAGCCATGTTTGTCGCGCGCCACTACGCCATCCAACCAATCCGTGCCGGGTTGCGCGCCAATGAATATGAACAACCCGCCCGCGTCCACGCGCTCGCGCGTGTTGGTCCGCCCGCATTCGATGGTGATGGCTTCCAGATGGTCCGCGCCGTGTACTTCCACTACCTGCGTCTGATACTCGACCTGTATGTTCGCGGTGCGGGCAATCTCGTCAATCAAATACTGCGACATGGTAGCGGCCAGCGACTTGCCGCGAACCAGGATGACCACGCGCCGCGCATAGCGCGAAAGATTGAGCGCGGCTTGTCCCGCGGAATTGGCGCCGCCCACGATATACACATCCTCATCGCGGCAGGATACCGCTTCGGTCGATCCAGCTCCGTAGTAGACGCCGGCGCCGGTGAGGCGATCCATGCCGGGCACATCCAGTTTGCGCCATTGCACGCCGGTGGCGATCAATAGCGCCTCGGCGGAAATCTCGCTGCCATCGGCCAGGCGTACGATCCGGTACGGATCTTGTATGCGCAATTCGACGGCCTCCTGCGGCGCCAGAATCTCGGCCCCGAAGCGGCGCGCCTGCGTCACAGCGCGGCGCGCCAGATCGCTGCCGCTCAGTCCCGATGGAAAGCCCAGATAATTTTCGATGCGCGCGCTGAGGCCCGCCTGGCCGCCGGGCGCCTCACGCTCTATAATTACGGCGCGCAGTCCCTCGGACGCACCGTACACGGCTGCCGCGAGGCCGGCCGGGCCTCCGCCCAAAATAATCAAGTCGTAGGATGCGGACACCGCGCGCGTGTTGAAGCCGATCCGGCCGGCCAATTCCGCATGGGAAGGGTCGGGCAGGCGGGCGCCATCCTGCAGCAGCACCACCGGGAAGTGCCGTTCTTCGGGCGTCAGCATGTCCATGGCGCGGCGCACCTCCGGTTCGCTATCGGCCGCCTCCACGTCGAGCCAGTGGTAGGGAACCTGGTTGCGCGCCAGGAACTCGCGGAGCTCATAGGAGCGTCGCGACCATCGCGTGCCGAGCACCCGCAGGCCCTCGAAAGGCGGCCGGTAGGATGCCTGCCAATCGCCCAGCAGGTCGTCCAGCACCGGGTAGAGGTTTTGCTCGGGAGGGTCCCAGGGCTTGAGCAGGTAATGATCCAGCTTGATCTCGTTGATGGCGCGAATGGCGGCCTCGGTGTCCGAATAGGCGGTGAGCAGCACGCGCTTGGCATCGGTGAACTGAGGGATGGCGCGCGAAAGAAATTCGATGCCGGTCATCTGCGGCATGCGGTAATCGACCAGGAACAAGGCCAGGGGCTCACCGCGCTGCTTGAGCCTGTCGAGCAGATCCAGCGCGGCTGGGCCGGAGTTGGCCGAGAGGACGCGATAATCCGCGGCGTACTGGCGGCGGAGGTCGCGCTCCACCGCTTTCAGCACTTCGGGATCGTCGTCAATCGTTAACAGAACCGGCTTTACCATAGGCACACTGAACGCTGAAGACTTCGATGCCCGCGGAGCGTCGAAAGTCGCAGGGGATACACTGTATATTATGCCGGAAGTGACCGGGGTCGTAGAAACGTGCTTGTACGTGGACGACCTGGAGCGCGCCGCCCACTTCTACGAAGACGTTTGCGAATTCAAGAGGCTGATCGGCGACGAGCGTTTTTGCGCGCTGAGCGTGGCAGACCGGAACGTGCTGCTGCTGTTCCGCAGGGGGGCCACACTGGAATCCATTGCGACGCCCGGGGGGATGATTCCGCCGCACGATGGGGTGGGACAATTGCATGTGGCGTTTGCGATCCCGGCCGCCGCGGAAGCAGACTGGCAGCGGCGGTTGGCGGAGCGCGGGATCGCGATCGAGAGCACGGTGGATTGGCCGCGCGGCGGGCGCAGCTTGTACTTCCGCGATCCCGATCGGCATTTGGTGGAGCTGATCACGCCGGGTTGCTGGTCGATTTACTGACATCCGCGGGTTAACCAAGCCTATTGCGTACTTACGGCGCCTTGGGCTTGCGCGGAATAGGTCCGAATAGGATAGTAGTTGACCCACGCGAAGTCCGTGCCTGAATCGCCACCGATGGTCGTTCCTATAGCGACAGTGATGGGCTGGGGTGCACCTGTGGCCGCCCAAGTATTATAGGTGGTCGGGCCGCCCACACCGGGTCCACTGTCAGCGGGGTAGTCCATATCGACCGTGCCGGCGCTGCTGGCGACTTCTTGGCCGCTCGCGTTAACCATTGCGTTGACGTAGCCGAATGTAAATTCGGCATTGGTAGTAGTGATACCTTCCACGATGGTGAACGGAATGGTTTGCGGAGATGAGCTTATGGCAACTGGGAAACCTTGACCTATCGCTCTAACTACATATACCGTATAGAACGGACCCGGCACGCGTTCGAGTAACAGCGGCGTAATGTAGCCGGTACTATTGCCGCCCCGCCCCACAAAATCCCAAAGAAACGTAAATGTCGCCGGAGAGGTTCCAATTGGAAAAGATCCTCCGATGTAGATGTATATTTCACCTCCGTCGCTGTCAACATTCGCCCGATGCGTGGTTGTCGAACCTTCGGTAATTGTCGTTTGAGCGGATGCCACACATAGGAAGGTGGATACGACGAGAGTCGTGAGGGCGGACAGTTTCATTCCCAGCCTCCTCAAAATTAAGTTCCGAGATGGCGATCCCCGGTACAAACGATTCTACTCCCATTTCCGCTTACTGGCGCTGGAAGATTAGGGTGATCGGGGCATGCCCCGGCTTCACTACATCGACGCGCATAGTGCCATCCGCGGCGAGGGAGTAGCTTTCGACGGTAGCCACGCCGGATTGCGTGGTGGTGACTTTCAGCACATCGTGATCCCACCGGCTCTTGCTCTTAAGGTCTTTGCCGCTGTGAATGGTGGCGTTATTCTCGGCGTCGGTCATGTCGCGGTAGAAGAAGGTTTCGCCCGCGCCGGCGTACTGGAAGTTGCGGGAGACGGTGATGTCGCCCTGGCGCTCGTTGATGGTGACGGTGCCGGTTTGTACAACGGGCTGGCCGGCAAAATCGCTTTTGGTAGGGACGAGGGTCCAGGCGCCGTTCAGGAGGGTGCGGTCGCGGGCAAGCGCGGGGACTGCGGTTAGGAGCGTCGCTAGCGCCACCGCCGCTATCGTGGTCGTGGAATATTTTCTCATAATAGGACTTAAGAGCACGTGTGGGGCCACGTGGATTACGGTAGGGCGAAGGCGATTACGTTGTTTCCGGCGGCCACTGATACGTACTGGGTTCCCTTCGCCGTGTAGGTCATGGGAGAGGCCTTCCACTCGGTATTGAGCTGCATGTGCCATAACGGCGCGCCGGTGGCCGCATCCACGGCCGCGAAGGCGCCCGATTCTTCGCAATAGAAGAGCAGCCCGGAGGCAGTCGCCAGCACGCCGCCCCAGCTTTCCTCGGTTCCGCTCTGTGGTATCTCCCACGCGATCTTGCCGGTGGCTACATCCAGGGCGCGCAGATATTGGCGGGGCGTTTCGCCGGGGACGTCGCGCGCGCCTCCCCCATAGTATGATTCGCCTGCCTTCCAAACCGGCGGAGATTTCGTGAAGATATTGCACTTCTCCAGCGCTAACAGGTAGAACAGATGCTTGCCCGGATCGAAGGCCGTGGACATCCAGTTGGTGGCGCCGTCCATGGATGGGCAGGCGCGCGCGCCGGCCGGCGTCGGCTCGCTGGCTGTCAGCCCGCGCACGAATGGCGATGAGCTTAGCAACTGGCCGTTGGTGCGGTCCAGAACGTAAAAGGATCCGTTGCGATTGCCTTGCAGCAGCAGCTTCCGTTCGCGTCCGCGATACTGCGCATCCACCAGCATGGGTGTTTCAGTGGCATCCCAATCGTGCAGGTCGTGCGGCGTGAATTGGTAGTACCACTTCAGGACGCCGGTTTGCGGGTCGAGCGCCAGCACAGAATCGGAATACAGATTGGCTCCGCGGCGCTCGTCGCCATTGAAATCGGGGCAGGGATTGCCGGTGGGCCAGAAAAGCGTATCGGTTTCGATATCGTAGGTGCCGGTGAGCCACGTGGATGCGCAGCCATGCTCCAGGGCGGCGCGGCCCACCCAGGTGGCGGCGGCAGGCTCGCCGGGCAAGGGCACCGTCCAGAATCGCCAGACGCGCTGGCCGGTTGCGGCGCTATAGGCGGCCACGAATCCGCGGATGCCCTCGTCGCCGCCGGAGGTCCCGGAAATCACCAGATCCTTGACCACCAGCGGCGCGGATGTTGCGCCATAATTCTGGTTTGAATCGGCCATTTGGGAATCCCAAAGGAGCGCTCCGGTGAGGCGATGCAGGGCGAGCATATGGGCATTGTCGGTGACCATGAACACGCGGTCGCCCAACACGGCCACGCCGCGGTTGATGCCGCCGGACGCATCGCCGGAGAGGCCTTTGCTGCGGGGCCGCTCGTAGTGCCAGATTTCGCGGCCGCTGGCGGCGTCGAGCGCCCAGGCGGCATTCACGTTGGTCACATACATGACGCCATCCACAACGACGGGAGTCACTTCCAGATGGCGCGCATTGGGAATCGGGAAGATCCAGCGCGGCGCAAGTTGGCCGACGTTGCGGGGCGTGATTTGATTTAGCGCACTGGAGCGATTGCCGCTTAACTGGCCGTGATAGGTGGGCCAGTCGCCGGGTTGCGGATGGGCGATGCGGTCCCAGGGGACGGCGCCGGGCAGGTCCGCGCTATCTTTGGTGGGCTGAATGGCGGGGGGATTCGCCAGATATGCAATCAGATCCCGCTGTTCGGTTTCACCGGCGTGGAGCGCGGGCATGTATGACGCGGCTTCGCGCTGGATGGCGGCCACATCCGAACGACGCAAGAGATAGAGGCGGCCATCGAAGCCCTGCACCTGGAGATCGTACAGACTCTCGTTGCGCAGAAACCCGCGCACCGCCGGGCCGGAGAGCCGGCGCACAGTGGCTACTTCATATCCGGGCTTGCGGCGCGCAGCCGGTTTCAGCAGCGATTGCTCCATCTCGGCGAGCGTCAGCTCGGCTCCGGAATTGCTGAGATCGGGGCCGGTCACGCCGCCGCGGCCGTTCATCATGTGGCACTGCGCGCAGCCGCCTTTGCCGAAGAAAAACTCCTGGCCCGCGCTGGGGTCGCCCGGCGGCATGCTCTCGCCGGCCGGTGTCACACGGGAGCGCACGAAGGCGACGATCTGCGAAAGTTCGGGCTCCGCAAGATTGAAAGCCGGCATGCCGGCGTCGGGAATGCCGTCATGGATCACAGTGCGCACGCCGTCTTCCGAACGGAGGCGCTCGCGGTCTATGCTGCCTATGGCGGGAGCACGCTCGCCGCCCATGCCGTCCGCGCCGTGGCAGCCGCCGCAACGCTCTTCAAACCGACGACGGCCGTCCGCGAGCGACTCCACGCCGCCAGTGAAGATCAATGTGCCGAAGTTTTCGGGCACGTGGTTGGGATCGCGATGGACCACACAGGTGGGCTGCCAGCAAAGGAAATGCCGGTGCGCATCCGGACCCTGGCCCTCGATGCGGTAGAGGTTCGCGCGCCATTTCGTGCCGGCCTTCACGGGGTTGCTACCGACCGCGCTCAACGGGATGCGCGCGGCGGCGAACCAGACGTGCGCTTTTTCATCGATGCGCGCGCCGGTATTCCATCCGGAGCGCCAGGATTGGTCGTAGCTTTCGCGGTCGAGGTCGATGGCCAGATCGATCCAATCGCCGGTGGGGGCGATCTCGAATTCGCGATAGTGGCGGATGTTGGTCCAGTCGTCTCCCAGGAACATCTCGACAACGTCGCGATCCCAGAGCTTGTCGCGCGGGCCGCCGCCCAGTGCGGGCAGGAAGACATTCAAGCGGGTATAAGGACAACTGAAGAGCAGATAAAGATGCGTATCGGTCCGGAAGGATCGCACCTGAGTGAGCAGCGCGGGATAGTCGATCTGCTTGCTGCAATCCTTCGAGATGGCGGTGACGCCCATGTTGCCCGCGCCGCGCCAGACCGGCGCGGACGGGTCGGTGGAGAGGGGCGGATCGCCGGCTACGTACGGAACCTGGAGCGTCGCGGTGGGACGCGTTACCGTGCATGGCTCCTGCGCGCACGCGGTGCCAACCGCAAGAAGAATCAGGACTGCACGAGCCCGCATCAGGCCTCCGGATGCAGATAGGGCGCACGGTAGGGCCGGGCCAGCAGTTGGTTTGCTCCGTCGTCGCCTGCTATGCGTCCGTCTTGCGGGTCCCAGGCCAAGGTTCGTCCGAGCTTCATCGACATATTGGCCAGGATGCAACTGGCCGTCGAGATGTATCCTTCTTCGATGTCGGCCACGGGCTTCGACCGCTTATCGATGGCTGCCAGAAAATCCATCATGTGATGCCGGATGGCAGGAGCCACATGCCTTTCCAGATCCGGCTCAATCTTGTCGACCGGGTACCGCTCGAATTCGTAAGTGACATCGCGATGCACCGCGCCTTGGCCTCCCTCAGGCACGAAGTCATAGCTATACACACTTACTTTCAGCGTGCCTTTATCGCCATAGAAGGTCGCACTCCAGGCATACTTGGGATCGGGATCCGGAGCCGCGCCCCAGGTGCGATGCTG
This sequence comes from Bryobacteraceae bacterium, assembly GCA_035602155.1. Classification (GTDB taxonomy): domain Bacteria; phylum Acidobacteriota; class Terriglobia; order Bryobacterales; family Bryobacteraceae; genus Bog-159. The sequence continues at coordinate 778 of DATNMW010000013.1, read as the reverse complement.
CCACACGATCTTCAAGTCGTCATAGTCGAAAGTAGCGGTCTGGGTGTCGGAGATGTTGGCCTTGGAATGCTTGTCGACCAGAATGCCGCCTTCCGACGAAACACGTTTGGGCCAGCCCAGGCCCATCATCCAGCGCACCATGTCGAACATATGGATGCACATGTCGCCGACGATTCCGTTGCCGTACTCCATGAACGCGCGCCAGCCGCGCGGATGCACCAGCTTGTTATAGGGACGCATGGGAGCGGGACCGGTCCACATTTCGTAATCGAGATACGGCGGCGGATCGGTGTCGGGCGGATTCTCGGCAGTGCGCATGTGATAGTAGCAGCAGATCTCGACCAGGCCGATCTTGCCCAGTTTGCCTTCCTTGATGAAGCGGTCGCGGGCTTCGACGATGTGCGGCGTGCTGCGGCGCTGGGTGCCCACCTGGACCACACGCCGGTGCTTGCGGGCGGCGGCCAGCATGGCTTGGCCTTCGCGGATGTCGACGCTGATGGGCTTTTGCACGTAGACGTCCGCGCCCGCTTCGACGGCGGCGATCATGGCCAGGGCGTGCCAATGGTCGGGCGTGGCGATGAGCACGATGTCGAGATCCTTCTCCTTGAGCATCTGGCGATAGTCGGAGTAGGTGCGGGGTTTCTTGCCGGACGCCTGGCGCGTGGCGGTGAGATCGGCGGCGCGGGCGAGCATTTGTTTATCGACGTCGCAGAGGGAGACGACTTCGACCGGGGCCACCTGGATGAGGCGGAAGAGGTCGGCCTTGCCGTACCAGCCG
>DATNMW010000012.1:0-24217 GCA_035602155.1 Bryobacteraceae bacterium | reverse complement strand
GTGAATTTCATGGCTGGCAACCTGACGTCGCAGGTGCGCAACATCGCGGCAGTGACGACGGCCGTGGCCAACGGCGACTTGTCCAAGAAGATCACAGTGGACGTGAAGGGGGAAATTCTGGAATTGAAAAATACCATCAACACGATGGTGGACCAGCTTTCGTCGTTCGCCGCTGAAGTGACGCGCGTGGCCCGTGAAGTGGGCACTGAAGGGAAACTGGGCGGCCAGGCCGATGTGCGCGGCGTCGCCGGTACGTGGAAGGACCTCACGGACTCGGTTAACTCCATGGCCAGCAACCTCACCAACCAGGTGCGTAACATCGCCGGCGTCACCACCGCGGTGGCCAAGGGTAATTTAACGACTAAGATTACAGTGGATGCCCGCGGGGAGATTCTGGAGCTGAAGAACACCATCAATACCATGGTGGATCAGCTTAGTTCCTTCGCCTCCGAAGTAACACGCGTGGCCCGCGAGGTCGGTACCGAAGGCAAACTGGGCGGCCAGGCCGATGTGCGCGGCGTGGCCGGCACCTGGAAGGATCTGACCGACAGCGTAAACTCCATGGCGGCGAACCTGACCACCCAGGTCCGCAACATCGCGGAGGTTACGACGGCCGTCGCGAAAGGAGACCTCTCGCGTAAAATCACCGTGGATGTGCGCGGCGAGATCCTGGAAGTCAAGAACACCGTGAACACCATGGTGGATCAGCTTAGCTCCTTCGCCGCGGAAGTCACTCGCGTGGCGCGCGAAGTGGGTACCGAAGGCAAACTGGGCGGCCAGGCTGTAGTGCGCGGCGTGGCCGGAACCTGGAAAGACTTGACCGATAGCGTGAATTCCATGGCGGGCAACTTGACCGCTCAGGTCCGCAACATCGCCCAAGTCACGACCGCGGTGGCCAACGGAGACTTGAGCCGGAAAATCACCGTGGATGTGCAGGGCGAAATCTTCGAGCTAAAGAGCACCATCAACACCATGGTGGATCAGCTTAACAGCTTCGCCTCGGAAGTCACGCGCGTGGCGCGCGAGGTGGGTACCGAAGGAAAGCTCGGAGGGCAAGCCGAAGTGCGCGGGGTGGCGGGAACATGGAAAGATTTGACTGACAATGTGAACTCCATGGCCGCCAACCTCACCACCCAGGTGCGCGGCATCGCCAAGGTCGTAACCGATGTGGCCAACGGGAACCTGAAACGCAAGCTGGTGCTGGAGACTAAGGGCGAGATCGCATCGCTCGCGGACACCATCAACGAAATGATCGACACGCTGGCCGTTTTCGCCGACCAGGTCAGCAACGTGGCGCGCGAAGTCGGCATCGAAGGGAAACTGGGCGGTCAGGCTCTGGTGCCGGGCGCGGCCGGCCTGTGGCGCGACCTTACCGATAACGTCAACCAGCTTGCCGCCAATCTGACTACGCAGGTGCGCGCCATCGCCGATGTCGCCACCGCCGTGACCAAAGGCGATCTGACCCGCTCAATCGCGGTGGAAGCGCTGGGCGAAGTGGCGGCCCTCAAGGACAACATCAATGAGATGATCGTGAACCTGGCCGAAACCACCCGCAAGAATACGGATCAGGACTGGCTCAAGACCAATATCGCGAAATTCACCGGCATGATGCAGGGCCAGCGCGACTTGGTGACCGTATCCAGACTCCTCCTGTCGGAGCTGACTCCCCTGGTGGGCGCCCAGCATGGGACATTCTATATCACGGACGAAGAACAGGAGTCGTTGAAGCTGCTAGCCGCGTACGCCTCTAGGGACCACGACGATGTCCCCAGGCAGTTCCGCATGGGGCAGGGCCTGGCTGGCCAGTGTGCGCTGGAGAAGCGCCGCATTCTGGTTACCGACGTCCCCAAAGACTACATTAGAATCAGCTCCAGCCTGGGAGAAGCCACGCCGCTCAGCATCGTGGTGCTGCCGGTTTTGTTTGAAGGCGACACCCGCGCGGTGATCGAGCTCGCGTCGTTCCGCCATTTCACGGATGTGAACCTGGCCTTTCTGGATCAGCTCACCCAGTCGATCGGCATCGTGCTGAATACCATCGCGGCCACCATGCGCACGGAACAACTGCTGAACAAGAGCCAGGCGTTGGCGGAGCAGCTTCAGAAGACCAATGCCGAGTTGGAGGAGAAGGCCAGCCTGCTGGCCGAGCAAAAGAACGAAGTGGAAACCAAGAATCGCGAGGTGGAGCAGGCCAAGGCGGCGCTCGAAGAGAAGGCCGAACAGTTGTCGCTCACTTCGAAATACAAGAGCGAATTCCTGGCCAACATGAGTCATGAACTGCGCACGCCGCTGAATAACTTGTTGATCCTGGCTCAAATGCTGGCCGAGAATACCGACAGCACCTTGACCTCGAAGCAGGTTAAGTATGCGGAAACCATCCACTCGTCGGGCACGGATCTGTTGGCCCTGATCAACGATATTCTGGATTTGAGCAAGATCGAATCCGGGAAAATGGATGTGGAAGTCGGCAGCGTCCGCTACAGCGAAGTGCGCGATTTCTGCTTGCGCACGTTCCGCCATGTCGCGGACGGAAAAGGATTGGATTTCTCGATCGAACTGGAAGAGAGCTTGCCGGCGGATACCATCATTACCGACGCCAAGCGGCTGCAGCAGGTACTGAAGAACCTGCTATCGAACGCGCTGAAATTCACGGAGCATGGGACCGTGCGATTGCGTGTGGAACGGGCCAGCTCCGGTTGGAGCCCGAATCACCCGGTGCTGAATCGGGTCAAATCCGTTGTCGCGTTTTCCGTTACCGACACCGGTATCGGCATCCCGCAAGAGAAACAGCGCATCATCTTCGAAGCCTTCCAGCAGGCGGATGGCACCACTAGCCGGAAGTACGGCGGCACCGGACTGGGCCTGTCGATCAGCCGCGAACTCACCCGCTTGCTGGGTGGCGAGATCCGGCTGCAGAGCGCCCCCGGCGTGGGCAGCACGTTCACGTTGTATCTGCCGCAAACCTATGTGGCCCAGGTGTCCCCGGTTAAGGCTGAGATACGCCCGGCACAGAACGTCGACAGCCGCACTGCGCAGCCGGCCGTGGATGGCGTGAGCGTGGCCGATGCCGACACGCTGGATATCATTCTGCCGGCTCCGTCCGCGGCGCCAGTTGCCGTGGTGCATGACATTGAAATCGACGACGACCGGAACCTGATTCGCCCCGGCGAACCCGTGCTGTTGATCGTCGAGGACGACGTTACCTTTGCGCGTATTTTAGTGGACATGGCGCACGAGCGCGGCATCCGGGTGCTGGTCGCCCTTCGTGGCGGTACGGCGCTGGCGCTCGCGCGTGAGTTCGTCCCCGGCGCAATTACCTTGGACATCACCCTACCCGATGTGGCCGGCTGGACGATTCTCGACCGGCTGAAGCACGATCCGGCGACCCGCCATATCCCGGTGCACGTGATTACCGGCGATGAAAACCGGCGGCGTGGCCTGGCTCTTGGTGCGATGACGTACCTCGAAAAATCGGTCACCAAAGACAATCTGAACATCGCTTTCAACACCATTCATCATTCTCTGGAGCGGCGCGCTAAGAAGCTGCTGATCGTCGCGCCGGACGAATTCCGCCGAACCGACTGGCGGGAAGTCTTGGGCGGGAGCGATGTCGAGGCCATCGCGGTGGGCTCTGGCGGCGAAGCATTGGCTGTGGTAAGACAGCAATACCTGGATGCCATCGCGCTCGATCTGCGCATATCCGACATACCGGCGGTCCAATTGGTGGAAGAGATCCAGGCGGAAATCAGCCCCATGCCCCCGTTGGTGGTGTGCGGTCCGAAGAGGCTCGGCGGCGAGGCCGAAGAGGCCATCAAACGCCTCACCCGGCATAATGTAGTAAGATACGCGGAATCGCAGGAACGCCTCTTGGAGGAAACCGTGCTGTTACTGCATCGGGCCGAAACGGATCTCTCCGAATGGCAGCGCGAAACCCTGAAGGCGTTGCGCCAAAGCGGTTCCGTACTCGCCGGCAAGAAAGTTCTGGTGGTGGACGACGACGTGCGCAATATCTTCGCGCTCTCCACGGTCCTCGAGCAGCACGGTCTGCAGGTCGTGCACGCGGAAAACGGCCGCACGGGCATAGAGATGTTACTCAAAACGCCGGGTATCGATGGCGTTCTGATGGACATTATGATGCCCGAGATGGATGGCTATGAAACGATGCAGGCTATCCGCCAAATCCCGGAATTCCGTTCGATCCCGATCGTGGCTGTGACCGCCAAGGCTATGAAAGGGGATCGCGCCAAGTGCATCGATGCCGGCGCCACGGATTACATCACCAAACCCGTGGATCTGGAACAGTTGTTTTCGGTTTTGCGCGTCTGGCTGGTGCGGGCGCACGACCTATTGCCGGCAGCTATGTCGGTCGCCGGATAATTGGGTTATGTCCGCAGGCAATGCAGTGGAAACCGCCCGGGAACCAGCCGTCGATCGACGGATGAAGATCCTTTTGGTCGACGATACGCCGGAAAACCTGGTTTCCCTGGAGGCTACGCTTAGCGGTCTGGGCCAGGAACTGGTGCTGGCGAATTCCGGGAGGGAAGCGCTCCGGCACGTCTTGAACGATGATTTTGCGGCCATATTATTGGACGTCAGAATGCCCGATATGGACGGGTTCGAGACCGCCGAGCTGATCCGAAGCCGCCCGCGATCGCGCGAGATCCCGATCCTGTTTCTGACCGGATATAGAAACGAAGAACACCTGTTCCGCGGTTATGACCTCGGCGCCGTCGATTTTCTGTTCAAGCCCATCGTGCCCGAAGTGCTTCGTTCCAAGGTTGCGGTCTTCGTGGAACTCAGCCGCGGAAACGCCAAGTTGAAGGAACAAGCGGATGAACTGCGGAAACAATCCGAAGTACTGCAAAAGGCCGAACGGCGATTCCGTTCGTTGCTGGAAGCGGCGCCCGACGCGATGGTCATGTGCCGTGCCAACGGAGAAATCGTGATGGTCAATTCGCGAACCGAGGTGCTCTTCAACTGCGGGCGCGACAAACTAATATCCAAGGACATTAGAACTTTGGTTCACGGTTGGGGGTTCCGTTTGCCGGCGGCATGGGATGAAGATTTTAGCGCGCCGATGCAACTCGCCGAACCGGGAGTGGAGTTGTTGGCTTTCCCGGAAAACCGCGCGCCGTTTCCGGTCGAGATCACCTTCAGTCCTTTGCACACCGATGAAGGAGTCGTGATTACCAGCGCCATACGCGACATCAGCGAACGCAAGCGGACAGAGGAGCAGATTCACCAGCTCAATGCGAATTTGGAAGAGCGCGTCCTCGAGCGAACGGAAGCCCTGTTACGTTCCAACGAGGAGCTGCAGCAATTTGCGTACGTCGCCAGCCACGACCTGCAGGAGCCGTTGCGCACTGTCTCGATCTACGCCCAACTCCTGGCAAAGCGATACACGGGGCGACTTCAGGGAGATGCGGATCAGTTCATCAGCTTCATCGTGGAGAGTGCGGAGCGCATGGAGAGGCTGATCCACGACTTGCTGGACTTCTCACAGATTGAAGCCCGGGGCGCCGATTTCTTCACCAGAATATCTTGCGAAGCGGTTTTGGACGACGCCATCCGCAACCTTCGATCGTTGATCGAGGAGAGCGGTGCGCTGGTTACCCGGGGACCGCTGCCGGCGGTCACTGGAGATGCGGTCCAGTTGACCCGGCTGTTTCAGAATCTGCTGGTCAACTCGATCAAATACAGGAGTCCGGAAGCCCCCCGCATACACATCGCCGCGGAAGACGCGGGCGGAGAGTGGCGCTTCTCGGTAAGAGACAATGGAATCGGCATCGATCCCCAGTATGCGGAGAAGGTCTTCGGTATTTTCAGGTGCCTGCAGCCGCGCGATAGAAGCTCCGGAAGCGGCATGGGGCTGGCCATTTGCCGTAAGATTGCGAGCCGCCATGAAGGCCGTATATGGGTTGAATCCGAACTGGGCAAAGGTGCGACATTCTATTTCACCTTGCCGGGGAATGCATAAAGCGCGGTTGCGCTCCCGGATTCCCGGCAGGATTGGTTCGACGATCCGTCCGAAGCATCACATCTCGTAGTCGGGCCGCCAATGCATTTGCTGCACTACGGGCAACATTCTGCATACGATGCCTTGCCAAATTCTGACTACCGGCCTTGCAATAGACTGCAATCCGGGTGTCATCGCGGTACTCTCCGGGAAAGTCTGTCGTGGCACGAGGATTGCCCTGTCAAGTCGCGTCTGGAAACTCGACGAGAGAACATGTTCGGGCGGATTGCAAGGCTGCGGCGACACCCGCGCTATAGGCTGTTAGAGATCGACCACTTTCCGGGTTGCCGCGGCGGGCGGCCGCCGCACCTTGGCGCCAGCCGGGACCGGGCGGCGCTCACCATGTTGTTGCGGACGCACCGTGCGGCGGTAATCCATTTTCTGTACCGTATGGTGCAGGACCAGACGGTTGCCGAAGAACTCGCCGTCGAGGCGTTCCTCCGGATATATCGCTCTGACGGCGAGGGATCTGGCCCCACAGCGCAGCCAGCCACCCGGTTGCTTCGCGTGGCCACCGATCTGGTGTTGAAGGAGCTGGCAAATCGGCAGAGCCACCCCGCTCCCGCAGCGTTAGCCGATGTCTTTGAAGGGCCCAGCCGTGCGGTGGCGTGCATGCCTGGCAGGCAGAGGGCCGCGGTGCTCATGCACAAATATCATCAGATGGATTCCTGGCAAATTGCGAGTGTACTGGATTGCCCGGAACCCATCGCCAGATCGTTGCTTCTTTCCGCTTATGACCGGCTGCGCGGGTCGATAGCCCGGGACGAAGCCGCCCGGAACCGGGACTATGCTGCGCCATAGTTTCGCGCGCCGATCAGCGCAACTGCGTGAACCCCGCGGCGCCCTTCAAGCCACCTCGAACTGATGCAGTCTAGACACCCCGCTAACGTCTCGCGGGACGTCGCGGCGCACCAACGACTCAGGGTCGACTTGGAACAGCTTCGCCTCCAAAAGGTACTCCAGCAGGCGGACGATCTCGGCCTTTGCCTGCCTGTGGCTCCTTGACAGGTCCCAGACCAACTCACACAACACGACGAGAGGGATGAACAGCGGCCGGCCTGCACTGGTTGACCGCTCCATCGGCTTCTTGGCCACGGCGGCTTGTCTGGCATCGTCCTGCTGCGAATAATGCTCTTTAGCGAATGAAGTCCCGGTTGCGAGGTCGCAAGAGCACTTGTACCGCAAGCGATCGCGTATCGCTTTCGGGATGGTGGTCTGTCCCTTGTTGGTTACGGTGCGCGCCGCTATACTGTCCATCTTTGCAATATCGACGATTCCTTACCCGCCGCGAAAGGCCGCCGTGTCAGAATAAAGGATTGTGGTTTTGCTCCAGAACGTATCGAAGCTCTACAAGCTCTATCGCCGTCCCGCCGACCGCTTGCGCGAAGCGCTCCCCTTCACCAAGCGCAAGTTCCACACCGACTTCTGGGCGCTGCGAGATATCGGCTTCCAGGTGGAAAAAGGCGAGACACTGGCCCTGGTAGGGCCGAACGGCTCCGGCAAAAGCACGCTGCTGCAAATCGTGGCCGGCATCTTGCAGCCCACCAAGGGGCGCGTCGTGACGCGCGGTCGCATCGCGGCTCTGCTCGAACTTGGCGCGGGCTTCAACCCCGAATTCAGCGGCCGGGAAAATGTCTTTCTCAACGGTGAAATCATGGGCCTGAGCCGCGCCGAAATCGAGAGCGCCATGCCCTCCATCGAGGCCTTCGCGGAGATCGGCGAGTTCATCGCGCGCCCCGTCAAAGAATATTCCAGCGGCATGTACGTGCGCCTGGCCTTCGCTACCGCCATCCACGTGGACCCCGAAATCCTGATTGTCGACGAAGCCCTGGCCGTGGGTGACGCGGTCTTCGCCAATCGCTGCGTGCGCAAGTTTGAGGAGCTTCGCAAGCGCAAGATCACCGTGTTGTTTGTCTCGCACGATCTGGGCCTGGTCAAGCAGCTTTCGAACCGCGCCATTCTGCTGCTCAATGGCCGCCTGGAGGCGCAAGGCGCGCCCAGCGATGTGATCAACCGCTACATCGGCCTGGTGCTCGAAAAGCAGCAGGCGCGGCAGGAGAAGCAGCAGCGGTTTGGGGCCAGTTACCGGCACGGCGATGGAGTCGGCGAAATCCTGGGAGTGGACCTGCTCAACGCCAACGGCCAGCCCGTAACGTCCGTGGCCGGCGGCGAGACCGTCACCGTGCGCGTGCGCACCCGTTTTCATCATCCGGCCTGCGATCCCATGGTGGGCATCCTCATCCGCAACCGTATCGGCATGGATGTGTACGGCACCAATACGCGCATCGAGAAAAAGCATCTGGGCAGTTACCAGCCCGGCGACGAGTTGGAGGTGGATTTCAACTTCGCGTGCTGGCTCACTCCGCAGCAGTACACGCTCACCGTGGCCACCCAAAGCCCCGACGGCTCCAGCCACGACTGGCTGGATGACGTGATCCCGTTCGAAGTGGTGGATACGCGTATGGCGGCCGGCGTGGCGAATCTGCGCGCGGAGATCGCATGGCGCGCGTCACGGTGAAGGTGCATCCGCGCGCCCGGCGCACGCGCGTCACCGGCCGGATTGGCGACGCCTGGAAGCTGGATCTGGCGGCGCCGCCCGTGGATGGCAAAGCCAACGAAGCCTGCATCCGTTTCGTCGCCGACCTCGCAGGAGTGCCCCAATCGCGCGTGCGGATCGTGTTAGGCTTGTCAAACCGGACCAAAATAGTGGAAATAGACGGAGCTTCGCAAGAGCGGCTGGAAAGCCGGCTGATCTCCTTGCTGAACACCCGCTAACGCCATGATCTACGTCGTAGTCTTGTCGATAATTGTCGCGGTGCTGCTGGGAACCGCCGTGGTGCGCTCACGCACAGTCAAGAACCAGGCCGATTTCCTGGTGGCCGGGCGCCAGCTCACTTGGCCCGTGCTGGTCTTCACCCTGCTTTCCTCCTGGATCGGCGCGGGCAGCCTCTTCGCGGGCGCCGAAAACGCGTACCGCAACGGCTTCTCGGCGCTCTGGCAACCCGCCGGCGGCTGGTTCGGATTGGTCCTGATCGCGGTCATCGCCGGCCGCGCGCGCCGCTTCGCGCAGTTCACCGTGCCCGACCTCCTCGAAACCCGCTACAACACCGCTGCCCGCGTGCTGGCCACTATCGCCATCGTGATTTCCTACACAGTCATCACCTGCTACCAGTTCATAGGCGGCGGCGACATCCTCCACCTGATCTTCCCCTCGCTCGATCAAAAAACCGGCATGGACATCATCGCCGCCTTCGTGATCACGTTCACCGCGCTGGCGGGCATGGCGTCGGTCGCCTACCTGGACCTGATCATCGGCCTGCTGATCACCATCATCGCCCTGAGCTCGCTGCCGCTGCTGCTCGCGCGCACCGGCGGATGGCCAGCCGTGCATGCCGCCTTGCCCGCCGATCACTTCACCGTCTTCGGGCCACTCGGCTGGGTACACTGCCTCGGCTATCTGCTGCCCACCCTGCTGCTGCTAATCGGCAATCAAGGCATGTATCAGAAATTCTTCTCCGCGCGTTCGGAACGCGACGCCCGCTGGGCCGTCTTCGGATGGATCGCCGGTACCGTGGTCCTCGAAACCGTCATCATCACCATCGCCGTGCTCGGCAGCTCCACGCTGCATACGGACCGCCCGCGCGAGATCATCCCGCTCACCGCGCGCATGCGTTTGCCTGAAGTCGTAGGCGCGATCCTGCTCGGCGGCGTCTTCGCCAAAGTGATTTCCACCGCCAACAATTACCTGTTCTCCCCCGCCAGCAACCTGATTCACGATGTCTACAAGCGCTTCATCGATCCGCGCGCTAGCGAGCGCCGCACGCTCATTGTATCGCGGGTGCTGGTGATCGCCCTGGGCGCGTTCGCGCTGCTGCAGGCCGCCTACTTCAAGTCGATCCTGAAAGCCGCCCTCTACGCTTACACGGTGTACGGCGCGGCCGTCACGCCTTCCGTGATGGCGGTATTCTTTTGGAAGCGGGCCAATAAGGCGGGCGCCATCAGCTCCATCGTTTTGGGAACCGTCATCACGGTGGCCTGGCAAATTCTGGACATACAATGGCTGGACGCCGTCTATCCCGCGCTGGGCGTTTCCGTGCTGGCGCTGATCGTGGTCAGCCTGGCGACGGCGCCGCCCACCCGCGCCAATCTGGAGCCTTTTGAAAAATGAACATCGCGGCCATTCAGGAAGAATTGCAAAAGCAGAAGCTGGACGGATGGTTGTTCTTCGACCATCACAAGCGCGATCCGCTGGCATATCGTGTCCTGGGCTTTCAGCCCGCGTCGCACGTCACGCGGCGTTGGTATTACTGGATTCCGGCGGCGGGCGAGCCGCGCGGCCTGGTGCATCGCATCGAATCGGGCCGGTTGGATTCGCTGCCGGGTGACAAGATCCGTTACTCGATCTGGAGTGAGCAGACCGGCGGGCTGCGCGCGCTGGTGGGCGACGCGCGGCGCGTGGCCATGCAATATTCGCCGATGTGCGCGATTCCGTATGTCGCCATGGTGGACGCAGGCACTGTAGAGCTGGTGCGCAGCCTCGGTGTGGATGTGGTCAGCTCAGCCGAGCTGATCCAGCATTTCGAAGCGCGCTGGAGCGCCGAGGCGCTTGAATCGCACCTGGAGGCGGGCCGCCGCGTGGACCGCGTGCGCGCCCAGGCTTTCGAGATGGTCCGCGAAATCACCCGCGGCGGCGGCGTGACGCAAGAATTCGCGGTCGCGCAGTTCGTGCGCGATGGCTTCGCCAAAGCCGGCCTGTTCGCTGAGGATGGCCCTATCGTGGGCGTCAACGCCAACGCCGCGAATCCGCACTACGAGCCGACCGCCAAGATCACTTCCGCGATTCGCAGCGGCGACCTGGTGCTGCTCGATATGTGGGCCAAGCTCGACCAGCCTGGCGCGGTCTACTACGACATTACCTGGACCGGCTTCTGCGGCGACCACCCCAGCGACGAAATGCTGAAGGTGTACGGCGTGGTGAGCGGTGCGCGCGACGCGGCCATCGCAAGGGTTAAGGACACGGTCGCGGCCGGCCATGACTTGCGCGGCTTCGAGGTGGACGACGCGGCGCGCGGGTATATCGCCAGCCGCGGCTACGGCGAATACTTCGTGCATCGCACGGGCCATTCGATCGGCGAGGAGGTGCATGGGAATGGGGCGAATATGGACAATCTGGAAACCCACGACGAGCGGCGGGTTGTGCCGTGGACCTGTTTCTCCATCGAGCCGGGCGTGTATCTGAAAGACTTCGGGATACGGTCGGAGGTGAATGTGTTTGTAGGAAAGACGGAGGCGCGGGTCACCGGCGAGATGCAGAAGGAGTTGGTTATTCTGTGAGGTAGGCAGGCGCTTCCGCCTGCCTACAGGACCGGAGTGATGCCAGCGCAGGGCCGACTACGCTGTCGGGTTGCCTGCCCGGATCTGAAACGAGCGCGGGCGGACGTCGGTGTTCGCCCACGTAAAGCCGTGCCCGATATTGACAATATGAGAAGTCCTGCGAACAGAAGGGGGGTTGAATGTACGCCATATCCAACGTTAGGAAAGTGGAAGCACGGTAGAAGGCGGAATGATCCTCGACCAGAAGTGCCACGTCGGCCGTGACCGGATTGCTCATGCACAGGGGCAGCAAGATTTCGATCCGACCCTTGTAATACTGGGGGATCGCGGTCTTGTAGTTCCGCCGGCCCTCTCGCGATTGTCGATGCCCCCTTTCAGGAACGTTTGCAGCGCATAGTCCATTGTGCGAGATTTCGTGGGCGAAGTTACCCGCGTCCGCGGGACGCCGCGCGCAGTCTCATCCGAAGATATCGCTCCATCTATATACGCACTACTGCACCGCGATCACCGCGGTACCCGGCGAAGCCGTGGATCCCACCAAGGCCACCACCGGCACGTCTCCGCTGGCGGTGGAAGCGGGCACGATCACGTTGAGCTGGAACAAGCCCGCGGAAATCAGACCCGCAAATACGACCTGGCTGGAGGTCGCGCCGACAGTGACGGTCGGCGTCGTCGCCAGGGGCAAGTCGGTTGTAATCAGTTGGCCCGCCGGCGTGGCCGGATTGGTTGCGCCAAACCCGGTGCCATAGAGCACGATGGTCTCGCCCGGCGCCGCCGGGGTCGCGCCTGTCGTAGTGCTGGTTGGTCCAACCAGCGTGCCATTCGCGTGCGTTGCAGCGATATGTACCCCATCGCTTTGCAGGAAGAACGCCGGCGCCACGTCTTGTACCTGGACTGTAACGGCTGCGCTCGAAAGGCCGAAGTTGTAAGTTTGCAATTGCGCCTGTCCCGACGCGAGACTCACGGGCAGCAAAACGTTAAGCTGGCCGGGGCTGACATACTCAACATAAGCGTATGTCCCATTAACGGTCACGCTTACGCTATCGATGTCCGTGGGGAGCGCCGTCCCCACGAAGTCGTCACTATCCCACTCCCGCGTGGTACCCGACAGATTTCCTCCCGTTATGGTTACCCATGTGTTCGGAGCGATCGCCGGTTGGAAGCTCGCGCCATTGACCACGTTTGTGGCGCTAACGATAGGAGCCGCCTGGAGCCTGCCGAGCAAGCCGTGGTTTCCGTTGTCGGGACCCGGAATCCCAGCCGTGAAATAGACTGCGTTCGAATCTCCGCCGCTGCCGCCGTTGCCGACCTGCAAGGCCCAGAGATTGGGGATCACGATGGTCGCGCCATCGACGGCGTTGAGCGTAGCTGTATACTCGCCCGTAGTGGGGTTGAATACGTTGATGGTGCCATCGCCGAAATTCCCCACCAGCAAATCGCCGGCGTAATCGCCAAACCCGGTGGACGCGATCGCCAGCCCCCAGGGCGCATTCAGCTTTCCGCCGGAAATCAGCCGATCCATGAGCGTTCCCGCCGTGCTGTAGACGTCCACGTATCCGTCGCCCGCGCCGGCCGTCACAAACGTCTTAGCGGTATCCTGCAGCGCGTAGGCGACGTACAGATTTCCGGCGAGATTCTGAATATTGAAAGGCGCATAACCTGCCGGCAGGTTGCTGTCGGTGAACGCATTCGGCAAAGTCACCGCGGTATAGGTTGAGTCGAAGACGTCAATAGTTCCCTTGCTGAAGTTCGCGGCGTAAAGGTAGGTGTTGGAGCCGCTGGTGCCGATCGCCAAGCCTGTGTAGACCGCCCCGTCCGCAGAGTTGTCCACCATCACCTGCGCTTGGCTCGCGTTGACGCTGTGGTTCCATCCCGCTATGGTGCCGTCCAGTGTGGCGAAAATGAACGCCGCTGCATCTCCGGTGGCGATGGCAAAACCCGTCGTGCCGTTGTAGACGGTCCCAGTGGGAGTGCCTGCGGCTGTAACGCCGCTGGCTTTGGAAGGCGGTATGGTCACCACCAGCCCCTGCACCGCGCCCGCGCTGTTGTAGAGCGTGGAAAGACCCGAGCCGGCGTCCGAGATCCAGAACGGACTGCTGCTCGACTCCGAGATTCCCCATGCGCCTTTCAGGTTCGGATCGGTATAATCGGCTAGATCGGGGACATCCGATGTAAGATTGCGTACTATGTAAGCGTTCGCAGCCCGCGCGGCGGCTGGAAATGAAGCTACAAACCAGACACATGCTGCGAGAAATAACATTTTTTTGGAAGTTTGGTTATGCATAATTGTCGTCAGTGTACACCCAATTTCAAGAGACCGATTCCTCCGGCCCCAAATATTTACACTCCTGAACCGGCGCCACGGTTTGTCATGCTACCCTGTTCCTTACCACGCCCATGCCCCTCACTCGTATCAAAGGCCAACTCATGAGCGCCTCCGAGATCGACCGCACGCTAGTGCGGCTGGCGCACGAAATCCTGGAGAAGAACTCCGATCTCGACCGCCTGGCGTTCATCGGCATCCGGCGCCGCGGCGTGCCGCTGGCGCAACGCCTGGCCCGTAAGATCGAATCGCTCGAACAGCGCGCCGTACCGGTCGGCATTCTGGATATAAACCTCTATCGCGACGACCTCACCACCGTGGACATCAAGCCGGTGGTCAGCGCCACCGAAATTCCGTTTTCCGTGCAAGGCAAAGACATCATCTTGATGGACGATGTGCTCTACACCGGCCGCACCATTCGCGCCGCGCTGGACGCCTTGTTCGACCACGGCCGCCCGGCGCGAGTGCACCTGTTGGTCCTGATCGATCGCGGCCACCGTGAGCTGCCCATCGAAGCCCAGTTCGTGGGCCGCACCGTGCAGACCTCGGACAACGAAATCATCGAAGTCAAATTCCAGGAAATCGACCAGATGGAAAAGGTGCTCCTGGTCGAAAGGGCGGCGGAAAGCGAAGCCGTCTAAAACCATGCCGGCTGGATTGCTGGGAATTGAAGAACTGGACCGCGCCGCGATCGAAACCATCCTGGCGCGCGCCAAGCAGTTTCAACCTGTCCAGGATCAATCGCAGAAGAAACTGGACACGCTACGCGGAAAGATGATTGTCAATCTCTTCTTCGAAGCGTCCACGCGCACGCGCACCAGTTTCGAAATCGCCGCCAAGCGCCTGGGCGCGGACGCCATTTCGATCGCGGTCTCCGGCTCCAGCGTTTCCAAGGGCGAATCGCTGGTGGATACGCTGAACACGCTAGCGGCCATGCGCCCCAACGCCATTGTCATGCGGCACGCGGCTTCCGGCGCGCCTCACTTTCTGGCGCGCCACTTGGCCATGCCCATCATCAACGCCGGCGACGGCACGCACGAGCACCCTACCCAGGCGCTGCTGGATGCGCGCACCATCCTCGACCGCCGCCCCAGCCTGGAGGGCCTGCGCGTGGCCATTATCGGCGACATCGCCCACAGCCGCGTGGCGCGTTCCAACGTCTATCTGCTCTCGAAATTCGGCGCGGATATCGTGCTGTGCGGTCCGGCTTCGCTGCTGCCGCGCGAACTCGGCCGGATCGCGCCTGGCGTGACACTGACCAACGACATTCGCGAAGCTATTCGCGACGCCGATGTGATCATGATGCTGCGCGTGCAGCTTGAGCGCCAGCATGAAGCGGCATTCCCGGCCGCGGAGTATTTTCACTTTTACGGCTTGCAACTGAAGCACCTGGATCTGGCCAAGCCGGAGGTCATCGTCATGCATCCCGGCCCCATCAACCGGGGGCGCGAGCTGTCCTCGGAAGTGGCCGATTCGCAGCGCTCCGTAATCCTCAACCAGGTTGAAAACGGCGTCGCCGTGCGCATGGCGGTGCTGGAGCGGGTGATCGGCTGAATGTCTCAACTCCTGATCAAGAACGGGCGTGTCATCGACCCGGCTTCGGACACCGATAAGGTGGCCGACGTGCTCATCCGGGACGGGATCATCGCCGCAATCGGCGCCGCCGCCGGCACGGATCTGGAAGCACCCGGCGCGGAGTTCTTCGACGCCACGGGACTGATCGTGGCGCCCGGCTTCGTCGACATGCACGTGCACCTGCGGGAGCCCGGCATCGAGCACGCTGAAACCATCGAGAGCGGCGCACGCGCCGCGGCCGCCGGCGGATTCACGTCCATCTGCTGCATGCCCAACACACTCCCGGTGAACGACAACGCCACGGTGACCAGCTACATCGTCGAACGCGCGCGCAAGCTCGCCGTTACCAATGTTTTCCCTATCGGCGCTATCACCAAGAACAGCGCCGGCGAAGAGTTGTCGGCCATCGGCTCGATGAAAGCCGCTGGCGTAGTAGCCATCTCCGACGATGGACGCCCGGTGATGAACGCGCGCGTGATGCGCCGCGCCATGGAATTCGCGCGATCCTTCGACCTGCCGGTCATCGATCATTGCGAAGACCTGAACCTGAGCGCGGGCGGCGACATGCACGAGGGCTATGAGTCCGTGCGGCTGGGCCTGCGCGGCATTCCCGCCAGTTCCGAAGACGTGATGGTGGCGCGCGACATCCTGCTGGCGCAGCTCACCGGCGCGCGCTTCCACGTGGCCCATATCTCTACGCGCAATGCCATGGCGATGGTGGCCTATGCCAAGCAGCGCGGACTGCCCGTGACCTGCGAAGCCACGCCGCACCACTTCGCGCTGACCGACGCGCAGATGCTGCCCTACGACAGCAATTTCAAAATGAAGCCGCCGCTGCGCACCGCTTGCGATGCGGACGCAGTGGTGGAAGGTATCGTGGCAGGAGCGGTGGACGCCATCGCCACCGATCACGCGCCGCACCCCGGCAGCGAAAAGATGCAGGAGTTCGAGAAGTGCCCGTTCGGCATTATCGGCTTGGAAACGGCGCTGGGCCTGGCGCTGGAGCACCTGGTGCACACCGGCAAGATTCCCCTCGCCCGCCTGGTGTCGCTGCTCTCGACCGGACCGGCGCGCGTGCTGCATCTGGATCGCGGAACGTTAGCCGTGGGCGCGCCCGGCGATGTGACGATTTTCAGTACGGACCTGCAATGGACCTACGATGTGAACCAATCGTTCTCGAAGAGCCGCAACTCTCCGTTTGACGGGCATACGTTCCGGGGCGGTCCCGTGGCGACGATTGTGGATGGGGCGATGGTGTGGCAACGGGAGTGATCGGCGAGCCTCCTGAGCGCGAAGAGTGGACACCGCGGGCGGATCATTGCATACTGGCCAGGAGGTCGTCGAGGGCCCCTTCGACATTCAGCGCGCTTCGTCGCGCCTCTTCGTATAGGTCTTTCAGTACGTCGGCCACGCGGGCAGCCTCGAGGCTTTCGGACAGCGTCCTGCTGGAACCCTGGAGCTTTTCGGACAGCACGTCTTCGCGAGCTGCTTCGATTTCGCTGCCAGCCTCGTTATAGATCCAGATGACTGTAAGCCAGTTTTCGCCGTCCGCGTCCGCGACTCGTCCGATCTTGACGGAATACTTCGGGAAGGCTGTCAAGAACGACTGATCCGAGACACCTGCCTCCCAGTGTTGCGTGCCTGCCCTCGTTCTTGCCAGGAGCCTGTTCGCCAGCTCGAAAACCTTTTTCTCGGTCATTGTTCTTCCTCCATGGCCTTTCGGATAAAAGAGTGCATTTCGTTCAACCTGTCCGCTTGTTGAGCTAGCACTCTGGTTAGAGACGGAACATCCTTCGGTGGCCGATCCGCTGCTATGGCGACCTCGATCTTGTGCTCCATGTCGGAGAATTGCTGGATCATGCTTTGTAGCGTGGATTCCTGCTGCGATAAGCTAGCGTTCTCAATCTTCAACGAAATCAATCTCCTCCTGATCGCCGAATACCTGGCGGGCAGGATGGTCCAAACGCCGAGCCGATGCAGATGCTTTATTTCGTCGAGCTCGGCCACTATTGCTGTGCGGGCATCCACGGCGCCCAACTTGGCGAGCTTCGCCTCGACGCTGGAAACCCGATCCTTGACTTCATCGGCGACCCGTTTTGTCCGAAAAATCTGCACCAATGAAGGCACCGCCAAGGCGGCTCCAACTATGCTTGCGACGTTTGCAACACCGTCAACCGACATGAGCCTGGTCCTATCGCTGAAGCCAAAACTTGTGCGGCGACCCTCGAAATCGATGTTAGCAGCATGGCAGCGGTTCCTGCTACACGGCCAACATCCGCGGAGATCCGCGGCGTGACCCATCGGAGGTCCCAGAAGCGAGCAGGGCACCAATTCCGAGCCCTCAAAACCAGTAGCCAACCCTAGAGACGGAGCTTTATAGGCCAGCGATTGAGGACTGCTTTGCTGCATGCCCAACACACTCCCGGTAAACGACAACGCCACCGTGACCAGCTATATCGTCGAACGCGCGCGCGCAAGTTTGCCGTCACGAATGTTTTCCCTATCGGCGCTATCACCAAGAACAGCGCGGGCGAGGAGTTGTCGGCCATCGGCTCGATGAAGGCCGCCGGTGTGGTGGCCATCTCCGACGATGGGCGCCCCGCGATGAACGCTCGCGTGATGCGCCGCGCCATGGAATTCGCGCGATCCTTCGACCTGCCGGTCATCGACCATTGCGAAGACCTGAACCTGAGCGCGGGCGGCGACATGCACGAGGGCTATGAGTCCGTGCGGCTGGGCCTGCGCGGTATTCCCGCCAGTTCCGAAGACGTGATGGTGGCGCGCGACATCCTGCTGGCGCAGCTCACCGGCGCGCGCTTCCATGTGGCGCACATTTCCACACACAACGCCATGGCGATGGTCGCCTATGCCAAGCAGCGCGGACTGCCCGTGACCTGCGAAGCCACGCCGCACCACTTCGCGCTGACCGACGCGCAGATGCTGCCCTACGACAGCAATTTCAAAATGAAGCCGCCGCTGCGCACCGCTTGCGATGCGGGCGCAGTGGTGGAAGGCATCGTGGCAGGAGCGGTGGACGCCATCGCCACCGATCACGCGCCGCACCCCGGCAGCGAAAAGATGCAGGAGTTCGAGAAGTGCCTCTTCGGCATTATCGGCCTGGAGACCGCGCTGGGCCTGGCGCTGGAGCACTTGGTGCACACCGGCAAGATTCCGCTCGCCCGCCTGGTGTCGCTGCTCTCGACCGGACCGGCGCGCGTACTGCATCTGGATCGCGGAACGTTAGCCGCGGGCGCTCCCGCCGACGTGACGATCTTCAGTACGGACCTGCAATGGACCTACGATGTGAACCAGTCGTTCTCGAAGAGCCGGAACTCTCCGTTTGACGGGCACACGTTCCGGGGCGGTCCCGTCGCGACAATCGTGGGCGGAACCGTAGTGTGGCAACGGGAGTGATCGATTGTGGGGCAGGATGGCATCCTGCGCGCCGATTGGCAATCGGCGCAATCTGCCCGCTACCCATAATCCAAGGCGAGGACCGGCAAATGGGGGCGGCGACCTACCCCCCGTACTCCTTCAGCTTATTGTGCAGCGTCTTCAGGCTGATGCCCAAAATCTCCGCGGCGCGCGTCTTGTTGTTGCGGGTGTGTTCCAGAGTCCTGAGGATGAGGCCCTTTTCGGCGGCTTCCACTGTAGTGCCGATGCTGAAGCGCACGGATTCGAAGTCGTCCGGTACAGCGACCGCGGAAGATCCGGCGGCCGCCGCCATCGTGGCGCGGCCCTGCAGGAAGGCGGGGATGTGCTTGAGCTCTACGGTCCCTTCGCCCGCCAAAATCACGGCGCGCTCCAGCACGTTCCGCAATTCACGCACATTGCCCGGCCACGAGTGCCGCTCGAACGCATCCAGCACATCCGGCGCAATGCCGGTCACCCGGCATTCGTGCTTGCGATTGAGGCCCGCTATCAGCGCCTCGGAAATGGGCGCCACATCCTCCTTGCGCTCGCGCAGTGGCGGCAGATGAATATGAAAGACGTTCAGCCTGTAGAACAGGTCTTCGCGCAGATTGCCGCCCCGTATGGCTTCGTCCGGCACCTTATTGGTGGCCGCCACCAGCCGCACGTCCACTTCGAATTCGGTCTTGCCGCCCAGGCGCCGCACCTTGGAGTCCTCTAGAATGCGCAGCAGCTTGGCTTGCGTGGGTAGGGGCATTTCGCCAATCTCGTCCAGCAACAGCGTGCCGTGCTGCGCCAGCTCAAAGCAACCGGAGCGCCGCTCCGAAGCGCCTGTGAAGGAGCCCTTCTCATGCCCGAACAATTCGCTTTCGATCAAAGTTTCCGGGAGCGCCGCGCAGTTGATGGCGATGAACGGCCCATGCCGCCGCGGGCTGAGCTCGTGAAGCGTGCGTGCTACCATCTCCTTGCCGGTGCCGCTCTCGCCGGTGATCAGCACGCAGGCCTTGCTCGGCCCGGCCTGCTGCAGTAGCGCAAAAATTTCCCGCATTTTGGGGGACGCGCCGACCAACTCGCCAAGCGAGCCGTTGTTGGCCAGTTGTCTGAGCAGAACATGCTTATCGTTGCGCAAACCGGCATACGCGGCCGCCCGGCGCACCAGGTGCTCCAGCCTCTTCGGCTGGATCGGCTTCTCCTCAAAATCGTAGGCGCCCAGCTCGTGCACGGTTCGGACGGCCGTCTCGACATTGCCGTAAGCCGTCAACACGATGGTGGGCGGCATGTCGCCCATATCCCGGAGTTTCTCAAGGAAGCCGAAACCATCCAAGCCGGGCATATTCAGATCGGTCACGATCACGTCCGCTCCGTTCCGGCTCAGGATGTCGAGCGCTTCATTACCATCGGATGCGGTTTCCGCCGCCATGCCCCAGGCGGCTACCATAGCCGCCAGTCCGCTGCGCTGCGCGGGCTCGTCGTCAACGATCAGAACTCTCAACAGATTTCGATCCTTTCAAATTGTTTGGTTGTTTAATCCTTATTGTAGCGCCCGCCACATTGTAGCGCCCGCCACACCTGTAATCGCAATACCGATTGCTGGCCGAAAGTTGTGCTTGCTTAGGTGAACTGGCGATTTTTGCGATAATAACAACAACTAGGACTCATGGTCTTCGAAACGGTCCGACGCGCCCGCCACCGTCTCCTCGCTAACGAGGCATTGCGGTATGCCGCCTATTCGGTCAGCGCGGCGCTGGCCGCTCTGATCCTGCTGTTATTGCTGGGAACCCAGATTCTCAGTCCGGCGTGGCTCATCGTGCTGCCGGCGGTCACGCTGGCCGCCGGCGCTTACATGACCTGGCGGAGCGCGCCGTCCCCCTATTGGGTGGCGCAACGCGTGGACCACAACTTGGAGCTCGCCGATGCCCTCTCCACGGCCCTTTTCTTCGCCCCCCACCGTCAAGGCGTCCGCACCGATTGCGGCGGCGAGATGCGGCGCGCGCAGTGGGCGCAAGCCGAACGCATTGCCGCCGGCGTGGATACGCGGCGCGCCATCCCGGTCGTCATGCCGCGCGCGCTATATGGAACCGCGCTGCTGGCGTTGGCCGCGGGTAGCTTGTTTGCCTTGCGCTACGGACTGGATCGCCGATTGGATCTGCATGCGCCGCTGGCGCGCATCGTGCAAGATAGGCTTGGCTACCCCGCGGCGAATCAGACGGCGCGCGACCGCCGGAACCCCGCCGCGCACGATCCCAAGCGCCCCGAAGACACCGGCTTTTCGCTCGACGACTCCCAGCAGAAGAGCGCCGGCGAATTGGATGCCGCGCCGGACTCCGCTCTGGACACCGTGGACGTGCCCAATGTCGACAACAAAACTGCATCCAGCCGCCCGGACCCCTCCAAGCTGGCGCAATCCATGCAACTCGAAGGCGAGCAGAACAAGAGCGAGGAACCCGATGGCGTCAGCGCCAATCCCAGCGACCAGCAGTCCGCCGAGGGCCGGAAAGGTCCCTCGGCCGGCAAGCCCGGCAAACAGGGACAGGGCGACGACAAGCAGGATTCCGGCAATCCCGGTGAGAACTCCGGCCTGCTCGGCAAATTCCGCGACGCCATGTCCAGTTTGATGAATCGCATGCGGCCGCAGGGGGGAGCCAAAGGCGCGCAGCAGCAGGCGGGCGCGCAGAACGGCCAACAGAAAAGCCAGACCGGCAATTCCGGGCAAAATGGCAAACAGGGGCAGCAACCGGGAGACGGGCAGCAGGCCGATGCAAAGGATGGACAGCCGGGTGACGATAGCCAGAACGCGCAGAATGCGCAATCCGGCAGCCCCGGCCAGAGCGGGCCACAACCGGCCACCAAGCAGCCCGGCAGCGGCATTGGCCGGCAGGACGGCAGCAAGGACGTGAAACTGGCCGAACAACTTGCGGCCATGGGCAAGATCAGCGAGATCATCGGCAAGCGCGCGGCCAACGTGACCGGGGAGCTGACCGTGGAAGTGGAGAATAGCAATCAGCAGTTGCGCACGCCGTACGCTCAGCGCGACGCGCATCACACCGACGCTGGCGGGGAGATTAATCGCGACGAGGTCCCGGTCGCGTTGCAGGCTTACGTGCAGCAGTATTTCGAGCAGGTGCGCAAGCAGGCCGCCCAGCAGCGGGCGGAGCAGCCCAAACCACCCAAACCGGGGATGTAGGCCTGTGACCGACCGCATCTTACGGCGCCAACTGGTTACCGGGCCGGTCGTTACCGAGCCACGACCGTAAGGGAGTGGTTGCGCGCGTCAAGGCCAGCCTGTTCGGAGCGGTAATGCAGTAGTGTATTCTCAGACAAGGAGCCGCCGAAATGGAAGTGCACGTCGCAGGGGAACTGGAAGCGAAGCTGGCAACCTCTGCCGCTCTGCAAGGCTGCAGCCCCGACCAATTGGTAGAGGATGCGCTTACGCGCTATTTTGAGGAGGAGGCTCGCTTCGTCGAGGCCGTAAAGCGCGGCGAGGGAGCTATCCAGCGGGGCGAGTATCTCACTCACGACCAAGTGGGCCAGCGCCTTCTGCGGTTCCTTCAAACCTGATGGAGGTCCGCTGGTCGTTGCCCGCGGCAGAAGACTTGGAGCGCATTTGCGAGCGCATTGAGCGCGACAACCCGGACGCCGCCCGCCGTGTTGCTCGAACCATCTATGAAAGTTGCGCTCGCTTGAAGGATTTTCCCCGTTTGGGAAAACCCCCTGCCGTATGTCGTGGTCTATCAAGTCATGGACTACGCCGTTGAAGTCTCGCGCATCTTCCACGGTGCGCAGGACTGGCCATAAAGCCCCACCGCTTCTTGCGGGCGCGGGCGCAGGGTTCGAATCCGCGCCTGATTTCCCTATCGGGACGAAGCGCTTAGGGGAATCTGTTGCAGCGCGGCTTCCACTCTTGCCAGTCGCTCTTCAAGGGAACGGATCCGTTGATCCTGTGCCTGAATCTGTTCCTTCTGCGCGGCAATGGTAGTGTTCTGCTTCTGCAGTTCGTTCAGGAGCATGGGGCCGAGCACCTGGTACTTTACCGTCTCAATTTGCCCGTCGGCTGAGCGTGCCACCAGATCAGGATAAACATCCGCCACTTCTTCGGCGATCAGCCCGTATTGGATCGGCTGCGACCCGTCGCTGAACGGCTTTTTGTATCGAAAGGTCACTGGCCGCAGGCGCATCAGCCCGCCGCTGGCATCGCCCATATCCTGGATGTCTTCCTTGTAGCGCCGCGAGGACTGGATGGTGGCGAGTTGTCCGCTGGAGTCGATCATGACTGGCACAGCGTCGTTCCCGCCGGTGCTGACGCTGTAGATACCCGCGATGTAGGTGAAGTTATTGGTGCCGGTGGTTCCGATGCGGATGATGCCGCTGTCGCCGGCCACACCCAGATTGCCGATATCGATGTTATTGCTACTGGTGGCCGCTATGTTATACCCGGCTTGGTACCCGATCGCGATGTTTTGGCTCCCCTCGATGTTGGAATACAGTGCCTGATAGCCCGCCGCCGTATTGCCGCTTCCTGTGGTATTGGTCCAAAGCGCGAGGGAGCCGCTAGCCGCGTTGTAGTTCCCGATCGAGTTGAAGCCTATCGCACCCTGGCCGAAAGCGGCATTATTGGTCCCGGTGGTGTTGTTTAGGAGGGCAACTTCGCCGCTGGCCGTGTTATTGCTGCCGGAGGTGTTGGATTGTAGCGCGCCCGCACCGTTGGCAGTGTTGCTGCTTCCGGAAACGTTGTACAACATTGCGCCCGAACCGCTGGCCGTGTTACTACTCCCGGTGGTGTTGCTGAGCAGCGCGAACCGCAGGCCGTGTTGTAGCTTCCGGTGGTGTTGGCGGTGAGCGCAGAGAAACCGACGCCAGTGTTGTACACCCCCGTCGTGATGGCGGCCAGAGCGCTAGCACCCACGCCCGTATTGTCGGCGCTTGCGCCGCCTGGCTCTTGTATGCCAATGCCAGGTGGTCCCTGGGGCCCCAGCGGCCCCGCTGCACCTTGTGGCCCCTGCGGCCCTGGGGGCCCCTGAGGCCCCGCACCCCCCGCTGTGGTTTGCGTTGTTCCGTTGGGGAAAATAATTCCATTTCCAGTGCCAACCAGCGTGAGATTACCGGTCACCTGTGCATTACCATTGACTGTCAGAGGATCTGCTGGGGATGTCGTGCCGATCCCCACATAGCCGGTCCCACCCATTACCGTCAGACGCGGTAGTAGCTGCCCCTGGTTCGGACCGCTCGCAGTCGTGGCAGTGTAAAGGGTTTGGCTGGCGGTAAATCCCCCGATGTCCATCGCACGCCAGCGCGCCGAGGGTACAGTCTGATTCGGATAGGTGTAGAAATCGATGGATCCGATTCCAAATCCCGTGGGTGGTGTGTTTCTTAGATCCAGCGTGGGACCCGAGGAAGGTCCACCGTCCACCTCGGCGGTGATATTACCGGCCACATCCAGGATATCCAAAGGATTCGTCGTGTTAATGCCGATGCTTGTGCCGCTCTGGTACATCACGGAGTCGCCTACGGCGCCGGCTGTGTTGGTAATCTCGGCGATGTAATTAGCGGTAGTGGCGGGCCGC
>DATNMW010000011.1:0-9221 GCA_035602155.1 Bryobacteraceae bacterium | reverse complement strand
AGTCCGGATCTGCTCCAGACTGCTTGCTTGAGAATCGTCCATCTTGATGAGCAATCTTCAGCATCCCGTGCTTCCCCTTCAGGCTCATCTTGCGTGAGAATCCGATCTCCAGTTCAGGCTCATCTTGCATGAGACAAGAGTCTTCTGGATTGCGCTCGACGGCGTGTTGTATACTGGGGGCTATCCGCGATGTCCGCGCGGATGTGCCGGAAAAAAGCCGGCCGTGACGAGGTCGGCCCCGTATGTCTCGCAAGCCCTGCGGCCAAGGTCAAGATCCTTTCCATCTCCTTCCGCTTACTCCCGGCCCGCTCGGGCACAACGATGCGGCCTATCCATTTCGCCTCACGGGGCTTCTGGGGGACACGCCGGGGCCGCTGGGAATCAACGATCACGCGGCCCGGCTCGTCTTCGCCGCGCCAGCCGCCAAATTGACCGGCGTAGAGAAAGCGTTTCGCCGATGCCAAGATCTCGGCTGGATTCCCTTCTTCGAAGAGGCCTCCCTGGCTTTTGTTTTTGCGCCGGAGTTGCTGATAGCCATCGGGTATCGCGAATCGAACCTGAATCCCAAGTACCTCAAGGTAGCCGGTGACAACGGACATGGCTATGGGTTGATGCAGATTGACATCCGCGCCTACCCCGCGTGGGTGAACGCGGGGCACTGGAAAGATGCCAGGGTTTGTATCATGAAGGGGGCGGAAGTATTGGCGTCGAAAGAGCGCGAGATTGCGTCCTCTATAGGCAAAGACCTCAGTGTACATACGCAGGCCGGCCACTCGTATCATTTTCGCGGCAAGCCGATCAGCGGCCAGGATCTTTTGCGCGTTACCGTGGCGGCATACAACTGTGGTATGTGGGCCTACTATCATTACTCAAAAGGCCACGATGTGGATCAAGGCACAACTGGGCAGGACTACTCTCGCAACGTTTTAGCCAACATGCTCCGCTTCAAGGCGCTCCTCGACGTGCCCCAGAGAGATCCAGCCTCCGATTTGGATCTGTCGCACTATGCGTGAACCGCCGGCGCGTTCTTTCGCCGGCGTGCGGACTCAAAGGCGAGCGGCTCTGTTGCTTGTCATAGCGTGTTCTGCCGTCCGTCCGTCCGGTCCACCCGCC
Source organism: Bryobacteraceae bacterium (assembly GCA_035602155.1). Lineage (GTDB taxonomy): Bacteria > Acidobacteriota > Terriglobia > Bryobacterales > Bryobacteraceae > Bog-159. Next base: position 8,108 of record DATNMW010000011.1, on the reverse strand, counting down.
AGCGTCTTCGATTCGATCCTGCCCGGCTTGAAACGGGAGACTCGGATCCCCATCTTGCTGCCGGACCACCTGCCGCCACTCAGTGGATCGCCGATCTTCGCGAGCGCCGAGGGCGATCCTGAAAGCTATGCCGTCCGGCTGGAATCCGACCCCGATTGCGATCGCGCGGACGCCTGTTTCCTGGGAACGTTTCGCGCTAAGAAGGGTAGTGAATTTTCCTTTCCGGAAGCGGTACAAATCGGCAAAACAGCAAAGGGACGCTTCAAAGCGACGTCCTGTGGAGGTTCGTGCTCGCCTCCCGCCATTGAATGGAAATGGAACGGTGTCTTGTACACGATCCAATTGAATCTTGCCACCCAGGAGCGGCGGGAGAGCCGCGCGATCATGATTAAGCTGGCGGAAGACGCGATTCTGCGGGGCCCGCGATGATGGGCCCCGCCGCGGGCGACCGCTTGAGCGGCGGAGAACCAGTGGAGGATAGGATGGAGCGTTCCAAACCGAGTGACGCCATTCTCCGAAACGATAACGGCAGTCCATGGCGAGTGTAAGGCCGAATTTTCTCCACCCGTCGGTTCCGGAAGAGTCTCCGGTGACACGAGGGCAGACTGGAGTGATGCATTCGCGCTGGTGCCCAGCCTGCAAATAGCGTATGTCTGGCATGCCGGCCTTTTCACACGCGAGGTCCTGGATGGCCTCCTGCGCATCGGCTTCGAGCATCACCAGCAGCTCATATGGGACAAACAGCGCAAGGTCCTTACCCGCACATTATATTGGTTTCAATTTGAATCGAAATAGACGCCGATATTGCCTGTTGAGGCCGCATCAGGTCAACTCTTCAGCATTCAGCCTGCGCCCGTTGCTTCCGCTAACCGAAGCCGTTCCCCAGCGTCCAATTAAAGTTCGCTCCTGACGATTGGGGAACAACGTGAAAGCAACGCTCATACCGGATCTTCGCTTCGCGCTAAGGCAGCTTCGAAAGACCCCGGGCTTTACCGCTACCGCCATGCTCACACTCGCGCTGGGCATCGGCGCCAATGCCGCCATCTTTACCCTGGTGAATGCCGTCCTTATCAAAAACCTCCCGGTCGCCGATCCCAAGACGCTGGTGCGCATCGGCGATAACAACGATTGCTGCGTCAACAGTGGCACGCACAGCGATGGCGACTACTCCCTGTTTCCCACCGAAACCTGGCAACTGCTAAGGAAGAACGTCCCCGAATTCGAAGAACTCGCCGCCATGCAGGCCGGCTTCGGCTACCGCCCCATCATCGCCCGCCGCGATGGCGATCCCGCTGGCGCGCGCTCCGTCATGGGCGAATTCGTCTCCGGCAATTATTTCCGCACCTTCGGTCTTCAAGCCCAGGCGGGCCGCCTGCTTAACGATCCGGATGACGTCGCGGGCGCCCCTATGACTGCGGTCGTCAGCTACTCCGCCTGGCAGCACAATTATGCCGGCGAATCTTCCGTCATCGGCGCGACATTCTGGATCAATACCAAGCCCGTCACCATTGTCGGCATCGCTCCCCAAGGCTTCTATGGCGATCGCCTCGCCAGCGCGCCACCGGATTTCTATCTGCCCATCGAAACCATGCCCGTGTTGGCGAATGTCGGCTACGTGCACGATGCCGATGTGCAGTGGCTGTACATGGTCGGCCGCCTGAAGTCTGGCGTCTCGCTGGCCGCCCTGCAGCAGAAACTGAGCGCCATGGTGCGCAACTCGTTCGCCCAAACCGGGACTTTTTCCGCCGGGGAAGGAAAGGCGCTGCTCTCGAAAGTCCACGTCCTGCTCACGCCCGGCGGCGGAGGCATCCAGAACTTGCAGGAAAATTACTCTTCCAACCTCCGCCTGCTCATGATCGTCTCCGCTCTCGTCCTCGTGATCGCCTGCGCCAATATTGCCAATCTGCTACTGGCCCGCGGAATGGGCCGCCGCTCCGAGATCTGCCTGCGCACCGCGCTGGGCGCCAAACGCAGCCGCATCATTCGTCAGTTCCTCACCGAAAGCGTGCTCCTCGCCGTGTTGAGCGGCATCGCCGGACTTGCCGTCGCCTACGCTGGAACCCGCATGCTTCTCGCCCTCGCATTTTCCGACGCGGAAAATCTCCCCATCCACGCCAGCCCCTCCGTGCCCGTGCTGGCCTTCGCCTTGGGACTCTCGCTGCTCACTGGCATCCTGTCGGGCCTTGCCCCCGCCTGGTTCGCCGCCAAAGCCGATCCGGCCGATGCTCTGCGCAGCGGCACTCGCACCACCGGCTCCGGCGCCACTCTGCTGCAGCGCGGCCTCGTCGTCCTCCAGGCCGCCATGTCGCTCGTGCTTCTGGTCGGCGCCGGCCTGTTCTCGCAAAGTCTCTATAAGCTCCAACACACCGACCTGCACCTCGAAACCATCAACCGCTATATCGTCCACATCAACCCGCAAGCCGCGGGCTACTCCGCCACACAATTGCCGGCGCTCTATCGCACCATCGAGGATCGCTTCCACGCCATCCCGGGCGTAAGAAAGGTCGGCATCAGCCTGTATACCCCCATGGAAGACAATAACTGGGGAACTGGCATCCGCGTACAGGGCGAGCCCGATCCCCACATCGGCGCTTCCATCGTCAAAGTCAGCTCCGAATATTTTGATTCCGTTGGAACGCACCTGGTCACGGGCCGCGGCATCGGCCAAAAGGACATACCCGGCGCTCCGGCCGTCGCCGTCGTCAATCGGGAGTTCGCCAAAAAGCTGTTCAACGGCCGCAACCCGATCGGTCATTCGTTCGGCACTAGCGACACGTCCTCCGGCGACTATCAGATCGTTGGCGTCGTCGAAGACACCGCCTACACCAGCGTGCGCTGGAAGAATCACCGCATGTATTTTCTGTCCATCTTGCAGCGGCCTGCCAGCGCCAAAGGTCCCATCGAGCATGATGAGTCGCTGTTCGCCGGCGCCATCGTCCTCGCCGCCGAACGGCCCATCAACCAGATGGCCGCCATCGCACAGCGCACTCTCGCAGGAATCAATCTCAACCTAACCATCGTGAAATTCCAGACCTTCGATGAACAGATCGCCGGCCAGTTCACCGAAGAGCGGATGATCGCACGCCTCACCGCATTATTTGGTGCGCTGGCTCTCCTGCTCGCCGTCGTCGGACTCTACGGCGTCACCGCCTTCGCCGTCGCCCGCCGCACCAGCGAGATCGGCATCCGCATGGCGCTCGGCGCCAACCGTACCGGTGTCATCGCCATGGTCATGCGCGGAGCCCTGATCCAGATCGGCATCGGCCTCGCCATCGGTATCGGCGCCGCGTTCCTTTCCGTCCGTTTCGTCGAATCCCAGCTTTACGAAATTAAAGGTATCGACGCCGGCGTCCTGCTCACCGCCATCTTCAGCCTCACGGCCGCCGCCTGCATCGCCGGCATCATTCCCGCGCGCCGCGCCGCCTCCACCGATCCCGCCCGCGCGCTACGAACGGAGTAACTCGGCGACCGTGGCCCTCGCCGCCGACCGCCTCGCCGCCCTCGAATCCGACGCCAACGCAAAGCGAGGCTACCGATAGCGCCGCACAACAGGCTCTTCCAAATAGCCTACGAACCGTTCGCCGTCGTTGGCCAATCGGAGAGATAGCGGAACAGCATAGCCTCCACGGCCTCGCGCTGGCTGGCCGGGACTAATATTTTCCTCGAAGGCAGCGCTTTCAGCAGGCGCCGCATATGGACCTTCAGGATCAGAAACTCCACGGTTGTGGCGTGCCGTAGTCCGAATCTAACCTCCCGTCGCTCCGGGCTCCACTTGCACGATTCGATGTTTCCCCAACGTAGCAGTTTACCTGCATGGACGATGCCTTGTTCCCGAATCTCCAACCTGTAATTGAAGTAGAGCCAAGACGACGAACCAAAGGATGAACGTCGATGTGTTCCATCCAGACGCGCCGAGATGCAATCCGATTAACAAAAACAGGAGCCACGAGACCGTTCCAATCAGATCAGTGCGGCTCCAAGGCCGGCTGAGATCCAACACGAGCCGTCCGGCCCATTGCTTCCGTGCGAACCACCCGATCGCCTGCATGCACATCGCGGAGGCGCCCAGGAACAGTAAGCCCCACTCGATCCGTCGGTCCCAACCCCATACCAAGGACACCACGAGCATGCCGGCAATGAGAATCGCGAGAAATACTTTCTGCTCCAACAAACCGCTTTCGGCGATCCGCCGTCCCATGACCCTGTCGGTTGCGGCGTACCACATTCCCAACATGGCTACCCCTCCAGCCAGGTAAAGCAGGCCGATGGGCCGGATCGTCACCACGCCCGTAGCCAGCGCCGCCGCAACCGCCATCGCGAAGATGACCCAGATCTTGTATCGCTGCAGAAGCTTCCCGACCCTGTAAGTCAAGGTGTCGCCGCGGGACAGCACCGGCTCGCCCTGCAGATGCCGTTGCACATCCTCATCGAGTTGCGCGGCCGAACGATAACGTGCCACCGGCTCCTTGCTTAGTGACTTCAGCAGGACGTTGTCCAGATCGCCAGAAAGCTGCCGCCGCAGTTCCGCCGGGGATGCATCGCGGGCACGGCTCACCAGCTCCGGCGTCACCGTGTCCGGTCCGACGCCGCCCGCGCCAGTCCGTCCCTCTGGCAGACTCACCGCCGTGCTCGGCCGCGTGGGCGGCTCCTCGCAGATCACCCGCACCACCTCGTGAAGAACGCGCGACCGCATCCGGTAAGGCCGGTGTCCGGTCAACAGCTCGTATAGAATCACGCCCAAAGAGTACACGTCGCCGAGCGCGGTAACGGCCTCGCCGCGCACCTGCTCGGGGCTGGCGTACTCCGGGGTCATCAGGTGCAGACCCGAGCGTGTGATGTACACGGTTTCATCTTCTGCCGCCCGAAGCACTTTGGCGATGCCGAAGTCCAGCAGCTTGGCGGTCCCCTCGGCGGTCACCAGAATGTTGCCGGGTTTCAGATCGCGGTGCACGATGCCGGCGCGATGCGCATACGCCACGGCCGCGCACACGGTGCGGAACAGCTCCAGCCGCGCCGCCACGTTGAGCTTATGCCGGTCGCAGTAGAGGTCAATCGGTTCTCCCGCGACATACTCCATCACGAAATAGGGCAGACCTTGTTCCGTGCTTCCTCCATCCAGCAGGCGCGCGATATTGGGATGGTCCAGCGTGGCCAAGATTTCGCGTTCCTGCTGGAAACGGCGCAGCACCTCCTGGCTGCCGGCTTCCGGGCGCACGATCTTAAGAGCGACTTGCTTGCGGAAGGCGCGATCGGCGCGGACGGCCAAATAGACGGTTCCCATCCCGCCCTGGCCGATCTCGCGGAGGATCTCGTAGGAACCCACACGGCGGCCTTCGAGGCGCTGCGGGTTCTCGGGCGGGATGGCCGGCCCAGCCAGCAGATCCGTATCGTGTCGATGCGCGGCGAGCAGGCGCTCGACTTCGGCCTGCAAGTCGGCATCGCCTTCGCAGGCCTCCACCAAAAACGTGCCGCGCGTATCCGGTGGACGCTCGACGACGGCCTCAAAGAGATTGCGAATCTGTCGGAAGCGCTCTGCGTTCATGCTCTGCATATCCCAAATAGCGGGATCTCCGGCTAGAATAGCTCATGAATAGCTCAGGGGAGCAAATGCCGCCCAACCCTCCCAATCTGACGCAGGCGCTGACGGACTGGCGCAACGGCGACCAGGACGCCGGAAATCGCCTGTTCGCGGCCGCCTACCAGGAACTGCGCAGGCTGGCCGCCTGGTATCTACAGAAGGAACGGCCGGGCCACACCTTGCAGGCGACCGCACTGGTGAACGAACTTTACCTGAAACTGTTTGGCGGCGAGCCGGTAGCCTGGCAGAATCGTGCGCATTTCTTCGCCGTGGCCGCGCAGCAGATCCGCCGCCTGTTGGTCGATCATGCCCGCGCCGGTCTGGCGGAAAAGCGGGGAGGGAGCCGCGTAAAGCTATCGCTCACTGAGGTCAAGGGACTGGCCGCCCCCGACGAACGAGCACTACTGGATCTGGACGACGCCCTGCGCCACCTGGAAGCGCTCGATCCCCGCGCCGCCCGCATCGTCGAACTCCGCTATTTCGCTGGTGCCAGCGAACAAGAGACCGCGGAGGTAGCGGGTATCTCAGTGGCCACGGTGAAGCGCGACTGGGGCTTTGCGCGCGCGTGGCTCATCAGCCAGTTGAAGCCGGAAAACTGAGGTCTGTCAGCACTGTTAAAGACCATATCGACAATATGTTGCTGCTCGGCGGAGAGATCATCCGCGACGTGAACGAAGAGCCCCGTCTGAGAAAGAGATCCGCGGAACAACTTGTCCGCAACGTGCTCCATGAGGACGGCGCCCCGCTGATCCACAACGGCTGGGAACTGCCAGTTACCCACAGATTCCCCAGACGAGCCCCTTTCTTAGTATTCCCTCGTCGTCTTAATCCCCGGCTCCGGCACCGGATACTTCCCGTCCGGCCCAGCGCGCAACGGCGCAGGCCCATCCATCGTCAGCTTGTCCACGTCGGGCGCGAACTCGTGATCGTGATTCATCATCTGGTCAAACGTCACCAACTGCCCAGTATGCGCCGCAAATCTCCCCATCGACGCGACCATGCTCGCCTCGGCGCCGCGCTTGACTTCGTTGTACGGCTTATCGTCGCGAATGGCTGCAATCAGATCGTCCCACTCCCAGTCATACGGCGAACGCTCAGGCTGCGGGAACGCCCAAACTAAATTCTCCGGCGCCGGTTCTTTCTGGCCGCTCTGCCAGCGCGGGATGTTCTGTCCGCTATAAATGCGCGTTCGCCCCGGCGTATGCGCGTTCGTGGAAACCACGGCCGACCCCTTCGACCCGTGCAGGTAGCTGGCGAATTCGTTATGCACCCCGGCCATGTTGCGGCCGTCGAAGAAAAGGCGCGTGCCGTCCGGATAGGTGTACTGCACCGCGTAGACGTCGAAGTTCTGGTCTACCGAATCGCCCCGGTATTGGCGCCCGCCCAGAGCCATCGCCTCGACCGGCCATGCGCCCTTCATCCACGAGAGCTCGTCGATCTGATGGATGTAGTAGTCGCTGAAGACACCCCCGCTGGCCCATAGAAACGAGTGGAACAGCCGTATTTGGTACATCAGCTCGGACGTGCCCTCGGGCTTCACCGGCGCAGTGCCGCCGCTCCCGCCCATGCGGTAGCCGCGCATCGCCACGATGTCTCCGATCTGCCCGTCGCGCACGCGGTTCAGCAGCTCCTGCCGCGCCCGGCAGTGCCGTATCATCAACCCCACTCCGACCTTCAGGTTCTTGCGCCCAGCCTCTTCGCCCAGCGCGATCATGCGCCGCGTAGTGGGGCCATCCACTGTGACCGGCTTCTCCATGAACACGTTCAGGCCCCTTTCGATGGCGTAGCGGAAATGCACCCAGCGAAACGCGGGCGGTGTCGCCAGGATGGCCACGTCGCCCGGCTTCAGGCAGTCCATGGCCTTGCGGAAGGCGTCGAAACCGATGAACTGGCGCTCCATGGGCACGTCCATCTGGGACGCGAAGCGGCCGCGCAGGTGCCCGTGGCTGTCGCTCAGCTTTTGCGGGAAGACATCGGCCATGGCCACCAGTTTAATAGGTCCGTTCTTGATGCCCAACGCATTTTCGGTGGCGCCGGTGCCCCGCCCGCCGCATCCCACCAGCGCAAGGCGAATCGTATGGTCTTCTGCCGCGTGCACGTGCGGCAGAGCTATTCCGGCCAGCGTCGAACCTAGGAACGCGCGGCGGGACGTGTTATTTTCCATTTGCTAACGATAATCCATTTCACGGCCGCGCGCGGATTATGCAAGCCTATTCTTAATGGAGCACGCGAGCGCTTACCGCGCCTGGCCAAAAGCGGAGTTGCATTTGCACCTGGAAGGCTCCGTCGAGCCGGAAACCATGCGCGAACTGGACCCCGCCCTCACTCCGGAAGCGGTGCGCGCCATGTATCGCTTTCACGATTTTCAGGGATTCATCCAGGCGTACAAATCCGTAGTCGAGAGGCTGCGCGCGCCGGAAGACTACGCGCGCATCACGCGGGCCTTGCTCCGCCGCCTGATTGCCGAGAACGTACAGTATGCCGAGATTACGCTATCGGCCGGAGTGGTGCTGTGGAAGGAACAGGAGTT
>DATNMW010000010.1:0-6374 GCA_035602155.1 Bryobacteraceae bacterium | reverse complement strand
AAGCAGCGCGTCCGCCAACTGGGTCGCCGGATAGGGATCCGCCGGATCAAACCGCATCGCCTTTTCGAGCCATGGAATCCAGGACCCGATCCATTCTTCCGGCAGCACCGTTTCAAAGTTGCACGCCGTCCTGACGAAATTATATGAATCGCCCGTTGCATGATAGTACACCTCCATCTCAGAGAGGAGGGTGTTGGCGGCATCCAAGACGGCGGGTGAAGGCCGCTTGAGCTGAGGCCGAATCTGCTGGACACGGCCGAACCAATCTCCAGAGGCGCTGGGTAACTGCCACCTATCCTGCTCAACCTGTCCGTTCCGGGCGCCATGATCAACACCGAGCGAATCGAACACCCACGGAGCGAGGGGATCGTTTTCGTGCTCGATAAGCTGGCGCCACACTGATCGCCACGCCCCCTTGAACGGATAGCGGCTTTGCGCCCACCTGGAGAGGCGTTCGAACTCCCGGCGAGCGATACGTTCGTTGAGATAACCATCCGTTACCAGTTTGAGCAGTGCATTCCCGTAGCGGCGCAGACCGTACGCGAGCGGAGGTGGAATCCCCGTTGCGCCCCTGTTGCCTGGCAGCAGATCGACTCCCATCAATCCGTATTGGCCGTGGTACCAGGGCACACCGGGGTCCAGCGCCAGAATGCGCTGCCACTCTTCGAAGAGTGAGTCGTCCTCCTGATACTGCGCCAAGGCCTGCCACGCCCTACCAGCGGGATCTAGGGAGGGACCCTCCCCCATGGACGCGAGAAACTCCCTGTTCGCCAAAACGCGGCCCCGGAGAATGCCCGCCGAGGTCGGAAGCCCGTCGAAATTGGCGATGATAAGAGATACAGCTTCCCATGCGCGTGCGGTCAACGCGGCAGACCCGTAACTGGCGGGATGGATTGGCTGCCCCCAGGAAGACACGATCCATTCTGAAAGCGCGGCATCGAAATCGGCGGGAAAACTCGCGTCCGAAAACGCCTGCAGCCATGGGAGCGCGACAGCCCAGGGATCTAGAGTCTGAAACGGGCCGAGGTCGGCGGCTCCCAGCAGCAGGTCCTGAACCGCTGCAGTAGGGTCTTCCTCAAAGGCGTAGAACCACGCCGATGGCGGTGCGCCACCTTTGAAGAGGTCATCGGTACGTGGATATGAAAGCATCGGCACGTTGGTTATGGATCAGTAGATTTGGCGAAGTCCGGCCGTCCGCTCTGGTCCCTTACAACCTCGAGGTGCCATCGGCGGCTCTCTTCCAGAGTAGCAATTTGTATTGGTCTGCGGATCACTCCCATTCGAAATAGGTGTGACGGCCTGTACGCCACCGGGGGATGAAGTACTTCCCGCATAAGTGGCGGCACTTTCTGACCGAGGTGAACGGTGTGCCCCGTCAGCGAGCCCGCCGGAACCGGGCAAAAGGCCGGATTTGGTCTGGAATCCAATACCGTGGGCGGCACCAACGGCCGTACCTTCGTAGACTGAAGGTGCGAAACGCTGCTAACCGGGTATCTAAACACGAGCACTGTGTACTCAGGCTTGGGAAAGGGCGGTCTGTAATGATACAAACCGAGCGCATCCCGCAAATCGTCCGCCCACTCGGTATTGGCGAGTGAGAAGATGCCCTGAACTTCCAGATGAAATCCGGCAAAAGCTGGCCTCAGATCCCGACGCATGGCGAAGTTATGCAGGATGCCGCGGAGGTCCGCCTCCGCCGACGAATCTCCCTTCAGGAACCGGTCCGCAAGATCCCTGAGTACGGCAGGAGAATAAGTGGCTCTTATCGCAACATCCTCCAAGTCTTCCACGCGAATGAGGTCGAGATTGAGGCTGGCGTTGAGAAAGGGGGAGCTGTCTGGAAGCCGCTGGAAGGTTTCCGGGCAGAGCGTATCATCTGTCGGATCAATCTTGCTTGGGATACCACCTGCCGGCGCCTTTCGCGCGACCCGCGTAACGAAGTAGCTATTGTGCACGGTCCGCCACGCTCTGCCCGCGTCCGAAGGAGCGCTCCAGTCAGTCGCCCTCAGGTATCCCCCATAATTAGCCGCGCGCCAATCCGGGGCACTTTCATCGACAAGAAGGTTACGAACTTCAAAGGCGTGTTCCAGGTTTGCGGATTTCGCCCCGTCGCTGCCGCTTGCCCAACTCAGCCAATCAGGCGGGGCGTGCAAGGGAATGGGCGCACTCGGAAGAGAGGGTGGCGGGCCGACGCTCATGTATTACATCGTACACTGTCAGCCGTTTACGGATTTGGCCGTCCCGGGTTGATATCGCACGATCCTACACCCGCGCCGGCTGCACCAACGCATCCACCCGGCGCAGCGCCGGGAATCGCCACGCCCACAGGGCCACGACCGCGATGGTTCCCAAACCGCCCAACACCACCGCGGGCACCGTGCCGAACCATTGCGCAGTGATGCCCGATTCGAATTGGCCGACCTCGTTCGACGCTCCGATAAACACCATATTCACGGCGCTCACCCGGCCGCGCATAGCATCGGGCGTGGAAAGCTGCACCAGCGTATGCCGCACGATCACACTCACCATGTCGCACGCGCCGATCAGCGCCAAGGCCGCGAGCGACAGCGCGGGATTGCGCGAGAGTCCGAATACTACGGTGAAGACGCCGAAACCGCAAACGCACCACAGCATGATTGCACCCGCATGCCGCTGCAAGGGCCAGCGGGACACCGCCAGAGCGACAATGACCGCGCCCACGCCAGGCGCGCTCCGCAGAATGCCGAGCCCCGACGCTCCGATCTTGAGAATCTCGCGCGCGTAAACCGGCAGCAGGGCTACTGCGCCGCCCAACAGCACGGCGAACAGATCGAGCGAGATGGCGCCCAGGATCAACTTGTTGCGCCGGATGTAGCGCAGACCTTCCAGGGCCATCTGGTATGACGCCGCGGGACGCCGCCCTTGCGCGGCGATTACCCGGATACCGGCCAACGTCGCCAACGCCGCGAGATATTCGATCGCGGCGCAACTATACACCAGTGCGGGGCTGGCGGTCCAGCCGTACAACAACCCGCCCACTGCCGGTCCGGCGATGGTCGCGGCCTGAAAAATGGATGAATTCCACGCCACTGCCTCGGGGAAGTCTTTCTCCGGCACCAGCAGCGGCAGGAACGCTTGTCCCGCAGGCCCGTTGAAGGCGCGCACGGTCCCATTCAACAGCAGCACGGCATAGATCGGAAATATGGAGGACAAGCCGTGCCACGTCAGCCCCAACAGCAGCAGTGAGCACAGCGCGAAGCCGCCGCAGCAAACTTGCAGGATCCGTTGCCGCGCGAAGCGGTCCGCGGTCTGGCCCGCGACGAGAAAGAGCAGGATTCCGGGGAGAAACTGCGCCAGCCCCACCAGTCCGAGGTCCAGTGGACGATGCGTCAGACTATACACCTGCCAGGCGACGGCTACGGCCTGCATCTCCGACGCAGTGGTCGTCAGAATGCGGACACCGAGGTAATAGCGGAAGTTGGAGTGGTGGAAAGCCATACCGGCCGGGGGCTCGGGCATGCCTAGCTCTCAGTTTCCCATAAGCAGGCATTCTCTACCGCGACTGCGGGTAATTCAGGTTATGGCTCAGGGTTGTCAGACAAATCCCAGAAGGTTAACAATCGGGCCGCCGAGCGTCAAGCATCTCCTGAATTTGCAGTAAGCTACACACCAATGGCGCGAACCGGACAGACTGCGCACACAATAGATGAAACGATATGTCGATTTTGCGTCACAATATAGTGAAGAATGGCCGGGCGCCTATGACCGATACTGTTAAGCCGACCCACAAACGCGGCGCAAACCGCGCAGGCGCCGTCAGTGCGCGGAACGCATCCTCGCTGCTGGTGAACCCGCTCGACTCCCAGCACATTGTGGGCGTCGAAGAGATCACTTTACCGGACGGCGTACCGGTTATCTCCGCGCGCACCAGTTTCGATGGCGGCACTTGCTGGCGAGAATCCTGGCCGTTGCCGGTGGAAAAGCAATGGGCGGGCGTGGTTGGACCGGTGCTGGCGATGGACGCGCACGGCACCCTGAACCTGGCGGCACTAGCCCTGGATCCGGACCGCTCCCGTGCTTCCCTGGTGGTCTACCGTTCCGAGGATGGCGGCATCCACTGGACGTTGCCCGCAGTGGTCCTGCGGGGAGCCGCTGAGTGCTGCTACTCGATTTCCACCGATCTTAACCCTGACAGCCCCTTCCGGGGCAGCGTGTATCTGGCCGCCGATATGGGCAATACCTTGTGCTTCGCGCGCTCCGGCGACGGACAGTCGTGGAACGGCAAAGGGCATTCCAGACCCGGTCCGCTGCTCTCCGGGTTGTGCTTCAATCCGGAGGTGCTGGTGGATGCGGGCGGCGCGGTACACGTGGTGTGGATGACCGGCCCATCCGGCTGCAGCATTCTGGCGATCGATTCCCTGGACGGAGGGGACGCGTTTCGCGCACCTGTGACCGTGGCCGAGGGCGTCGTCGGCGTGCAGGAAGGGCTGCCGGAAACGGCGCCGGCCACCTGCATCGCGGAGGATGGCGTGGCCCTGTGCGTATGGGCCGACGACCGCGAAGGCCGCGCCCGGATTTATCGCCGCCGGTCGCAAGACGGCGGCCGGACATGGCAAGGTCCATCGGCCGGGGAACCCTTGGTTCCCGGTGCGGGGTCCGGCCAGCACGAATTCCAGCCGCATTTGATACTCACCGCGGGTGGCGAGATCTGCTGTGCGTTTTACGAATACGGTCCCAAGACTCCCGACGGAGATTTGCTCGTGGACCTGACCATGGCTGTATCGTACGATCGCGGCGCGACATTTGGGGGCCGCATGGTGTTGAGCGAGCAGCCTTGGGATCCGTCGGTGGACAGGCCGCTTTCGCGCGGCGCCACGCGCGGAGCGCTGGGCTGGCTGGCCCTGGGTTAAGTCAGGGCTAGATTTGGAAAGAGCCGACGATTCGCATCTGGGTTCGGCCAGACCCGTGTCCAACGATCCGCGGCCGGGCCCCGCTTGACTTCCCATCTTCGACAGTATATATATTCATTGATATAGATGCTGGCCGATCCCGAACGTTTTCTCCCCCTTAAGCCGCATTGGTTCCATGTCCTGCTGTCGCTCGACGGCGAGGAGCAGCATGGCTACGGCATCATGCAGGAGGTCCTCGATCGCACCGGCGGCAAGCTGCGGCTCTGGCCGGCGACGTTGTACGGCACGCTCAAGCGCCTGATAGACGAAGATCTTATCGAAGAATCCGCCGCGCGGCCAGCGCCCGAACAGGATGACGCGCGGCGCCGCTATTACCGTCTCACCCGTCTGGGGCGGCGTGTGCTGGCTGCCGAAGGCCGGAGATTGGAAGACTTGGTCCGCGTCGTCCATGCCAAGCGCGGTGCGCGGGAAAGGAAGGCGGAAGCATGACGCAAGCATCGAAGCGGCCCGTGGCGATCGGTTTGCGTTTGTACCGCGCGCTGGCCGGCGCGTTCCCCTACGAGTTCCGTAATGCATACGGCGACGAACTGGTGCAGGTTACCGAAGACACCATCGACGAAATCTGGCAGCGTCACGGCGTGCCCGGACTGCTGCGCCTGCTGCTGGATATCGCGTTGCGCGTGCCCGCCGAACACATGGCCGAGTTACGCCAGGACGTACGCTATGGGTTGCGCATGCTGGCGCGGTCGCCGGGGTTCACGGCCGTTGCGCTGATCTCGCTGAGCTTGGGCATCTGCATCGCCACGTGCGCGTACAGCGAATTGAACGGAATGCTGCGCGATCTGCCTGATGTACCCAGTCCGGACCAGTTGGTCTCGCTGCAACTGCCGTCGTCGTATCCCGCGTACCAGCGCTACCGCGGGCTGGACGATCTGTTCTCGTCCACCCTTGCATACGTCGCGCCGGTACCGTTCGGGGTCTCCAGCGGCGGGCGCGATGAGCGCATTTGGGGGCAACTGGTGACGCCATCGTACTTCTCTACGCTGGGCGTGCATCCCTCGTTAGGCCGCTTCTTCGACCCATCGTATGAACAGCCGGGCCGCCCCCCGGCGGTGGTGATCAGCGGCCGCTATTGGCGGGAGCACCTGGGATCCGATCCGGCCGTCATCGGCAAATCGCTGCGCATTAACGGGTATCCGTCGGCCATCCTCGGGGTGGGTCCGAAAGAATTCCTGGGCGCGTCGCCCGCGCTATTTGCGGCGGACGTGTGGCTGCCGGTCACGGTGGACGCACGCCTCGCGCCGGAACTGGCGGACAATGCGCTGGAGCGCCGCGGCCTCACCATGTTTCAAGTCCTAGGGCGGCTGCGGCCCGGTGTTACCGAGGCCGCGGCGGAGGCCGAATTGGATGCCGTCGCGCAGCAGATGCAACAGTCTTACGGCGAGGCAGGCAAAGACCAAAAGGAGCGGCGGGTGCTGCTGATGG
>DATNMW010000009.1:0-15802 GCA_035602155.1 Bryobacteraceae bacterium | reverse complement strand
TGCGCGGCTGAACTCGAGACGCGCGCCCGCATCCGCGCGCAATTGCAAACCGCGGTGCGCGCTGCGCCCCTGCCGCTGGACTTGGAAGCGAAGGTCCGCCGCGCCGTTCGACGCAGCGTAAACGCCCCGCGTCCCCGCACCGGCCTGTGGGCAGTCGCTGCCGCGGTCCTGGTGATCGTTTGCGTGTCACTGGCCAACCGGTTGCGCCTCGATAGCAATCCGGAAGAAGCTATTCTGCGGAAGACGTCCGGGCGCCTGGCGGCAGTGCTGAATGTGGGGTTGCGGGATCATTTGCACTGCGCGGTATTCCGCAAGTATTCCAAGCAGCCCGAGGCGGCCCGCGAGATGGCGGCCGATCTGGGTCCGGGTTTTGCGGATTTGGCGCCGCTGGTCCAGGCGAAATTAACGGGCGATTTCCGCATTATCCAGGCGCATCATTGCAATGCCGGCGGACGCGAGTACACGCATTTCATCATCACCGGCGGCGCGGGCGGCGGCAAGATCGTCTCGCTGGTGCTGACCCGCAGGCAGCCCGGTGAGCGGTTAATTGGCGGCATCCATCAAGCGGGCGTGGATCGGTTTCAGGTGGTGGGATTCGAGAGCCGCGATTACCTGGCTTATGTGATCTCCGATCTGGACGCGCAGCAGAATCTGCAGTTGGCGGCGACCCTGGCGCCTACAGTGCGCGAATATCTGGCCGCGAATGCCGGCTGAGCGCTCAACGGCTACCGCATGTTACTTCGTCAGATTGATGAGCACCCTGACACCGCCAGAGCCATCCGGAGAGACGATGTCGGGCAGTCCTGCGCCGGGCGGCTGACCGTGCAGATTTTCTAGCAGAAGCCCGGCGGATGAGGGTCCCGTGCCGACGTATCGCGGGCCTTCGTACGTCGCGTTGCCTTTTCCCACGTATACGGCAACGGTGTTGTATCCCGGTACCAGCACGTCCGGGATGCCGTCGCCGTTTACGTCCGCGATGTAGCTTGCGATCCCTGAGCCAGGTGGCAGCGTGGCCTGCAACGTGAAGCCGCCCATGCCATCACCGAGGTAGACAAGGGCGCCCTCTCCGCTTGTCAGAATCAAATCCATGTTGCCATCGTCATCGAGATGCACCAGGATCGGAGCATCGGTGTTCGCCCCGAAATTCGCCGGTACCTGGGTGAATCCGCCCTGCTGGTCGTTCAGCATGACGTAGACGTTGTTGGCAACGGGGTAGGCATCGTTGGTCAGCACCAGATCCGGCCAACCATCGTTGTTGATATCGCCGGCCGCGATTCCGTTGAACCCGGAGGCCGGCGGATTGGCCATGATAGGAGTGGGCGTCTGGAAAGTGCCGTCGCCATTCCCGAGGGCCAATACGTTGCCGTTCGTCGCAAAATCCAGCATGCCGTCGTGGTTGAAGTCCCCTAGCGCGAGGGCGCCGGAGTAGGGAATGGCCGTGGTGCTTCTTAGGGTGAAGGTGCCATCGCCATTGCCCAGATAGGCGATTACCGCCGTGTCTTGAATCACCAGCAGATCCGGGATGCCATCGCCGTTCAGGTCGCGGCTGAATGGGCACCCTTCGATGGTCAAGGGAATGGTGGCGCCGGCGCTGAAGGGCGTCGCGGCCTGCCCGGTGCCGAGCAAAATTGAGATGCCTTGTGCGGTACCGAGGGCGAGGTCGGGCTTGCCATCGCCGTTGAAGTCGGCCGTGGTGCCGCAACCTAGCACGTCCGTTACCGAAGTCCAAACGCCGTCTCTGAATTTGCCGTTGCCGTCGCTCAACACTACGGAGACTCCGTAATACCCGCCGGTGACGATATCCGTCCGGCCGTCGTTTCGCAGGTCGGTTAGAACCACATTAGCCGGAGTTCCGGTTGCGTTGGGGTAGCTGAAAGATTCGGTAAACCGGCCTCCGCCCTCTCCGTAAGCGACATAACCGTTTGATGAAACCAGGTCTGGGATGCCGTCGCCGTTGACGTCGCCGATAGCGAGGGTGAAGAAGTAGGAGAGGTCTGCCGACAAATTAACGGTGTAGGGTCCGGAGAACCCTCCCGCTCCGTCCCCAAAATACAGTTCGACATCGGTGGTATAAGAATGTGCCAGCACAATTCCGGGAGGGCCGTCTTTGGTCAGGCTGCCGACAGCCAGCGCATAGACGTTTCCTGGCCGGGAATAGCTCTGCGGGGCCTGGAAGGTGCCATTGCCGTTACCAAGGAGGACGACAAATCCACCTCCTTGACTCACTCCATTCGACAGGCTCACTACCAAGTCGAGCTTGTGATCTCCATTGAAATCCGCCGCGGCGATTTGGGAGGATGACTCCCCGGGCAGCGGAGCAGCCAGCACCGCTGAATTGAAGGTACCGTCGCCTTTACCGGTCAGCAGCCAGACGCCCATGGAGCCGGGGGTTGCAATATCAGGGATGCCATCGCCATTAAAATCTCCCACGACCAGAGTGTAGGAGAGCGGAGTGTCGTCAATCGGATAGAACCATATCGGCTGGAAGGTGCCATCGCCATTGCCGATGGAAGTGGCGACGCCGTAAGAATCCAATCCCGAGTAGTAATACCCCGTCATCGCCAGGTCCACCTTGCTGTCGCCGTTCAAGTCGGCGGCAGTGAAGGATGTGGACTGCATCCCAAATATTTGACTGCTTGGACCCGATTTGAATGTGCCGTTGCCGTTGCCGAACAGGACCTGAACGTACCCCGACTCCGGATCGAGCGACTCGGGAATCTCATATACCATCAGGTCTGCGATTCCATCTCCATTCGTATCGCCCACCTGAACGAAATTGGTGTATTGCGATGGCGCGGGGTAGTCGTAACGAGCAAAAAACGTGGGCATTTGCGGAGTGGCGGCGCGCGCGCCTGCCAGAGAGCACCAAACGATAACCGGCAATATCGCGATCCGTCGAACTGTGGATTTCATGGAGCCTCCGACCGAAGTATCACACCAAGTATACGCTCGGGATCGGTCGGAACGGTGTTTATCGTTGTTAAGTTGCAACGCGTCGTACCGGTAGTCCTGTAGCACGCGAATTGGACCGCAGGAACTGCGTCCGCCCGCGGCGTTAACTGAGCCGCGACCGTAAGGCGCAGCCCGCATCCCCCAAAAGGGCTAAGCAATCTTACCGCTTGACACCGCCGTCGCACTGGCGCATATTGAAGGTGACAGTCCTACTTGGAAAAGGAGGTTACATAGAACCAGTCCACAAGATGGGCGGCTACCGGATTGCTTTGCTGACCGGCCGCTGAGTGGTGACGCGCCAAACGCAATTTTGCAACAGGCGCCGCGGTATTTTGCACCGCAGTCAAACAAACTCCACTGGCCGGAAGAAATATTGCGCAGCAGCATCCGGCGGCCGCCCTCTCCTTTTTGCGCCCTCCCCCGTTCTCCCGTCCACATCCGCTACACTGAGTGTTCCAGGTACTTCCCAGGCCATCGAACGTGAACGCCGTCGAATTTCAGGGTGTCTCGAAGAGCTACTCGATCTACGACTCGCCGGGTGACCGGCTGAAGGAGTTGCTCTCGTTCAACCGGCTCAAGCGCCACCGGGATTTCTGGGCCCTGCACGATGTCAGCTTCGAGATCCGCCGCGGCGAGACCTTCTGCATCGTGGGCGAGAACGGATCGGGCAAGAGCACGCTGCTGCAAATGGTGGCTGGCATTCTGCACCCCACAGTCGGTTCGCTGACGGTGCAAGGGCGGGTATCGGCTCTGCTGGAACTCGGCGCCGGATTCAATCCCGAATTCACCGGTCATGATAACGTCTATTTAAACGGTTCCATCTTGGGCCTCAGCACCAGGCAGATCGATCAGCGCTACAAGGATATCGAGGATTTTGCCGAAATCGGCGACTTCATCAACCAGCCGGTAAAGACCTATTCGAGCGGCATGGTGGTGCGGCTGGCGTTTGCCGTAGCCATCAACGTGGACCCGGAAATCCTGCTGGTGGATGAAGCCCTGGCGGTGGGCGATATCTATTTCCGCCAGCGCTGCATGCGCAAAGTTCACGAGATGCGCGCGCGCGGCATCACCATTCTGTTCGTTTCCCATGCCGTCGCCGACGTGAAGGCCATCGGCGACCGCGCCCTGTGGCTCGATCATGGCCATATGCGCGAGATCGGCGAGACGGACCGCGTGGTGGCCAAATATCTGGCCGCCATGGTGGAAAAGGATTCGGCATACCTGATGCTGAAAAGCTCGCCGGAGCATGCGCGCTCAAGCCCGCGCGTGCGCGCTCCCGAAGTCGTCGAGCATATTCCCAACATCGACCACCGTTACGGCGACGGCCGCGCGGAAGTGCTGGGAATTGCGGTATTGGATGCGCAGGGCGATCCCGTTCACCTGCTGGAGCCTTCGCAGCGGATCACTGTGCGCATCAGCGTGCGCGCCTGCGGCGAAGTCTCGCAGCCCATCGTGGGGTTCATGATGCGCAACCACCTGGGCATCGATTTCTCTGGCACCAACACGACGCGCGAAGGTTACGATCTGCCCGCCATGATGCCGGACGATGTCTATACGGTGGATTTTCATCTGGAGATGCCCGAGTTGTATCCCGCCTCGTTTTCTTTTTCGCCGGCCATTGCCGACGGCACCTTGTTGGGCTACCAGATGTGCGACTGGATCGACAACGCCATCGCGCTGCAGATGGGCCATTCTCCGGGCGAGATCTACGGATTTCTGCGCCTGCCATGCCGCGTGGAAGTGAATGCGCGGCTGGCGCACGCCGGGATTGTGGAGCATGGCGTTGCTTGAAATCATCGTTAAAGCCATGGGCGTCGAATTCACCGGGGAGCGTGTGATTCCAGGACAGGTGGATGCCGACCTGCTGAACGAACACCTGGCGCGCTATGCGTTCGCGGCGCGGCTGGCGCGCGGCAAACGGGTGTTGGACGCCGGCTGCGGCGCGGGCTACGGCGCGGCGGAACTGGCCGCATCGGCGCTATCGGTAGTGGGTGCGGATATCGCGGCCGAGGCGGTAATGTTCGCGCACGCGCACTACCAGCGCCCGAATCTGGAGTTCGAACAGGCGGCGTGTATCGCGCTGCCGCATCCCGATGCGGCCTTCGACCTGGTGGTGGCCTTCGAGGTGATCGAGCATTTGCCCGCTTGGCGCGATTTCCTGCTGGAAGTGCGGCGTGTGCTGGCGCCCACCGGACAGTTCATCGTCTCCACGCCCAACAAGCTCTACTATGCGGAATCGCGCAACCAGGCGGGCGCCAATCCATTTCACGCGCACGAGTTCGAATTCGATGAGTTTCGGGCGGAATTATCGGCCATATTCCCGCATATTTCGCTGTTTCTGGAGAACCACGTGGAGGGCGTGGCGTTCCGCCCCATACCGGCTGGAACAGCGGGGGCGACCACCGAGGTCCGCGTAGACGGCGGAGAACCGCCACCCGCGGAATCGCATTTCTTCGTGGCCGTCTGCGCGCACCGGCCGCAAACGGGCAATCCCACCTTCGTCTATGTTCCGAGCGCGGCGAACGTGCTGCGCGAGCGGGAGACGCACATCGCGCTGCTCGAAAGCGAACTGCGGCGGAAGGACGATTGGCTGGCGGACGCGCAGCGCGATCTGGCGAATCTGGACCGTCGGCATCGCAAGCTGACGGCGGAGTTGGAAGAGAGCAACAAATGGGCCGCGCGGCTGGACGGGGAGTTGGCAGCCGACGGCGCGCGCATTCGGGAACTTCAGGAAGAGTTGGCTGCCGGGCAAGCGGCCGCCCAGGCCAAAATCATCGAGCTGGATGCGGAGAACCGCACGAAATCGGAATGGGCGCAGCAAGTGAATGCGCAACTGGACGCCAAGGTGCGGGAGTTGGCACGGTGCGTCGAGTATCTGCACCAGGCGGAGAAGACTGTGGAAGAGCGGACGCGCTGGGCGCAAGGGCTGAACGCCGAGGTGGAGCAGGTTCGCCGCAAGCTGGCGCACTTGGAGGCCTCGCGCTGGGTGCGGCTGGGCCGCCGCGTCGGGTTGGGGCCCGGTGCCGATCCGCGATGAAATCGTTCTTCCTCCTGATGCTCTCCCCGTTCATCTGGCTTGCGGCAGCATTGTCTCTGGCGATTGCCGACCTGCTGTGGCGGCTTGGTGCGGCAGGCTCTCGCCCCGCGGCCTCTCAGGCCGCCCCGCGCACGGCGGCCGCAAGCATTGTCATCCCTAACTGGAACGGGCGCGACCTGCTCGAACAGTACCTGCCGCCGGTGATCGCCGCGCTGGCCGGCAACCCGGAAAACGAAATCGTGGTGGTCGACAACGGCTCGGCGGATGGCAGCGCCGAATTCGTGCGGCGGGCGTTTCCGAACGTGAAAGTGTTGGCGCTCGACCGCAATCTAGGCTTCGGCGGCGGCTCGAATGCCGGCATCCGCGCCGCGAAGAACGACATCGTAGTACTGCTGAACAACGATATGGAGGTGTCGCCGGATTTCCTGCCGCCGCTGCTCGAAGGCTTCGGCGACGAACTCGTCTTCGCCGTTTCTTGCCAGATTTTCTTTCGCGACCCAGCCAAACTGCGCGAAGAAACCGGTCTGACACAAGGCTGGTGGCAGGATGGCGGCCTGAAAGTGCGGCATCGCATCGATCCGGGCATCGACGATTTGTTTCCGTGCTTCTATGGCGGCGGCGGATCCTGCGCCTTCGACCGGCGAAAATTCCTGGAGCTAGGCGGGTTCGACGAACTGCTGACGCCTTTCTACCTGGAAGACGCGGACCTCGGTTATATGGCTTGGAAGCGCGGTTGGAAAGTGTTGTATCAGCCAAGCAGCATCGTGTATCACGAGCACCGCGGCACCATCGGCAAGCGCTTCAGCGAAGCGCAAATACAGGCGGTGCTGAAGAAGAATTACCTATTGTTTTGCTGGAAGAATATCCATGACTGGCGCCTCCTGGCGGCGCACTTCTTATTCAGCTATGGCGGCGCGCTGCTCAGCGTGCTGTCGGGCGACACGCCGGGCCGGGCCAATCTGGATGGCTGGTGGCGGGCGTTCCGGCAGCTTCCGGGCGCGATTGTCTCGCGCCGGCGGGCGCGCAACTTGGCGGTGGTGGACGATACGGAAGCGTTCCAGCGGCCGCTGGGGGGATATTATCGGGATCGATTTGGGGATGACCGCTCCCTTACGGCCGCGGCCCTGAAAATCTTGTTCGTTTCGCCGTATCCGATCTGCCCGCCGATCCATGGCGGCGGTGTCTTCATGTATCAAACGCTGCGCGAATTGGCAAAGCTCGCTACGGTGCACGTAGTGGCCATGTTGGACGATCCATCGCAAGCTTCCGCGCAGGAGGAGTTGCGGACTTTCTGCGCATCGGCCGAATTCGTGGTGCGCCCGCCCGCGCCCGCAAGCCTGGGATCCATGCGGCCGCATGCCGTCTCCGAATTCGCGAACGAAGATCTGGAGTGGCTCATTCACCGCCAGATCCATTTGCATCGGATCGACGTGGTGCAGCTCGAATACACCCCACTCGGCCAATACGCGCGCGCCTATCGCCATATTCCCTCCATCCTGTTTGAGCACGATATTTATTTCCAATCCATCGCGCGCGGCCTTGCGCATATGCCCGGAGCGCTGGCCCGCATCCAGGCGCGATACGAGTATCTGCGGGCGCTGCGATACGAGTTGGGCATGCTGCCGCATTGCGACCGGGTGCAAGTGTGCACGCGGGAGAACGCGGAATACCTGGCCGGTTTTCTGCCGCGCATGCGGGGCCGGGTGCAAGCGGGTCTGCGGGCGGGGATCGACACCCCGCGCTATGAGTTTTCTCGCGGCGGCCGGGAGCCGTTCACTATGCTGTTTCTAGGAAGCTTCCGGCACCCGCCCAACATTGCAGCGCTCAATTGGTTCGTGAACGAAGTGCTGCCGCGCGTCGTGAAGCGCCGGCCGGAAGCGCGGCTGGTGGTGGTTGGATCGGATGCGCCGGCGCGGCATCCTTACGCGGAGCGTGCGCCAGCCGTCGAAATCCGCGGGTTTGTGGAAGACATTCGCGAACCGCTCGCCCGCTATGCGGTCTTTGTATGCCCGGTGCGCAGCGGCTCGGGCGTCCGTGTGAAGCTGCTGGAAGCCTTCGCCAGCGGCATTCCGGTGGTCTCGACCCGGATTGGCGCGGAGGGGCTGGCGCGGCAAGACGGGGAGTTCGCCTTCCTCGCGGACCAGCCAGACGAGTTCGCGGAGAAGGTGCTGCAGGTATTCGACGACCCGCCGCTGGCTGCGGAGATGGCCGCGCGCGCGCGGTCCGAGGTGGCGGCAAACTGGGACATGGCCGCGATTACCGCGCGGCTGGTGGATAGTTATTGGGACGCCGTGCGCGAAAAGAAACCTACTTCGTCTTCGGAGAGAGGTCCTCTTTGAGCAGCTTCACGACGCGTTCGGCGGTATGGTCCAGCTCTTGCGGGCTGGAGTTCTTGGGCTTTTCGAAGGCCGACCACAGGACTTGGCGGGACTTCACGTCCACCAGGAAGAGGGTCCCGCGGCCGCGGCCCGAGACGCCCATGACGCCGGCTTTGTCGGCCTTGTTGACGGTCTCGTCCAGAATCGAAGGCCGGGCAAGAGGCGCGCCTGCCGTTTCCGCCTTTTCTTTGGCGGCAGCCTCCTTGGCGGCCTCCTTTTTCTTGGCCGCTGCGATGGCTTCCGGATCGGGCGGTGGCGGATACAAGTCTTTCAACTGGTCCTCCAGCGACGCGCCCACCTGGTCGGTGAAGACAATGTCGGCCTTGGACGGATCGGTGACCACTTGGAGTACATGCATACGCGTGAGTCGGTTGGCGATGAACTGGTCGAGGCCGCGGCCCATGGGCATGAGATACACGGTGCGCTCCCCGGTGAGTTCGGCGGCGGCCGACCCGCTAAGGCAGGCGCCAAGGCAACAGAGTAACGATACGGCCCATTTCATTTCACCTATCATCATAACAGCGCACGCTTCTGTCTTTCGACAAGGCCATGTATAAAGGCGACACGATCACGGTCATCATCCCTTGCCTGAACGAGGAGCAGGGCATCGAGCGCGTGCTGCGCAGCATGCCGGATTTCGTCGATCAGGTAATCGTGGTGGACAACGGCTCCACGGATCGCACTTCGGTGGTGGCGGCGTCGCTGGGCGCGCAGGTGATTCGCGAAGATGTGCGCGGCTACGGCCGCAGTTACAAGCGCGGATTTGCGGATGCCACGGGCGATGTGATCGTGACCCTGGATGGGGACCATAGCTATCCGGCGGATGCGCTCTCCTATCTACTGGAGGCATTCCGGCATTTCGAGGTGGACTTCCTGAATGCTTCGCGGTTTCCGGTACGCGACCGGCAGGCGATGAGCTTGAAGCACCATTTCGGCAATCTGATGCTTTCGCTGGCCATGTCGATTTTATATTTCCGCTGGGTGCGCGACTCGCAATCCGGCATGTGGGTGTTCCGGCGATCCATTTTGAAGGGCATGCAACTGGAAGCGGATGGCATGGCCTTCTCGGAAGAGATCAAGATCGAAGCGTTGAAGAACCCGCGCGTGCGCTTCGGCGAGATCTCGATCATGTATACTTCGCGGATCGGCGAGAAGAAACTCAATCCCTGGCGGGACGGCCTGCAGAACCTGCTGTTTCTGATCAAGAAACGGCGGCCACGGCGCAAGACATGAGCGGCGGCGATGTGACCGTAATTGTGCCGGTGTGGAACGGGCGCGAGTTGTTGGAACGTATGCTGCGCGGTTTGCGGGCGCAGACGCAGGCGGCCGCGGAAGTGCTGGTGGTGGACGATGGGTCGCAGGACGGATCGGCGGAAACAGCGGAATACATGGGCGCCAGAGCCATTCGTATGGGATCGCATGGCGGCTTTGCCAAAGCCGTGAACCGGGGCATTCGCGAGAGCCGCACGCCGCTGGCGGCGATCGTCAACAACGATGTGGAATTGGCGCCGGACTGGCTGGAGAGGCTGTCGGCTGGGCTGGGGGAGGGAGCTTGGTTTGCGACTGGCAGAATCCTGCAGGCTGCGGATCGCGGTCGCGAGGTTGCCAGAATCGACGCTACATACGACGCGCTCTGCCGCGGCGGTACGGCATGGCGCGTGGGACACGGATGTCCCGACGGGCCGCCGTTTCGCGAGGCGCGCGTTATCCGATCCGCGCCGTTCACCGCGGCGCTGTTTCGCGCGGAGTTGTTCGACAAGGTCGGGCCGCTCGACGAGCGGTTCGAATCGTATCTGGAAGACGTGGACTTCGGACTTCGTTGCGCGCTGGCCGGATGTGCGGGGCGCTACGTGCCGGAGGCCGTCGCGTGGCACCAGGGCAGCGCCACTTTGGGCCGCTGGCATCCGGAGACCACGCGGCGCACCGCGCGGAATCAGGTATTCCTTATCGCCAAACATTATGACGGGCGGATGCTTGCGCGCTATGCGTGGCCGATCGTGGTCGCACAGGGGCTGTGGGGCTTGGTGGCTCTGCGGCACGGAAGGGGCTGGGCATGGATGCGCGGCAAGGTGGAAGGGTTGCGACGGTTTGCGGAGCTAAGCGAGCCACGATCCCGGATCGCAGGCGAAACCGCCTGCGCCACCGACGCGCCCGGCCTACCGGACATTCTAGTGGATGAAGAGCGGGAAATTCGCCGCGTGCAGCGGGAAGCCGGGCACGATTTGTACTGGAGGCTGTATTTTCTGCTCACCGCCGGCTGGGGCAAAGTGACACATGTGTGAGGCCGGTATCGTAGTTGTGACATACGATTCGGAGGCCGAGATCGGGACGTGCCTGGATCGGGCGCTCACCACCGGAGCTGAAATCGTGGTGGTGGATAACGCATCCACGGATCGGACCTGCGACGAGGTGACGCGGCGCGGTGTACGGCTTATCACAAATCCCCAGAACCGCGGATTTGCCGCCGCAGTGAACCAGGGCATACGATCGCTGGAAACGCCGTTTGTGCTGCTCTTGAACCCCGACGCGCGTTTGGAGACATCGATCGAGGCGCTGGTGGAATGCTGCCGCCGCCCGGGAGTAGCAGGCGCGGGCGGCAAACTCGTGGACGCCGCCGGTCTGCCGCAGGCCGGTTTCGCGGTGCGCAACCTGCCCACCGCTGCCGCCCTGATCTTTGAAGCCTTGCTGGTGAACCGGATATGGCCGGGCAACCCGGTGAATTGGCATTACCGTTGCTTAGGTTTTGACTTCTCCACGCCGGGCGACGTGGAACAGCCTGCTGGCGCATTTCTGGCGATCCGACGGGACGTGTGGCAAGAACTGAACGGATTTGACGAGCGGTTCTACCCGCTTTGGTTCGAAGATGTGGATTTCTGTTGGAGAGCGCGGCAAAGAGGCTACCGAATGAGCTACACGCCGGACGCTGTAGCCAAACATACGGGCGGACATTCCGTGGCAAAGATTTCGCTGGAGAACCGGCAACTTTATTGGTATCGTAGTTTACTGGGGTACGCAGTCGGGCATTATCGTTCCAGTACGGCTAGAATGGTTTGTGCGGCTGTTTTCCTCGGCTCCATCCCCAGGATGCTTCTGGGAGTGGCGGCATTTCGGAGCCTGACGCCCATCGCAGTATACGGCAAGGTGATGGCGCTGGCCGGCAGAACATTCATCCGGCCAGCCGGGTGAGCGGTGTTTTTGTCTTCTCCCGCGGTCTGGGGTGAACGGATTTACCAGTGATCGGCGTTAATTCAGGTTCGAGTTCATGTCCCATAACGACTTCGTATCCGTCACGATCGTAACTTATAATAGCGGCCGTTTTATCAAGAGATGCCTGGAGTCGGTGCTTGAACAGCGGTACCAGGGCAAGGAAGTCATCGTCATCGACAACGCCTCGACCGACGGAACGATCGACATCTTGGAACAGTTCGAGGGCCGCTGCCAGATCATTTACAATGAGGAAAACGCCGGTTTCGCGGCTGCGCAAAACCAGGCTATCGGGTTGGCCAGCGGCCACTGGGTGCTGACGCTGAACCCGGATGTGCTGCTGCTGCCGAATTTCATTCAGTCGCTGGTGGACGCGGGCAATTTCGACAAGAACATCGGCACGGTCTGCGGCAAGCTGCTGACCATGTCGTCCACCTTCGAGATCCCGGCCAAGCCCGTGGTGGATTCCACCGGCATCTACTTCAACCCCATGCTGCGGCACCTGGACCGGGGCAGCCAGGAAGTCGATAACGGGCACTATCTGCAATATGAGTTTGTGTTCGGCGCCACCGCCGCGGCGGCCCTTTACCGCCGTGAGATGATCGACGACATCTCGCTCCACGGGGAGTTCTTCGACTCCGACTTCTTCGTTTACCGGGAGGACGCGGACGTGGCCTGGCGGGCGCAGTTGCTGGGTTGGAAATGCATTTATGTGCCTTACGCCCGCGGCTATCACGTGCGCAAAGTGCTGCCGGGAAATCGCGGCGCGCTGCCGCCCGAGATCAATATGCACTCGGTGAAGAACCGGTTCCTGATGCGGATCAAGAACATCTCGCCGGACCTGTACCGGCGAAACATGTTCTCGATCACGCTGCGGGACGTCACGGTGGTGATGTGCTGCCTGATGTGGGAGCATTCGTCGCTGAGGGCGTTCTGGTTCCTGGCGCGGAACTGGCGGCGGGTGATGGCCAAACGCGCGGAGATTCAGAGCAGGCGCCGCGTGGACCATGCCTACATCGCCAGTTGGTTCAAATACGCCCCGGTGAGCGTGAAGGCTCCCAAGAAAGCGCCGCGGCTGGTGTCGCGCTCGCAGGCGGCCAAAACGTAAACGCGCGCGATGCGCATCGCCATTCTGGGTACCCGCGGCATTCCCGCCAACTACGGCGGATTCGAAACTTTTGCCGAAGAGCTTTCCGTAAGGCTGGCCGTGCGCGGACATAATGTTACCGTGTACTGCCGGGGTGGGGCAGTGCCACGCTCTACTTATCGTGGCGTTCGGCTGCGGTTTCTCTCAACCGTTCGCCACAAATATTTCGATACCATCGCGCACACATTCGTCTCCACGGTGGACTTGTTGGCGCACCGTGTGGATGTGGTGCTGTATTGCAACGGGGCTAACGCCATTTTCACAGTCTTTCCGCGGCTATGCGGAATGCCGGTGCTGCTGAACGTCGACGGCCTGGAGCGCAAGCGCAAGAAATGGAACCGCGCGGCCAAAGCGTGGTACCTGCTTTCGGAATGGCTCGCCACGTTTCTTCCGAGCGAGGTGGTCACCGACGCGCGCGCCATCCAGGATTATTACATGCAGCGCTATGGCAAGCGCACCACGTTCATTCCGTATGGAGCGGAGACGGGCAAGGTGGAATCCATGGCGGCGCTGGCGGAGCTCGGGCTGGAACCCGGGCGCTACTTCCTGTACGTGAGCCGCATGGAGCCGGAGAACCATGCGTTGGAAGTGCGCCAGGCATTCGAGCGCGTGCGCACGGATATGAAGCTCGCGTTAATCGGCGACGCGCCCTATGCGCGCGATTATGTCCGGCAGGTGCGCGATACGCGGGATCCGCGCATCGTCATCCCCGGCGCGATTTATGGGCCCGGATATCATGAGCTCGATTCGCACTGTTTCGCTTACATCCACGCGACCGAGGTAGGCGGCACGCATCCCGCGTTGATTGAGGCCATGGGCCGCGGCGCATTGGTGCTTTATCGCGATAACGCCGAGAACGCCGAGGTTGCGGGCGATGCCGGCATCCCGTTCCGGGGCAATCTGGCGGAGAAGATCGAACAGGCGCTGGCGATGGGCCAGGCGGATCGTGAAGCACTGCGCCGGCGCGCGCGTGAACGTGTGGAGCGCGACTACTGCTGGGATGCCGTGGCCACGGCTTACGAAAATCTGTTCCATTCGATAATGAAATGATGCCTCCGCCCTATCGCTCATACGTGCTGGTCTCGCTCGATCGGATCGCGCGCAACTATCGCAATGTCCGCACAGCCGTGGGCGCGGGCGTCGAAGTGATGGCGGTGGTGAAGGCCGACGCATACGGGCACGGCGCGCTGGAGGTTTCACGCACGCTGATCCGCGAAGGCGCGAAGTGGTTGGCGGTCAGCTCCGTGGACGAAGGCGTGGCGTTACGCGCGGCCGGGATTGCGGCGCGCATCCTGGTGATGGCCGGATTCCTGCCGCAGGAACGGGATGCGCTGGTGGAATACGATCTCACGCCCACCGCGCACTCGCTGGAGGACATCGCGGAACTGGATCGCATGTCCGAGCGCGCCGGGCGGACGGTTGCGTTTCATCTGAAGATCGATAGCGGCATGGGAAGGCTGGGCACGCGCGCGCAACCGGAGGAAATCGTGGCGGCTCTGGGCGCGTTGCGGCATGCGCGCGTCGAAGGCCTGATGACGCATTTCGCGTCGGCGGCGGATTTTACTTCGCCCCAAACCGACCAGCAGTTGGCCCGGTTCCACGCGTGCCTGGCGGCCTTGCGGGAGGGTGGCATCGGCGTCGATTGCGTCCATACATCCAGCACCAATGCGATCGGCTACGCGCGCAGGGATGCATGGCACAACATGGTACGGGCGGGGCACGCGCTCTACGGCTATGTCTCGCCGCCGCGCGGCGCGGGCCTGGAGCAGATCCTGGACGTGCAGCCGGCGCTGACTTGGAAGGCCAAGATCCTGGCCATCAAAGACATTCCCGAGGGCACCCTGGTGGGCTATGGCGGCACGTTCCGCGCGCCGTCCGCGATGCGCATCGCGATCCTGGGTGCGGGCTATGCGGACGGCGTGTTTCACCGGCTTTCGAATCGCGGCAAGGCGATCGCGGCCGGTCAACTGGTGCCGATGGTGGGCACCATCTCGATGGACCTGACCACCATCGACGTGAGCCACACCCCGGAATTGAAGCCCGGCGACGATGTGACGCTGCTGGGAACGGAGGGCGCCGCGCGGCTGGACGCGCAGCAGATCGCGCGGGTTGCGGGGACCATTTCGTACAACATTTTGTCGAGCATCAGCGCGCGGGTGCGGCGGGTGTACGTTTGAGAGCACCTGCATGAGTGGCGAGGATTCTCCCGCGACCGGACAGATTGGCCGCCACTCTTCATCGTCAATGGTCATGGCTTCGCTGACACCGTGCGCGCTTGGTTGCCCAGATCGCTCAACATCTGTTCGGCGCAAGAGCGGAAAGACCAGTTCGAGCGCGATGTCGCGCTGAAAACGGCGCGGCGGCGGCGCGTTGGGGCGCCAGCGTAATGCCGATCGGGACGATCGTCCCGTCCGGGCGCTGGATGACGGCGCGCACGACACTGCCCGGGCGTGTATCGATTACTCCATCGCGCACCACATGGTATCCAGTCACAGGCCGGCCATTGAATTCCAGGAGTTTGTCGCCCCTGTGAGCGCCGGCCCGTTCCGCTTCCGGCGCGACAGAGGCGGTCGTCTGGCGATACGCGAGGTCGAACGGCGGACGCGCGCGCTGCCGGCCAAACCGCAGGTCCTTATACAGACTAACTGCGCCGCCACTCCAATAGCCGAAGGAAAGCAGGAACAGCAGGATCAGCAGAGCGTAGGCGCGTTGGCTGGCTCCCATGGCGCGGGCCGTGACAGCTATGGTAACAATGTTGATTCCGATCCGCGACCGCCAATGCCCGAACTCCCAGACCCGCGCGCGCTGCTCGCCGACGCCTTCGGTCCAAACCCACCAAGCCGTGAAGCCGCGCTCGTCTCCGCACCCGGCCGCGTGAACCTGATCGGCGAGCACATTGATTACCACGGCCTGCCGGTCTTGCCGATCGCCATTCGCCGCTCGGTTCGGGTGGCCTTCCGGGCGCGCGCCGATAGCCGTATCCGCGCGGCCAGTACCGGCTATGGCGTCCGCGATTTTGCCTGGACGGCGGACTTGAACCCCACCGCGGCCGGTGATTGGGAAAACTACCTGCGCGCCGCGGCT
>DATNMW010000008.1:0-11815 GCA_035602155.1 Bryobacteraceae bacterium | reverse complement strand
AGCGGCGTGGCCACCGCTGCCGCCATGGTTTCCGGACTGGCTCCCGGCAGCGCCGCGTTCACCTGAATCGTCGGATAATCGACGGTGGGCAACGCTGCCACCGGCAGCGCCCGGAACGCCACCGCTCCGAACAGCAGAATGGCGAACATGACCAGCGCGGTCATGACTGGACGTTCAATGAATATACGCGAAATATGCATGGTCACCGCGCCATCAGAGCGTTAAGTTGTCGACTTTCCCCGCCGCAACAGGCTTTATCTTCGCGCCGGGAAATAATAGCAACTGGCCGTCGGTCACCACGATCTCGCCCGGCGCGACGCCTTTTGCGATGACCGCTTTGCGGCCGATCGTGCGCGCCACCGTGACGGGCCGGGATTCTACGGTCTGGTCGGATTTCACCACAAAGACGAACTGGCCGTGCTGTCCGTCCTGCACCGCTTCGGAAGGCACCACGGTGGCGTTGCTCTGGGTACCCAGCGTAAGCTGCACGTTGACGAACTGGCCCGGCCAGAGCAGGCGATCGGCGTTGTCGAAGACCGCTTTCAACCGGATGGTGCCGGTATTTGTATCCACGGTGTTATCGATCACCTTCAGGACGCCGCGCGAGACCCGGTTAGGCTCGGCGTCGGTGGAAGCTTGTACCGCCAGGTTCGCCTGTGCGCGCTGCCGCACTTCGCCGAGTTGCTCCTCCGGAACGCTGAACGAAACGAAAATCGGCGCGATTTGATTGATGACCACCAGCGCGACGTCGTTCACCTTGACGAGATTTCCGGGATGTACCAATAGATTGCCCGTGCGGCCGGCGACCGGCGAGCGGATTTCGCAGTAGCCCAGGTCGAGCTTGGCGCGCGCCACGGCGGACTGGTCGCTTTCGAGCGAAGCGCGGGCGCTCTCGATGGCCGCCTGATCGGCATGGACCGACTCGTGCGCGGCATCGGCGGCGGCGCGCGACTGGGTGGCCTGCATCTGCGAAGCCACGCCTTCCTTGGCGAGTTGTTCGTAGCGGTAGCCGTCGGCCTCCGCGCTCTTGGCCTGGGCGGTGTCGCGCGCCAGGTTGGCTTGCGCCTGTGCCAGTTGCGCGCGATCCTTGGCTCCCGCGGCTTCGGCCTGCGCCAGCGCTTCGCGATACGGCCGCGGATCGATTTCCAGCAGCAGGTCGTCTTTGTTCACGTCGCGGCCTTCCGTGAAATGCACGCTGAGCAACTCGCCGGCCACCTGCGATTTGATTTGCACCGTCGACGACGGTTCCACCGTGCCGATGACGCGGATCTCCACCGGCACGGCCTCCTCGGCCGCGACCGCCACGCTGACCGGGACGGGAGGCATCCCGCCGACGGCCTGCGCCTGCTGCTTGCCGCAGCCGGCCAGCGAAAGCACCATTGCGGAGAGGGCAAGGCAGTAAACCGGACTTGTATGTTGAGAATTTTCCACGAAGTTTCCTCTATTGTACCCTGGAGGTTACATGGCAAATTTATGCGTTCCCAACTCCGATAGATGCCTGCGGGTCTTGCAGCAGACGCCCGGCATTCTGCGGAATCTGCTGTCGCTGGCGACGCTGGAGCAGTTGGACTGGAGGCCGTCTTCGGAACGCTGGTCCATCAGCATGGTCGTGGCACACCTGGCGGAAGTGGAGATCAAGGGATTCCGCAACCGGTTTCGCGCGATGCACGAGTTGGATCGGCCGACGCTGCCTGCGTACGATCAGTGGGCGCTATTCCGGTCGCGGACACAATTCGATCCGTATGCGGAGATGGCGCGCTTCGAAGAACTGCGCGGCGAAACGGTGGCGTCGCTCGAAGGCTTGCCGGACGGCGCGGGCGAGCGCTCGGGGCGGCACGCGGAACTCGGGACGATCACGATCTCGCAACTGCTGAACGAATTCGCCTTTCACGATTTGGGACACATCCGGCAGGTGATGGAACTGTACCGGTCGCGCGTGTTTTATCCCGAAATGGGTGCGTATCAAGGGTATTACAAGGTCAGTCCGTAGACGTTGCGGCAGGAGGTTTGGCCGGCCTTCCAAACGCCCCACTCACTCGTACCTTAAAGCTTCCATGGGATCCACTTTCGCCGCGCGCCGCGCCGGCACATAGACGGCAACCAGCGTAATCGCGATCGTCGCCACCGCGCCGAAGACGATCGGAAAAGCGCTTGTAACCGGCAAATCCCGAATCAGGCTCCCGGCCAGGCGCCTGCCCCCGTAGACGACGATCACCCCGATCCCCAAGCCCCCGCAACTCATCGCGAGCGCGTCTCCAAGCACCATCCGGGACACCGCGCCTCGTGTCGCGCCCAGCGCCATGCGGATGCCGATCTCGTGGATGCGTCGCGCTACGGTGTACGCGAGCAGCCCGTAGATGCCGATGGCCGCCAGCAGCGAACCCAGCGCGCCGAACAGCCCAACAGCGGGGTCCCTAAAAGTCTCAAAATACTTCGGCGCAACCCAGCTTGGAAATGTACCGGCGCTCCTCGGGCCTTTCCGGATGACCTCAACGGTGGCGAATCGGGTAGCTCCCGCGCCCGAGATCGGCGTCGGGGCACTGATGCTGGCCGAGCGGACACCTGGAATCGTCTCCAGGCGCGCCAACAGTCCCCGGTACGCTCGCGACAACTGTTCGCCGCTATACCCGCTGCGCGCCGGATCGAGGGTGACCAGAAAAACATGGTCGCGGCGGAACCCCAGATCGAGACGCTCCAGATTCGACAGGTGGCCGATGAATAGGCCTGCGGTGCTCAACAACCCCACCGGCAACGCCACCTGCACGACCACCAGACTCTTTCCGAAGAGCCGGCCGAGCCTGGTTTCGCCCGCCTGGAGTGGATCCCGACTCTGAGACGCCCGAACACGCAAGAATCCGAGGGTCGCCAAACTCATCAATTGGGTCGGGGTCCACAGCCGTTCGCCCGGGTACGGCCGTTTGGTGACGCCGTGAATCAGACGAACCAGATACAGTTCGTGGGGCATGGCCGCAAGCTGGCGGCGGACAGCACGCCAAGTGAGAGTGAGTCCACGGTCGAACATGGACCCCATTTTGCAATTCAACCGGGTTGCCGTACAATAAATTCACAGCGAGTGGTTAGTAGTGTCTTAACTGGGCGTCTCAGCCCAGGGGTCCACCCCAACTCGGAAGGGACCCGCCGAATGCGCTGCTGGGGAAGGAGCACCCGCATCCGAGGGCGTACGGGACGTTCCCGCGCATTCTGCGCAAGTACGTGCAGGAGGAAAAGAAGCTGAGTCTGCCGGATGCCATTCGGAATTCAGCGCGTTGTCCGCGCAGCGCATGCGGCTGACGGATCGCGGGGTGTTGAAGGCAGGCAGGGGCCGGCATGGTGGTCTTCGATTCGGAAACCATTCGCGACGTGGCCACATTCGCGAATCCAAACCAACTTTCGGAGGGTATGCGGTTTGGGCTGGTTAATGGCGGGCCGGTGATCGAAGAGGGCAAGATGACCAACGCGCTGCCGGGCAAGGTGCTGCGCGGGGCGGGCCTGTAAGGTATACTCAGTGGGTGATTGTCGAGCGCGGGGCTATCAAAGAGCAACTTAAGATCATTATTCTTGGCAGCTTGCGCATCCCAGACATGTCCCCAGCGGACCTCCGCGACGATCAGCCGCTGCTGGGCGGCGATTTGGAAATCGACTCCATCGATATCCTGCAGCTGATACTTGAGATCGAGCGCCATTTCGGCATCAAGCTGGTCAGCGGCAAGTTCGAGAAAGAAGAATGGTCGAATATCGACGCCCTGGCCGCCACCATCGAGACGAGGCTCGCGGAAGCCGGACGATAGTGCGCCAATGGACGCGCTGGTACCAGCATCGCTTTCACACCCTTTCGACCCACGCCATCGTATTCGCGATCGTCCCGAAGCTGCCGCGATTCGTTCACCCTCCCATCGCGGCCGTCACGGCGCTGGTTTTCTATATTCTGCTTCGCAACGAACGGGGCGCCGTGATGGCCAATTTGCGCTGCATTACGGGCGCGCGCGAGCTGCCGTTGCGTTGGAAGGCTTACCGGGTCTTCTATTCGTTCTGCGATCTGATCGTCTCTTATTGCTATGTCCCGCATGCCAGCCATTCCCAGTTAATGGACATGTTGACTACGCCCGAGCGCGGCGGCGAAAAGATCGAGGACTGCCTGGCGCGGGGCAATGGAGTGATCGTATGGACGGCGCATCTGGGGAATTTCGAGTTTGCATCGCGGCTGCTCGAAATGCACGGCCGGCCCGTCAACGTGGCCCGCGTGGTGGAAGACGGCAACCTGGCGGAAGCCATGCTGCGGGACCTGATGACCAACGACCGGCTGCACATCGTGGACCTGAGGCAGGGTGCCACCGCCACGCTGGATCTGGTGCGGGCGTTGCGTAGAAACGAGATTGTGGCCATGCAGGGCGACCGCGTTTATCAGGGCTTCTCCGCCGCGCTGCCGTTCTTCTCGGGATGCGCCAGCTTCCCGCTCGGGCCGTTTCTACTGTCAATGGTTGCCGGCGCGCCGGTGCTGCCGGGCTTTGTGGTGCGCGAGAGCTGGCTGAGATATCGCGTTTTGATGGGCGATGCTATTATGCCGGTCAACACGGGGAACCGGGATGCCGATCTGAAGGCTGGCCTGATCCCGGCGGTCCGCTTCCTGGAAGATACGCTGCGGACCTACCACGATCAGTGGCTGAATTTTTTTAGGTTTTGGCCGGCGGGCTCCCATGAGTGAAGGCGCGATTGCGATTACAGGCATCGGCGTGATCAGCCCCTACGGTGCAGGCCTGGAGAGCATGCAGTCCGCGCTGCTCGCGGGCCGGTGCTGCCTGGAACCCTGCAGCGGTTATTATCCCGGCTTCGCGGGCAGTGTGGCTGCGGTGCGCGACCTGCCCCGCGTGGAATTCCGCGCCGATTTCCGGCTTTCGCGCACCGACCACCTTGCCGTGCTCGCCGGCCAGGATGCCTTGATCAGCCTCGGCGGGCGTTGCGCAGGCCTTACGGATGCGGGTGTGGTGATGGCGACCACAGTCGCCGGACTCAGCGAGATCGAGCCGGAGATCGTCCACGATCCCGCAGGTTGGTATCGCCGTGGCGGCCTTGCCCGGGCCGCATCCTATCCCGTGGCCCACGTTGCCGACGCCCTCGGCGAGTCCCTGGGCGTCAGCGGGCCGCGATGCGCCGTAACGGTGGCTTGCGCTTCGGGGGCAATGTCGATCGCGTTGGCCGCGAACATGCTTCTCGATGGCGTGGCGGATGTGATGTTGGCCGGCGGCAGCGACGCGCTGTGCCCCTTCACGCTGAGCGGCTTCGGCGCTTTGCAGGCCCTGGATGCCAGCCCTTGCCGTCCTTTCGACAAAAGCCGCGCGGGCCTCAACCTGGGCGAGGGCGCGGCGGTCCTGGTCATCGAGACCTTTCAACACGCATGGGCGCGGCATGCTCCGATCTTTGCGATGCTGCGTGGTTGGGCCATGACCAACGACGCATATCACCCCACTGCGCCGCATGAGCAGGGCGCCGGGCTGGCGGCTTGCATGACATCCGCGATGGGTATGGCGCACACCAGGCCGGACGACATCGGCTATGTGAACGCGCACGGAACTGGCACCCCGCTCAACGATGCGGCCGAGACCAAGGCGTATGAAGCCGCTTTCCGCCACCGGAGCCGCCCGATACCGGTGTCCTCCACTAAGTCCTACTTCGGACACTGCCTGGGAGCGGCCGGAGCGCTGGAGGCCGCGGTCACCATTTGCGCGATCCGCGCGGGAGCCTTGTTTCCGACGCTAAGGTTGAGCGACCCGATCGATAGTCCGGCCGTCGATTGGCTGAGGGACGCGCCGCGCCGCCAGCCGCTGCCATTGGCCATGTCGGTTTCGGCCGGTTTTGGCGGCAGCAATGCCGCACTCATCTTCGGGGAAGCGGCGGTATGACTGCGAATGCGCCTGCGATCATTGGCATCGGCTCCGTGACTCCTTATGGAGTACTCGCGGGGCCGATCGTACCTGGCCCGCTGCAACCGCGCCCGATCGCCGCCTGGCCGGTAGCGGGAGTGCGCTGGGCGTATCTGGTCGAGCCGTTTCGCGCCACCGACGCGGTGCCGGGACTGAAGACCAGGCGTCTGGATCGCTTGTCCGTCTGGTCGCTGGTGGCAGCTTCGCTGGCTGTAAGGGACGCCGGCCTGGATCTCGGCCAAGTGGACCGGTCGCGTGCGGCGGTAGTTTTCGGAACCTGCCTGGGATGCATCGAACTGACCGAAGCGTTCTTCCGCGGCGCCGCCAATCACGGCTGGCAGGGCACGGACCCGATTCTCTTTCCGGAAACTTTGGGCAACGCTCCGGCGAGCCACGTGGCCCGGTGTCTGGACTTGCGCGGACCGAACATAACGGTCGGCAGCAAAGGCTGGGCAGCCGAGTGCGCGTTGCTGCACGCGGCATCCCTATTGCGCCATGGGCAGGCAGACTTGGCTGTGGTCCTGGCTGGCGACACTCTCACGCGCGCATCCTACGAGTGGTATGAGGCGGCCGGCTGGCTTGCGGACGATAGCGGATTTATTCCCAGCGAAGGCGTGACGGCGGTGGTGCTGATGGCGGGGCGCACCCCTCATTCGTATGCCACGGTTAGTGCGGGCCAATTCGCCTCGTCACCAGAGCCGGTATCCCGCGGGTTGGGGGACGCGGGCGGACTGCTGCGGCTGGTACTGTCACTGAGCGCGGCAAAAGGTCCCGGATCGCGGCCGATGGAGTTACCGTGACAGTCGCCAATGTGCGGATTGCTGCGATGGCGTATGCCGTCCCGCCGGGCGTCGAGACCGTGGAAGCCATCCTGGAGCGCGAAAAGGCCAGAGTGGAAGCGGTGCTGGCGCCGCTGCGGCCACCAGCCAGGAAGAAAGCCCTGGATGCGTTGGGACTGACCCGCGTCCACGTGTGCGGCGATAAACAGCCTTACGACCTGGTCCTGGAGGCGGCTTCGGCGGCGCTCGCAGAAGCCGGCGTGAAAGCGAAAGACATCGATCTGATCGTCGACTACAGCACGCTGCCGGGAGAGAAGTGCTTGTACACTTCCTTCGCCCACAAAATCAGCGCGGATCTCGGAGCCGAAATATCGCTCAACTTGAGCTACAAGGCCGGCGGCTGCGCAGGGCTGCATCTGGCGCTGAAGACCGCGCTCGCCTGGATGGGCGCGGACGATCGCATCGTGACGGCGTTGCTGATCGCGGGTGACACTCCGCCTGAAGGCAATCGGTCGTTGCTGCCCGTGACCGTCCAGGGCGATGCCGCCAGCGCCGTGGTTTTGCGCCGGCACACCGCGGATGGTCCGTTGCTGTTAGGCGTCGAAGTGATGACGCTGGGCCATCTGCATGACACCATCGCCCTGACCACGGTGAACGGACGCCTCGAAATCCGGGCGGATGCGCCGCGCATCGAAACCGAGGTGATGCCGATCTACTACCTGAACCTGTTGCGGCTGGTCGACAGGGTGCTCGCGGGGGCGTCGGTGAAGTTGGCCGATATCGATCACTTTATCTATTCGAATATCAGCCGCGGAGATCGCGACGGTTTCCGCCGCATGCTGGGATTGCCGGAGGGCGTGCTACCGCCCACGGCCATGTCCGAATACGGCCACACTTTCGCCAGCGATCTGGCAATCAACTATACTGACCTGCGGCGGGCCGGCCGCATTCTTCCGGGGCAGTTTGTGCTCTTCGCCGCCGCGGGGATTGGCTTCACGTGGGGGGTGACGCTTGCCCGAGCCTGAAAGCAACCTGCTGCATGAGTGCCTGCGGCAAACCGGAGCGGCGTTCCCGGAGGCGGTGGCCATCATCGAAGAAGAGCGTATTACTTTATTCGGCGAACTGCTGACGCAGGCGGAGGCTCTGGCGGCCACTTTCGCCGAACTTGGCGTGCGGCCGGGCGACCGGGTCGCGCTGGTAATGCCGAAAACGACCGAAGCTATTGTCGCGGTCTTTGCGTCGCTGCTTGCCGGCGCTGCGTACGTTCCTATTCAGCCGCGGTGGCCCAAGGAGCGGATAGCAACTACGCTACAGGATTGCCAGGCGCGCTTGGTCGTTTCGGCCACGGATGGGCCGCCGCGGATCGCCCAGCTTGATGGGCGGGAGGCGGTCGCTTGGGACGAGGCAGTGCGGCCCCGACAGGATCGCTATCATCGCTATGATGGACCGCAGGTTCAATCCACCGACCCGGCCCTTTTTTTGTTCACTTCGGGTTCCACCGGGCGACCCAAAGGCGTAGTCCTCTCGCATGGCGCTGTTAGTGTCTTTGTAAGATGGTGCGTGACCCAGTTTGGGATTTCCGCGAACGATCGCGTCGCGAGTCCTTCTCCGCTAGGTTTCGACCTTTCGACGTTCGATCTCTTTAGTATGGCTTTGTGCGGCGCGGCCTGTGTATTGGTACCGGAACATATTGTCTGGATGCCCCGCTTTGTGGTCCAACTACTGCGCCAGACACGCATCACCTGTTGGTACTCGGTGCCTTCGATTCTCACTGGAATGCTGCAGGAAGGCGGGTTCGCGGACGGCGACAATGCTTGCATGCGTCTGGTGCTGTTCGCCGGTGAAGTGTTCGCCAGCGCCAACGCAGTGCGGCTTCAGGCGGCTGTACCCGACGCCACTTGTGTCAATCTGTACGGCCCTACCGAGACCAATGTGGTAAGTTGGTACACGTTGCCTCCCGCGATCGACACTTCACAACCAATACCAATCGGCAAGGCATGCCCGTACGCCGAGTTGCGCTTGGACGAATCGAACGGCGAACTGCTGGCCGCGGGCCAATCTCTGATGACCGGCTACTGCAACCTACCCGAAGAAACCGCGCTTGCGTTTGCCATGGTGGAAGGCAAGCGTTACTACCGCACGGGCGACCGCGTTACCTTGGGTTTGACCGGCGATTACACCTTCGTGGGACGGCTGGACCGCCAGGTAAAGCGGCGCGGTTTTCGCATTGAGCTGGGAGAAATCGAGGCGGCCCTTGGCCGGCACTGCTCAGTCGTGGAGGCGGCATCCGTGGCGGTCCGGACGGAAAGCCATGGCACAGTCGTCACGGTTTTCATCCGCACGCGCGCCGGAGAAGGGTTATCGGCGATCGAAGTCAAGTCTTACTGCGCCAGGGCGCTTCCGTCTTACATGCTCCCCGACCGCGTTGTCTTCGTGGATGCCATACCCCGGGGAAACCGTGGCAAGATCGACTATGAGGCCCTGGAGAGGACGGCGGGGGAACCAAGCCATGGACATCAGACCTGAAATCCGCGCGTATGTTATCGAGAACTTCCTGCCTGGCGGAGGCAGTGTCACTATAGAGGACACTACGCCGCTCATCACCGGTGGTCTGATCGATTCCATCGGCATGATCGGACTGGTCCGTTTCATCGAGAGCCGGTTCCAAATCGAGTTCACGCCGCGAGAGATCGACGCGCATCGCTTGGATACCATCGAAGCCATCGAGCGGCTGGTTCTCAAGAAGCTGGAGGGAACGCGGCCGTAGCGTCGGATTAATTTGCTTATGGGGCGGGTCGCGCCGGATCCTGTCTTCATAGCCCTGGCCACCAAAGATGATGAAACCGTCCTGGAGGGCGGCCAATCTTGGCCGCAGCCGCCTTTTTAGGCGGCCAGAGCCGGCTGAAAGCCGGCTGCGGGCAGGATTGCCCGCCCCCCAGGACGGTTTTCGACGTTGACATGGTATGATTCCGCTCACGCACTTACGCGGCGTCCCGATTGCATTCGCATTGCTCTCCTTGCTGGGCTGCCGGCGCCACAAGGAACCTTTTGAGAAAGTACCTCTACAGCGTGGGGAGGTGGAGTTCGCCAAGGGGCCGGAGACGGCCAACCTGACCGTGGAGCGCATCCGCTTCTGGTCCGATCAAATGGACGAGCCTCGCTACTTCCTGGCATTGGCGCCGAAGACTCCGGCGCACCCCAGCGAGGTTTTCATTTTGAATCATGGGTGGTTCGACCGGCCGGAGTACCTGCTGAAGTATCTCAAGGTAGACCAGGTGTACGATGGCATGTTGCAGCGCGGCGAGGTCCGGCACGCAGTTGTAGTCATTCCGGATGTCCGGTTCAAGAGTTTCTACGGATGGCGCTCGGAGCGGTATCCATTTCCGCCTTATCTGACGCTGCTGGCGGAGGAGGTTGCTGGGCTGGTCTCCCGGCATTATGGAATTCCGTTCGGGCGCGAACGTTGGGGGATCGGGGGATTTTCGTTTGGAGGCTATATATCTCTCGACGTGGGACGGCGCTACCCCGGCCGCTTCGGCAGTGTCAGCGTGATTAGCGGGTTCTACGACCAGAACTGGAGTTTCTGGCCCAGTGATTCGCCCGAGTCTCGCCCCCTGGATTCCGAAGGGAGAGACGCCCAGACTGTGGTGGCGTCCGGTCCCACGCCGAGACTTTTTCTCGCCTGCGGAACGAACGACAGGTTTATAGGCACCATGCAGCGGCTGCATCAAACTCTGCTGAGCCTGAACATACGCCACGAATGGTCCACCGGACCCGGCGGGCACACTTGGGAATATTGGTCTTCGGTGCTGCCGCAGACGATCGGATTCCACCTGGGAGCGGGACGAAATGGCGACAGCCGCTAAGTGTTAATTCGACTTGATCATGTGCATGTCCCTGAGCCTGCCGCGGGGGCCTTTGTGGCGCGCGTTCATCATGCCTGCGGTGTACTGCCCGGCCAACGATTTCTGGCCGTCCCAAGTAAGCTGCGCGGAATAGTCAACTCTTCCCCTGATGCAGAACAAGAGGAAGACTTGCTTTCCGCTGACCACGCCTAAGAGATCGTAGCTTGCGCCGGTACCAGTGAAATCCCGGCTGCCTTCGCGCTGAACGAGGACCAATGTACCCCATTCCTTGGATTGCCAGCTTCCGTTGAGATTGACTTCAGCCGGCGCCGTCTGCTCGGCCAGCCACGACTTGCCAGCCGTCTCCACTTTCTCCGCGAACGCGACAGTCGCGAAGAATAGTGCGAGCGTGAGTAAGAGGAACTTTGTTACCGTCGCACGTACCATGTTCGAATCGCTCCTATTGATTGACCGAAGCCGCCAGCATAGTCGGTGCAAGCGCTTCGTAAGGGCACCGCAATGACACTGGCAGTTCTTCAGGTTACAATACCACGAACTGCCGCGAAACGGGTGCAGCATTTCGCTGGCCGCTCGGTCGACGTTCGCCGTATACTGGTAAAGGAGCCCGAATGGCTATTCCAATGTCGATGAGACGGTATCTCGTTGCGGCGATTTTGCTTGCGTGCATTGCGGCGGAGCCAGCCTTGGCGGCGCGCCGGCGCGGCGCGAAGCTCTATCCGTTTAAGGAGACGACCGTCGACATGAGCGGCATGAACCGTATCTTGCTCGGATGGGTTGACCTGAAAGAGGACGACTGGGCGGTGCATGGCTATTCGACCAAGGTCGAATGGGCGTCGGAGATACCAGGCCTGAACGCCGCGCTGACGGGATTCTGCCGGTCTAATTACCTTATCGGCAAGAC
This sequence comes from Bryobacteraceae bacterium, assembly GCA_035602155.1. Taxonomy (GTDB): domain Bacteria; phylum Acidobacteriota; class Terriglobia; order Bryobacterales; family Bryobacteraceae; genus Bog-159. Next base: position 351 of record DATNMW010000008.1, on the reverse strand, counting down.
TGTCGTTGGGGCCAAAGACAAAGGCGACGAGAATGCGGCCGGCTACGATCTGTACATCAAGTTCTCGGACGTCTCGATCGACTATAACAAGTACCACCTTTACCTGTCGATACACTTCATCGACCCGAAGACGAATGCCGAGATCGGATCGATTCCAGCCAGGCCCTACTTTGGGAACGACTGGGGCTTTGTGAACTACCTGAGGGCCGCTTTGGAAGAGGTGGCCCAAAAGATCGGGGTCGAAGTCTCCGGTGTTTGGAAGAAATAACCCGAATAACCCATTGGGCATCCTCTAAAGCAATCCGCCATCCACGGCTATGACCTGCCCGGTGATGTAACTGGCGTGCGGCG
>DATNMW010000007.1:0-17694 GCA_035602155.1 Bryobacteraceae bacterium | reverse complement strand
CATCAGCGACGCGCTCAACTCGAAGGATACCCAGACCTGCACCTACGGATACGATGGTCTGGCCCGGCTGAGTTCGGCGGGCTGCGGCACGGTCTGGAGCCAATCGTTCAGCTACGATGCTTTCGGCAACATCACCAAATCCGGTTCCCAAGTCGTTCGGTCCGGCCTATAGCGCCACGACGAATCCCCACACAGCCATCGGGACAGTCACGCCCACTTACGACAACAACGGCAACTTGATCTACGACGGGTTCTACAATTACACGTGGGACGGCGAGGGCAACCTGGCCACGCTGAACAGCAACGCGGAAACCTACGATGCGCTGGACCGCCGCGTAGAGCAATACAATGGCAGCGCCTATACGGAAATCGTCTACGGTCCGGGTGGTAATAAAATGGCGCTGATGAGCGGGCAAACCGTGACCAAGGTGTTCGCGCCGCTGTCCGGCGGGGCGACGGCCGTTTACACTGCAAGCGGCCTATCCTATTACCGGCATCCGGACTGGCTGGGCAGCTCGCGGGTCGCCTCAACAACCAGCCGCACCCTCTATTACGACGGAGCCTATGCGCCATTCGGCGAGAACTACGCGGAGACCGGCACGACGGACCGCAGTTTCACCGGCCAGAACCAGGACTTGGCGTCGGGCCTGTACGACTTCCCGTACCGCGAGTATCATTCCATTCAAGGACGCTGGATTTCGCCGGACCGGGCAGGGATTAGCGTGGTTGATCCGACGAGTCCCCAAAGTTGGGACCGCTATTCTTATGCGTTAAATAATCCGCTCCGGTACGTCGATCCCTCGGGTCTGGACTACTGCGCGCCGGGTTCCGTGTGGTATGACGGCGACGGCAACGCCGTCTACGACGACAGCCAGTGCATCAGCGACGACCAATACGGCGATGGCAGCGCGTACCCCGGGTACATTTACCTCTCCACCACTGAAAACATAGATGTTCCCGACAATGGCTCCTCGGCTGACTTGGCGGCGGGCTCCGCCTTTGGCATTCTCAGTTGGGCTTCGAATCAGGTTGCCGGCGCCTTGGGATCGACCAGGGCAGCGATTGCCGAGAAAATAAAGGGTGTCATTTGCGGCTTGTACAGCCCTCTCCTCGGGGCCAGCCAGATGACTGGACGCACTGTCGGGACCGGGGTTGGCGCCAGCGCAGGGGCCGGGTTCATTCTCGGAGTGGCTGGGACGGTCAGCGAGCAGATGGTTGCCGACCCGCAGGGTAACGTGGGATTCGCAATCAGCTTCGGCGGGAACCCCGGCTATGGAGTCTTCGGTGGCGGTGCGCTGATTGGCACGCAGGCGATGGCGTCGAATGCGCCGACCATTGGTGGCCTCGGCGGATTCTCCCTCGGCGCTGGCGGAACGGCTGGCCCACTGGGCTTGGATGTTACAGTGAGCACGGGGGGAGCAGTGACGCTAACCGGTACGGGAGGGATCGGCGCCGGGCTAGATGGGGCTGCCCTCTCGCTGAATTATACCTTCGTACCCAGCCAGCTCAGCGTAAACTGTAAAGAATAAGGAAGGAAGGAATAAGGAAGATGCTTTCGGGCCAATCGTTTCTCCTGATAGTCCTGGGATTCGCGTTTGCGATCGCCGCCGCCCTGGCGCGCAGTTACATGTGGGGCCGACTCCGGGAAGCCGCTGTCCCAGTACCGAGGTGGTGGACGGTCGCGGACGACATACGCGCGGGCGAGAAATACCTCCACCTTGCCAGGACGAAAACAGTCCCACTCTGGCCCCTGATCCTCACCGCAGCGGGTCTGCCCGCAGGGTTTCTTCTTATGGTGGCGGCGATATTCCGCCGCTAGCTTCCGGACGCAGCCCGGCGCCGGACGGCTTCTGCCTAACCGAATCCGCGCCGCATGCGAGGGCCCAGAATCTCATCAGCAGCATTTCGCTTCCGGATGGCAGCTCGTACACCTTCACGTATGAGACTACGCCGAGCCATTCGCCCAATGTGACGGGGCGTCTGGCTCCGGTAACGCTGCCTACGGGGGGACCATCAGCTACGCCTACAGCGGCGGCTCGAACGGCGTCACCTGCGCCGACGGCACGGCGGCGACCTTGAACCGCACCACGCCGCACCGTGCCAAATCCGTTCTCTAATGAGAAAACTGGTCTTGTCCCGCCGAAGCCTGCGAAGCCAGCACTTCCCGGACCTTTTGCGCCATCAACTGCTCCATGCCGCAGTGAGCACAATGGGCAGACAAGGTATATTGGCGCAGGTCAAGGGTGGTTTCCGCTTGGCGGGTGGGTGGCTGCTCGCGTTTGCATGGTTCGTGTTGGCGTTGAGCGGGCTGGGAATCGCCCGGTCGCAAAGTCCCCATCGCCCGGGTTTCGGGTGGGCCCTTCTGGCTGTGGCAGCCATCATTTTCCTTCTGACGATGGATCGGTGGGCGAGATTTTTCCCGGAGGTACTGGCCTGCGGCGTCCTAGGCGGCATCGTGACAACCGTATCCGGACACGTGGTCAACCATCCGGAGGTTGCGGTTCCGCGTTGGGAGGGCGCCATCATGACGCTGTTGATTGCCACGGCCGCGGCCATTTCGCAAAGCCTTGAAAAACGGAAGGTACGCCGGCCCGACCGCATTGCACTGGTCGCGTTCGCATTTTGTGTTTCTTGGCAAGTGGTAGACTCCAGGGCCATGCTGCCGGGGCTAACGATTGGCACGGTCTGTCTCGCCGCCGCTTGGGCCAACGACCGGGTGCAGGATCGGGGCAATGACCCTGGAAGAGCGCACTCGGCCCGGACCTGACGACGGGTTCGCGAAGCCTGCGGCGGAAGCAACTACACCTTCGACACTGACTTGCACCTGCGGCACGCACGAAGGCGACCTGGTGAAGCGCATCGACCCGCAAGGCGCCGTCACCTGCTACACCTATCACAGCCGCCAAATATCACGTCTGCAATTCAACTCCGACTGAGAGTGATTCCTGCGCGCTATGTCAACCGCGGCGGGCAAAACGCCGGAGCCGGAAGATTTCGACCAGCGCAATGTACACGTTCACGATTCCCAGGCCGCTGACCGCGCCGCGCACGTAGGCGTTATCCCAATATAGGCGCCACTCCGGCGGCAGCGACGAAAAGATACCTCGGTCCCAGAATTCCGACCATGGAAAGATCACCAGAAACATCCCCAGTTCCATGCAGAATACGATGAAAATCAGCGCCAGCGCGATGTGATACCAGCGATAGTGGGGAACCTCCGGGGCGGGGGCGGGCATGGGTTCGGTCACGATGCGGCGCCCGCGAACAGTTCCAGTTGCGTTCCGGCCCACGGATCGTATTCCACCGGAAATAAGCAGCGCTCCCGGACCGGTTCAAAGCTCAGCCGATGCAAAGGCGTAGGCCCATACTCTTCCAGCGCCTTGGCATGTTCTGGTGTGAAATAGCCTTTGTGGCTGGCCAAGCCATACTGCGGGAAGATTTCATCCCACACGCGCATGCGCTCGTCGCGCCAAACTTTGGCCACGATTGAAGCGGCGGCGATGGCGTGACACTGAGCGTCGCCCTTGATCAGCGGGCGTTGGGGGGTGGGCAGCGACAACGGCATGGCGTCGATCAGCAGAAAATCCGGCGCGGGCGCGAGTCGCGCGACCGCCATTTCCATCGCCATCTTGGAGGCTTGGTAGATGTTGACCCAGTCGATGGTGGCCGCGTCCACGGCGGCCACCGACCAAGCTACCGCCCGCTCACGGATGCGCTCGGCGAGCACGGTGCGGCGCGCGGGGTCGAGTAGTTTGCTGTCGTTCAAGCCGCGCACCGGACGGTCCGGCGAAAGAATCACCGCGGCGGCCACCACCGGCCCAAACAGTGCGCCGCGACCGACTTCATCCACACCCGCCACGGCCTGGAATCCGCGCGCGCGGAGCTCACGCTCCAGCGTTCCTTCGCAGCGGAAATGAGTTGCTGGCGGGTCCTGGAGGACCCGCGCAGGCCTGGAGGCCCGCCCCACGTTACTCGCGCTCGCGCAGGCGGGCGGCTTTGCCCTTCAGCCCGCGCAAATAGTACAGCTTGGCCCGGCGCACACGCCCCGTGCGTACCACATCGATGTGGTCGACGACCCGTGCATGGATGGGGAAAATACGCTCCACGCCCTGTCCGAAGCTGACCTTGCGCACGGTGACGCTCTCGCCCATACCGGTATTGTTGCGCACAATCACGGCGCCTTCGAAAGCTTGCAGGCGCTCCTTGTCGCCTTCCTTGATCTTCACGTGTACCCGAATGGTATCGCCCGGCCGGAAGTCGAGGGTGCCGGCGCGCTGGTTCTTGTTGATGACTTTCGTCAACAGGGAATTGTGCATTTCAAATCCTAATCTTCCATTCTAGCAAGGTAGAATGGAGTTCTTGCCAATACGCATCATTGCATTCTTGTTCTGCGCTGCCGGCCCTCTTTTGGCGCAAGGCACCCCCGGACTGGGTTCCATCCCCTATAACGGCGGTGTGACTTTCGGCGTGTGGGCGCCCAACGCCGCCTCCGTATACGTGGAGGGCGACTTCAACGACTGGTCGGAGACCGCCAACCCGCTGGTCCCGGACGGTAATGGCAACTGGTCGACCGGCGTCGCTGGAGCCTTGGCAGGCCAGACCTACCGCTATGTGATTTCGAGCCCCGGCTTTGCGACGGTCACCCGCCGCGATCCCTACAGCCGGGTGGTGACCGAGGCGGACTACAACCTCGGCAACTCCATCGTTTACGATACCAGCGCCTACCAATGGGCCAGCCCTCCCTTCACCGGGCCGCCCCTCTCCAAGCTCATGATTTACGAAATGGAAATGGGCACCTTTGCAGGGGGCACGGGCGGTACCACGGGCACCTTCCAAACCGCTATCGCCAGGTTGAAGGCGATTGCGTCGCTGGGTTTCAACGCGGTTGAAGTGATGCCTGTCAATGAAAATCCGCCGCCCAGTTCGATCGGATACGGACCAACCGATCAAATGGCCGTCGAGAACGAGACCTACGGCGGCCCCGACAACTTCAAAGCATTCGTGGACGCCTGCCACAGCGCCGGTCTGGCGGTCATCCTGGACATTGTTCACAATCACTGGGGCCCCTGGGACCTATCCACGAATCAATTCGACGGCTGGTACACCACCGAATATCCGGGCGGCATTTACTTCTACGATTCGGCGGATTGGAATTCGCCATTCGGGCCGCGGCCCAATTACTCCAGCGCCAACGTCGCACAATACATTTACGACTCGCTGACCATGTGGATCCAGGAATATCGTATCGACGGCTTCCGCTGGGACTCAGTGTCGAACGTTTACAACACAAATAGCGGCACGGGAACCTACCTTCCCGACGGCTGGACGTTGCTGCAAAATGCGAATGTGCAGACCGTGAACGACAATCCGGCGTTCGTGAATATCGCCGAGGACCTGACGGGCAATGCGACGGTTACCGCCCCATTATCGCAGGGCGGCGCCGGCTTCGCCAGCCAATGGAACGGCAATTTCGTCTCCCCGATGCGCGCGCAACTGACACAAACGAGCGATTCGGCGGTGAACATGGAAACCGTCGCCAGCGCGATCGGGCAGGCCTTCAACGGCAGCTTCACGCAAAACCTGAATTACACCGAGTCGCACAACGAGGTCACCGATGGCGGCCAGCGCCTGACTACGCTGATCGATCCCAGCGCTCCCACCAGTTGGCTGGCTCTGAAGAAGAGCACGCTGGGCGCGGCGATCCTGTTCACGTCGCCGGGCGTTCCCATGATCTTTCAAGGGCAGGAATTCGTGGAAAACGAGCCGCTCGCGCCGAATATGCCGCTGCAGTGGAAGCTGGCCACGCAGTTCGCTTCCATCAGGAAACTGTGGGCCGCGCTGGCGGCGGCGCGAAAGAATACGTCGGGTCACACGCCAAACCTGGCGGGCGACGGGTTGAATATCTACCAAGTGGACGACACTAACAAGCTCATCGCGTACGAGCGGTTCGATTCCCAATCTTCCGGAACATCGGTGATCGTGGCCAATTTCACCGGCAACACCGAAACCAATATGACGGTCGGATTCCCCTCTTCAGGGATCTGGACGACGCGTTTCAATAGCGACAGCACGGTGTACAGCTCGACATTTTCCGGCGCGGGATCGGCGGGCGTTAAGGCCAAGGGCGGCGCGTATTCAGGGATGCCTTACAGCGGAAGCCTGACGATCGGACCGTACTCGCTGATGATTCTTTCGCAGCAGTAGGGAAGTTATTCGCGCTCGCGCAGGCGGGCGGCTTTGCCCTTCAGTCCGCGCAAATAGTAGAGCTTGGCGCGGCGCACGCGGCCGGTGCGCACAACGTCGATGTGGTCGATGACCCGGGCATGGATGGGGAAAATGCGCTCCACGCCCTGGCCGAAGCTGACCTTGCGGACGGTGATGCTCTCGCCCATGCCGGTATTGTTGCGCGCAATCACGGTGCCTTCGAAGGCCTGCAAGCGTTCCTTGTCGCCTTCCTTGATCTTCACATGCACGCGAATGGTGTCGCCCGGCCGGAACTCGGGGGTGTCGGTGCGCTGGTTCTTGTTAATGACTTTTGTCAGCAGGGAGTTGTTCATGTCGAATCCTAATTCTATATTCTAGCGTGGATGCCGCTCCCTTACGGTCGCGGCTCGGTAGCGCCGGCCGCGATCAGGTCGGGCCGCAGCCTGGCGGTTTTTTCCAAAGCGGCCCGGTGGCGCCAGCGGCGGATTTCTTCGTGGTTTCCGCTTAGCAAGACTTCCGGCACTTTCCATCCGCGAAACTCGGCGGGACGGGTATACTGCGGGCAATCCAGTACGGCCCCCGCATGGCCGGTGTCCTGAAAAGACTCGAACAGGGCCGACGATTCGTTTCCCAAAACTCCCGGCAGCATGCGGGCCACGGCATCAACCACCACGGCCGCCGCCAATTCGCCGCCGCTCAATACGTAATTGCCGATGGACAGCTCATCGTCGGCCAGATGCTCGGCCACGCGCTCATCCACTCCTTCATAGCGCCCGCAAATCAACAGCAAATCCGCCAGCCGGCTGTACTCGTTAGCCACCTTCTGATCGAACAAGCGGCCCTGCGCGGAAAGAAGCACTGTTTTTCCAGACCGGCCGGAGATCGATTCCACTGCCGAGAACAAAGGCTCCGGCTTGAGAAGCATGCCTTCGCCGCCACCGAATGGGCGGTCGTCCACAGTCTTGTGACGATCCGACGTCCAATCCCGCAGATTGTGTATGCGAATATCGAGCGCGCCGGTATCGCGCGCCCGCTTGATCACGCCATGCTCGAACGGTCCCTGGAAAAACTCCGGGAAGATCGTGAGCACATGAAAAATCACGCCTGGTTCAGTTCCTTCAATCCCGCGGGCAAATCCACCACGATGCGCCGTTCTTCCGGCTGGATGGCCACGCAAATCGCGCGCACAAACGGTATCAGCAGCCCGCTTTCCACTTCCAGCACACCTGAGCTTCCACCATCATGCAGCGCGTTCACCCGCCCCAGGGATGCGCCACCGTCCCGCTCAATCACTTCACATCCGATCAAATCCGATTCGAAATATTCGCCGGGATCCAGGCATATGCGCTCGGCGCGCGGAACGCGCACTTCACTCCCGGACAGCCGCTCGGCGTCCGACATGGTATCCACGCCGCGAAACTTCAAGACCAGCCGGTTGTCGTGGAACCAAGCCGACTCGACTTCCCGCCGTGAGCCTTCCGGGAAAAGGACGACTTCGCGCAGGCTTTCATAGCGCTCCGGCTTGCTGAGCGCAAAGGCGGTGATCTCCCCGCAGATGCCGCGCGCACGGCCCAAAACGGCGACCGTAACCCATTCGTCCGCGGCGCCGGAGATCACTCGAGGATTTCCAGGGTGAAGCGCCGGTTCAACTTCATGCCCGCCGCTCCCAGGATTGTGCGAATGGAGCGGGCTGTCCTACCCTGTTTGCCGATCACCTTGCCCAAGTCGCTTTGGGCGACCCGCAATTCCAGCACAGTAACCTGCTCTCCCTCTACGACCCGGACGGCAACCTCTTCGGGGATGTCCACGAGAGCCTTCGCGATATCCTCAATCAACTCTTTCATCATCCCGCCTCCCTACACCTTCATGGTAACAGAGGCGTGCGGTGGCCTAGCCCGTAAGAGCCAATCCCGCTCGTTACTTTTCATACACTTAACGTTTGTTTCAGCGGGTTTCAGGCTGTCGGCGCGGCCACAGGCTCCGGATTGTTCTTAATCAGACGTGCGACGGTCTCCGAAAGCTGCGCCCCATTCTTGGTCCAATACGTAATGCGTTCGCGGTTTAAGTCCACCTTGGCCGGTTCGGTCAGCGGATTGTAGTGGCCGACTACTTCCAGGTTGCGGCCATTGCGGGCGCGCTCCTTTTCAATCACCACGATGCGGTAAAACGGCTTCTTCTTGGCGCCAAACCGCGCCAAACGGATCATCAACATTCACACTCCTAAGAAATTCGGTAATTTGAACTTGCCCATTTTCTTGCCCAGCAGCCCGCCGGAGAAGCTCTTCATCATCTTCCGGGCCTGCGAATACTGCTTCAGCAACTGATTCACTTCCTGCACGCTGGTGCCGCTGCCCTTGGCGATGCGGCGCCGGCGGGCGCCATTCACCAGCATGTGGTTGGCGCGTTCCTTGGGCGTCATCGAATCGATGATGGCCACCACATGCGTGATTTCCTTCTCATCCACTTTCACGTTCTTCAGATCTTTCAGAATGCCCACCTGCGGCATCATCGACAGCACGTTTTCGAGCGGCCCCAGCTTGCGGAGTTGCTTCATCTGGTCGCGGAAATCATCGAGCGTAAACTCGTTGTCCATGAGTTTGCGCTGCATCTCGACGGCCTGCTTTTTGTCGATGACTTCTTCGGCCTTCTCGATGAACGAGAGCACGTCGCCCATGCCCAGGATGCGGGAAGCGGCGCGGTCCGGATAGAACGGCTCCAGCGCGTCGAACTTTTCGCCCACGCCCACGAATTTCAGGGGCTGGCCGGTGACGTGGCGGATGGACAGGGCCGCGCCGCCGCGCGCATCGCCATCCATCTTGGTGAGGATGACGCCGGTGATGCCCAGCTTCTTGTGAAACTCGTCGGCGGATTTCACGGCGTCCTGGCCGGTCATGGCGTCGGCCACGAACAGGATCTCAACCGGGGAGAGCTGCTCTTTCAATTGCTGCAGCTCGGTCATCAACTCGTCGTCGATGTGCAGGCGGCCGGCCGTATCCACCAGTAGCACGTCGCGCCCGGAATTGACGGCTTCCTTGCGCGCGGAACGGACCAGGTCGGCGGGCAGCGTCTCTGCGGGCGTGCCTGTGTAGATGGGCAGGTTGACGTCGCGGGCGACTACGCGCAATTGCTCGCGGGCGGCAGGACGATAGACGTCGACAGACACCATCAGCGGGCGGTGACCGTTCTTCGAAAGCCAGCGCGCGAGCTTGCCGGTGGAGGTGGTTTTGCCGGAGCCTTGCAGACCCACGATCAGCAGCACGCTGGGCGGCTCGTTGGCGAAGCGCAGCTTGGATTCGTGGCTGCCCAGAATCTTGATCAGCTCGTCGCGGACGATTTTGATCACCTGCTGGGAAGGGGAGAGCGCCATGAGCACTTCCTCGCCCGTAGCCTTCTGCTTGATGTTTTCGATGAGCTGCTTGACTACGCGGAAATTGACGTCGGCTTCGAGCAAAGCCACGCGGATTTCGCGCAGGGCGGACTCCATGTTCTCGGCCGAGAGCTTGCCTTCGCCGCGCAGGTTTTTGAAGACGCGCTGTAATTTGTCGGATAGATTATCGAACATGGGGACCGCACCGCCGGAAGGCAGTTATTTCATTATACATGCGAGGGGCGGGTTGCGCGCTCGCGCCGGCTGCCGGTTGCGGGAAATGGGTTCGTTTGTGGAGGCTCGCGGGTGTGGTTGGAGAGGAAAGGAAATTTGCATTTTTGGACGAACGAAGCCAATAAGTGTCTTTTTTGCAGAGAGTTGCAAAAAAGCACAAAGCCAATTTGCAGGGTGAATGCGGAGGGCGCGCAGGAGGTGGGTTTTCGGGTTGGAACGTTGGGAGTAGTAGCGTTGGACTCTATCATCAAACCACTTTTAGCATGGGCGCTCGCGGGGGCCGGGCTCCTTTTGCCGCAAAGCATTGAAGCGTAAGGAGAGGATTTATGGAATTTGACGTGATTTCAATCCTGGCGCCACGGCAGCGGGTGTGGGCAAGGATTTCATGGCGCACGCGGAAGGGCACCTTTCTGGAGAGCGTGCCGTTAGGTGCGACTACCTGGTCGGATAACCTGAAGTTTGATCTCTCGACCGGAGCCAACGTATGCGATGGTTCGGAGATCGCGTGCCGCGGTCAGGATCCCGTCGCCCTTGCCGGTTTTGGCACATTTTGGGACCAGCGCGAAAAAGCGACCAGGCTCCAGGCCCTAACCGAATCTGTTCTGAGCTTTTATAGTAGCGCTGTCAATAATAAACTCCAAACTCCCAAATTGCCCAGGCCGGGGACATTGATTGGACAACAATCTATCTTGATCAATTTCTCAACTTCTTCTCTTGGCGATGTGAGGCGTCCTCGCTACACTACTAGGTGAGGGGCCGATGACCGAAGGCAGTTCCGCACGTGTCTTTGTTTGCCCGCCCGGCGGTGAGCCGCCGCGAATCGTGAGCGTGTCGGGGGCGCGTAACCGAAGCGCGGCGTTGCCGACCGTGCTTTTTGCCCTGATGCTCGTGGCTGGGTGGCTGGCCATCGCAGATCCGTCGGCCTTCGTCTGGAGCGCGACGGCGTCGGGATTCTCGGCCCTGGGGTGCTGGTGCGTCTGCGCCGTCCGGCGGGAGGATCAGATCTCGCCCGATTCCGCGTGGGACGGTTTTTTTACCCGACTGCGCCGGGCCGTGCGGGACCTGCCGGAGCGGAAGCCCATTGCGGATGCAGTCCTCCGGCGCAGCCTGGATGTCCTGGTGCCGTTTTGCGCCGCTGGGGTCCTGTTCTGCCTGCTCCAGGTGTGGGTGTCGAGCAGGATCACAATCACTGGAGCCGCGCGTACCGTGCTGCGCCTGGAGCAGGCGGCGATCTGGCTGCGCGGCGTGAATCCAGTGACCAGGAGCCTGTTGAAGGTACCGGGGCGGGTGGACGCCGCGGTCGTAATCGCGCTGACGCTGCTTTCGATGTCCGTGCCGGTCCTTGCGAATGTCAGCAAGTGGTGGAGGACCGGCATGCGCTGGGCATCCCGAGCGTACGTTCTCGTGACTCTGCTGGCGTCAGTGACGTTCTTCGGCGCGCAAGAAGGCGAATGGACGCGGGCCAGCGTGGCGCGGATCAACACGGAGATCCGGGCGATCCGGGCGGCCTACGGGGACGCAGAGGAGGCGGTCGCAAGGACGCTAAGCGATGCGGTCGCCGTGGAGGCGGTCCACGCGACCCCGGCGGTTATCACGTGGGAACACGCCAACGCGGCGTTGGAAGAGGCGGAGGCGCTCAAGACCAGGGCCGAAACCATCTGGCCGAACCCCGACAGCAGGCTGGAACGCGAGCTGACGCGGACGCGGAGCTTCCCCGGTGGGGCTCCGCGAACGGCGCCGGCGGCCGAGGATCAACGGCCGACCAACCGGAGCGAGGAGGCTCCAGCGGCGGATTCCGAATGGCGCGCGGAGACGGCAATCGGCCTCAAAAGCGAGGCAGCGCGGCTCAGCCGGGCGATCCGGCGGACTAGCGGCTCGAAGATCGTGGACCCGGTGGTCGAGAAGACCAGCGACCAGATTTACGCGGAGGTGGTGGGCCGTGGCGTGAAGGCGGCGCTGCAGCACTGGGGGATTAACGACGAGTTGGCGGCGCTCGTGCTCGATCCGATTCTCCACACGCCTGCGAAGGAGTGGCTCAAGACGAAACTGAAGGGAATCGCGGGCGACGTGCTGGCGCGGCGGCGGTTGCTGCGCGAGGCGGAGGCGGAGATGCGACAGCAGGCGCGCGATCTTCTGACCGCAGCGCGGGCCGGCCGCCGGGCGCTCGAACCGTTCGCGCAGGAGCTCGAAGCGTATGCGCGGCAGACCGCCGCCGTGCGCGACTTGGCGCAAGCGGAATACGGCATCGCGGTGGCGCGGCGGTATGAGGACACGCTGCGCCGGTTCGAAGAGGAGTTCGCGCGGGCCTACGGCCGCGACACCGATGCGCGGGCGCTGCTCGCCACGCTACGTGAAAAGGCCGCGAGGGTGGGGGACGCCGAGGACCGGCAGGCGCTGGTGGAGCGTTGGAGCGGCGATCTTTTCACCCAGGAGACGCTGCAGCACCTCGAGGCGTTCGAGGCGCACGAAACCGGATCCCACCACGCCGCGGCCATCGCACGCGCAGTGGTGCAACACGCGCTTCGGGGGGAAGCGGAAGGGCGATGGGGACAACTGCGCGCGAACGCGGAGGCGATTTTCGCGCAATCGCGGTACCCCGAGAGCACGAAGGAGCTGGCGCTTGCGCACGTGCGGCGATGGCACCGGCGCAAGGTGCAACTTGCCCCGGCCGTCGCAGCGGAGGCGACGAGCCCCGAGGACCTCCCCGACGCATGGGAGCGCGCGTTCTTCCGCTATTTTCGCGAGGACCCACAGATGGCGGTCATCTGGGCCTACCTGGTGATCGCGAAGGACGAGACGATCGGCATGTTCAAACCGTGGGGAGCCACGCCCGCGGACGGGATGGACTACTACCTGAGGCACACCGCGGCGGGAACAGCGCGCGAGTGGGGCGAGATCGCGAGCAAGGAATCCGTCGCGGCGATGAACGATCTGCTTTGCGGGAAGAAGTAGCAGTGGGCGCGGCGAGATCTGTTCCGCGGGGCGCCTCGATGGCGATCGTCTTAAAGCCTTCCCACGCGTCGAGCTTGAACCCGCTACTGCCGGGCGTTCTGTCCAGACGGTCCTCGGCTTCTTCGCCGTTGTAAGACCGGGCCGCGGGTCGCCATGCCGGGGCTGGTTGGGATTGCCGGCGTGATGGATGCGAGTTGCTGAAGCGGGTTCCATCCATCGGGCATGGGATCAACGGTGCTCCACCAATGTGGCCCAGTTCGGAGCCAAGCCCTACGCAGTTGCAGAGTTGTGGCATTTACGTCGTGAACGCCGAATTCGGTGCCGCATGATGGACAAGTGCGATAGTGCCGCGGAGGGGCTTCCATTTCGTAGCCGCATACCGGGCAGAGATTCGCTTTCACCATCTGGCACACTCCGACTTGAAATATAGCAGATTATTGGGATGCCGGTGACATCGGCCAGACTCTCGCAGGGCTAACCTCTTTGACTCCGGCACTACGGATGAGCATGGCACCGGCTTGAAAAAGGTCCTAATCAGGCCGCTGGCGTCAAGAACGCCGAATGTATCGGTCGCGGGATCGAACCGCAGTATATCTCCCAGTTCGCGCACGCATTCGGCGACGTGCGGCGGTTTGGGTTCCCCAAGGAACGCGTCGGCCATTTGCTCGTACTCGGCGGCGTCGAGGGCGCCGAAATCCGAACCATGGCTTATGAAGTGGCGCTCCCGCTCTTTCGGATCGAAGAATCCAGAGGTGAGAGGCACGGTCTACAGGGGGGCGGTCATCCTGGGCCAGGTTAGCTCAAAAATAGGTGCGGATCGGAATGAAATTGTCTCGGGAAATTTCGGCTCCCGCCCGAACTGGGAGGGGGACAGCGCCATGCTTCCTCGCCCATGGCCTGCTGCTTGATGTTTTCGATGAGCTGCTTGACTCAGGCCCGCCTCTCGGGACTGGAGCCGTCCGTGCACCCGCTTTGGGAGCAGAAGTTATAGAGAGTGGTCACCGCGCCATTTGGAGTGATTTTGAAGACTGTGCCACCGCCATCATACGTGCAGGTGCCGTTTCCGCCAAGGCGTGTGGTCCCGTAGAGGTTCCCATCGGTGGCCAGGACGAGCCCTGCGTCGGGCTGTTCGCCGTCCCTGCATCCACTTTGGGAACAGAAATTGTAGATCGTTTTGAAGGCGCCCGCTGGCGTGATTTTAAAGACCGTGCCGCCGCCGTTGGCCTCGCCAAAAGAGGTTGTCCCGTAGATGTCCCCATTGGTGGCCTGGACCAGCGGACCCTCGGGCGAGCCGCCGTCCGGGCAGCCGCTCGGGGTGCGGGAAAACGTGTAAAGCGTGGTCGGGTCTGCGCTGGGACCTCGGCCGGGTACCGGGAGTGAGTCAATTTGACCCAGCCCATTGGCGCGGGCATGGCTTAAATTCTTGCCAAGCCGATGATAGCGTGCAGTGAACGTTGCACGCAGTTTTGGCAGGGCGATTGCTTTCTCGCGGTTGCCCGGACCGCTCCCTTACGGTCGCGGCTCGGAAGTTGCGGCTCGGAAGTTGCAGCTCGGTCTTATGCCCATACTATCGTTACGTTACACAAACATCGCTTGCATCTTCTGGATGATGGCCTGTGCCTCCGCGGCATATGGACAGGCTATCGTCACCACCGTGGCCGGCGGCGGCTTCGTCAACAACGCGCCGGCGGTGACGACCTATATTGCGAATCCCCAAGGAGTAGCGGTGGACGCGTCTGGGAACGTCTACATTGCCGACGCGAGCCATATTCTGCGAGTGGACCGTGCTACCGGCGTGCTTACGGCGGTGGCGGGAGGCGGACCCACGGTGGTCAGCTCCGCGGACGGATCGGCGCTTTCCGTGCGCGTCGCGCCCACCGATCTGGTGGTCAACGCCAGCGGCAACGTGTTGTTCCTGGATAGCTCCAGGCTACGCCAACTCAACGTGCAGCAGGCGGCCATCACCACCATCGCCGGCCAGTACGCGAAGAATGGCTCGACCGGAGACGGCGGACCCGCAGCCGCGGCGTTGCTCGACATGCCGCAGCAGTTCTGTCTCGATTCCGCCGGCAACATCTATATTGTGGAACTGGCGGGGTACGTCCGCCGGATCGATGCGGCGACCGGCGCCATAGCCACCATCGCGGGTAATGGCGGCGCGGAATTTAGCGGCGACGGCGCCCACGCCACGGCGGCTACACTGATCCAACCGAAGGGCATTGCGGTGGATTCCAGCGGCAACCTATACGTCGCCGACGCGGGCGACGCCCGGATTCGCGAGATCGCCGCCGCCACAGGGGTCATCAGCACCATCGCGGGCACCGGACAGACAGTCGAAGGCGGCGATGGCGGCAGCGCCTTGAATGCTTCTTTCGCTGCGTTGGGCGAACTCGCTATGGACAGCAAGAATAACCTGTCATTGATCGATGGGGACCGCGTGCGGCGGATCACGGCCGCGACCGGCGCGATCACCACCGTGGCGGGCAACGGCACAGCGGGGTTGGCCGGCGATGGGGGACCTGCCACACAGGCGAAGATCGACGGCCCGGCGGGCCTGGCGCTGGATAGCGCGGCTAACCTCTATATTGCCGATACCGGGAACGGGCGCATTCGCCTGGTGACCGCGGCCACCGGCGTGATTTCCACCATCGCGGGTACATCGCTGAACGGCGACGGCGGCCTGGCCAGCGGCGCAGTCCTGAATAGTCCGCAGAGCGCCATCGTGGATGCCTCGGGGGATCTGTTTATCGCCGAGAGCAGCCGGATCCGGGAGGTGAACGCTGCCACCGGAATCATTTCGACGTTTGCCGGAGGAGGAACCAGCACGGCGGACGGCGTCACGCTGCTGCAGGCGAAGCTGAGCCCGCTCAGCCTGGTCTTCGATTCCACGGGCGACCTGATTGTCGGAGAACCGGGCCTGATCCGCCGCTTGAGCACCAGCGGGACAGTCACCACCATCGCCGGCACGGGCGTCACGGGCTTCTCCGGCGACGGCGGTCCAGCGACACAGGCCCAAATCGGGTACGCCACGGCGCTGGCAATCGATGCGACGGGCGGGGTGCTGTTCGCCGATGCCGGCAACAAGCGGTTGCGTCGAGTCGATACCGGAACTGGCGTAATCACGACCGTGGCGGGCAACGGACAGTCGACCTTCACCGGCCTTGGCCAAGCCGCGACCGCAACCGGCATCGGCAATGTGGCGGGAGTGGCTGTGGATTCCAGCGGGAACATTTATATCGGCGGCATCAATACGTCACTCGTTCTGAAGATCTCGACGGCGGGCGCGGTGTCGATCGCGGGAGGAAACGGCGGATGCAGTTATACCGGTGACGGCGGAACCGCCACCACGGCGTTCGTTTGCCAGCCGTCCAGCCTGGCATTGGATTCGAGCGCCGACATCTTCCTGGGCGACGACACTTGCTATTGCGTTCGCCGCATCGCCGCGGACGGCATTATTCAGACCGTCGTGGGAAACGGGACCGACGGATATACCGGCGACAACGGACCGGCCACCCAGGCACAGCTTCGTTCGGTCTCTTCGATCGCCTTATTCGGAACCACGCTGTACGTCACGGACGGAGTCAGCGGCGTGATACGCAGCGTGACTCCGGATACGCCGCCCGCATTGCCCGCGGCGCCAATCCTCGCGGCTTTGGGGAATGCCGCCAGCTTCCAGTTGGGCCCGGTGGCTCCGGGCGAGCTGATTACGCTTTTTGGGCACTATTTGGGAACTGCAACGCCAGCCACTTGGACGCTCGGCTCCAATGGCGAGCTCACGATTCCGAACGCGAATATCCAGATTTTCTTCGACGATGTGCCGGCGCCCCTGATCTATATTTCGGCGGGCCAGGTCAACGCCATCGCGCCTTATGCGGTAGCCAACGGCTTTTCGACAATGAAGATCCAGACGGCGGGAGGCTCGATTTCGAGCACCAGCATCGGCGCGACGGCGACTTCGCCTGGGATTTTCCCGAACGCGATCGTGAATGAGGATGGCTCCATCAATAGCCCCTCTAATCCCGCGCCAGTGGGATCGTACGTGACGATGTACGGAACCGGCCTGGGGCAGACGAATCCGGCTGGCGTGGATGACATTCTGACGCCGCTAACCAATTTCCCAACGCAGGTTTACCCAGTCACGGTCACGCTGAGCCGGAACCCGTTGTTTTCCACGCCAGTGCCGATGAACGTGTTGTACGCCGGGCCAGCGCCGGGCCTCGTGGAAGGTGTGGGCCAGATCGACGCAGTGGTGCCCGCGGGCGCCGAATCGGGTGAGAATTTTATGGAGATCGTGGCCGGGCCGGCGGGTTGCCCGCCTTTCGCGTTCTACGTCAAGTAGGCGGGCGAGATTCGCTAGATGGGGCCGATGAACAATCGGCCCGCAGGTTGACAACCTGCACCATAGGGCGGAATGCGTAGCGGAAGCCATTTTCCGCGATCCCGCGCAACTCGGACTCCGAGAACCCGAACTGGCGGGCGGCCAACGCATACTCGCCCGATAATGTCGCGGCGAAAATGGCCGGATCGTCCGTGTTGAGTGTGATTGGCACCCCGGCGTCATAAATGCGCCGCACCGGATGCGCGTCCAGCGAGGCCACGGCGCCGGTCGCCACGTTACTTGTGACACAAACCTCCAGCGGAATCCCGCGATCGCGCAAATGCCGCAGCAGCGCGCCATCTTCCACGGCCCGGATGCCGTGCCCGATGCGCTCCGCGCCAATCTCCAGCGCCGCCCAAACCGATTCCGGCCCCACGGTCTCGCCCGCATGCGCTGTCAACCGCAGCCCTGCGCCCTTGGCAAAGCGATACACATCGCCGAACCATCCGGCCGGTCCGCGTTCTTCGTCTCCGCCGATCCCGAACGCCACGACGCCATCGTTCACCCGCTCGGCCGCCAGCTCCGCCACGCGCATGGCATGTTCGACGCCGAAGTGGCG
>DATNMW010000006.1:0-92607 GCA_035602155.1 Bryobacteraceae bacterium | reverse complement strand
CTTGCGCCGCTTCGGAAAGCTGCTGCGCGGCGAACAGGCTATCGAGGGACACCGTGACGCGCGCCCGCCGCGCGACAGCCATCAGTCGCTCGAGCTTCGCACGTCCAATCACCGGGTAGGCGACCAGTATATCGGCCGGCTCCGCTTCCAGCATCACTTCCGCCTCGCCCACTTTTGCCACGGTCAGCCCCGCCGCACCCAGATCCAATTGGCGGCGGCCAATGCGCGGCGATTTGTGAGTCTTCGTGTGCGGGCGCAGCCGCAATCCATGCTGCCGCGTGTAATCCGCCACGCGCTGCAGGTTGCGCTCCATCGCGTCCAGGTCCACCAGCAGCGCGGGTGTATCGATGTCCGCGGCCCGCATTATTTCTTCTCTTGGCGGAAACGCATGGTGATCTTGTCGTCGGAGGAGGCATAGCGCAATTCCAGATCTTTGACCTTTTGCTTCTCCATCGGGAAGTACAGCAGCCCCGAAACAGGTTTATCGGTTTTTGTCTCGGGCAACTCCTTCTGCTTTAGCACGGCCAGCATGGGATCTTCTTTTTCGCTGGATCCGGTGCGGGTCTTGGCTTCCGCACCCACGGGAGCGCCAGCGCTGCCCACGCCATCGCCGCCCACCCTGCGCGGCGGCCCCATCGTTCCCGGAATGCCGCCCAAAATGGGCCCATCGTTATCGTGCATGCCCGTGCCGCCCGCGCCGCCGGTCTGCCGGATTACCATGGCGCCGCGCCCCGCGATCTGGCTAGGCGCGAACGGGGTGCTCTTCTCGCCGTCTTTGTCCGTCTTCAGGACGAAATCGTCACGGTTGATGGCGACCTCCTTGCCGAAGCGCGGCGTCACTTCGACAGCCACCACGATGTAGTGCCCGCCCAGGTCGGAACCGAGTATTTCCTTCACCGCGTCGGGCTTGGCATACAGCGTGGCGTTGATTACCACAGATTCGTTTTCGCCGCGCGTATCCGGCGGCTTCGTGCTTTCGTTATTGCGGGCCGCCCCGGCAGAGACTAGCGCCAGTGCGATTCCGGCGACTCGGATCAGCATGACAAGAGCCTCCGCAAGCATTATAACTTGTGGAGCCAGCCCCGATTACACTAGGCTTTCATGCCCGTACACAGTTCACTCTGCCTGATGGCCGGTATGGTGCGCGACCGCGCCATTTCGCCCGTGGAATTGGTCGAGTCCCACCTGGCCCAGATCGCCGCAGAGAATCCCCGCATCAACGCCTTCGTCACCGTTTTGGAGGACGAGGCCCGCGCGGCCGCCAAGCTCGCTGAGTCCGCCGTCATGCGCGGCGACTCGCTGGGCCTGCTACACGGTGTTCCCGTGACCGTCAAGGATAGCTTCGACGTAGCCGGCCTGCCCACGCTATGCGGCAGCCGCTTCCGCCTGGGTCACAAGGCCGCCAACGACGCCACCGCCGTAGCGCGGCTGCGCGCCGCGGGCGCCATTATCCTGGGCAAAACCAACACGCCCGAATTCCTTTCCAATTACGAGACGGACAACTTCATCACCGGCCGCACCAACAATCCGTGGAACCTGGAGCGCACGCCCGGAGGATCCAGCGGCGGCGAGGCGGCCGCCATTGCCTCGTTCTGTTCGGCGGGCGGTATCGGCAGCGATGGCGGCGGTTCCATCCGCATTCCGGCGCATTTCTGCGGCATCGCCGGACTGAAGCCCACCCCCGGCCGCATCTCGGCCAACGGTCATTTTCCGATGATGAACCATCCGGGCGGCCTGCTCAGCGTGGCCGGTCCGCTGGCGCGCTCGGCCGAAGACCTCCGCCTCCTGTTCGCCGCGTTGGCCGGGTACGACAGCCAGGATCCCTTCTCCGCGCCCGTGCCGTTGCAGCCGCCGAGCATTACCGGGTTGCGCGTCGGGGTGGTCGAACAGTTCTACGACGTGCCAGTAGATCCGGAGATCCGGCAAACGGTGCAGCGGGCGGCAAGGACACTCGCCGATCTGAGGATTCCAGCGGAACCGTTCAATCCGCAAGGTCTGGAGCGCGCGCCGAATCTGTGGTGGTTCTTCTTCGGCCAGTTGCCCGCTCCGCTGACCAAACAGATGATTCAAGGCCGCGAAGCCGACGCGCACTGGACCGGCACCGAATTTCTGACCAGCGCGCTTGAGCAGAACGCCCAATCCGCCCCCAGCGTGGAGCAGCTTCTGCTGAACCTGGCCAAGCGCGACCGCATGCGCGCCGGTCTGCTGCGCCAAATGGAAGAGTTCCCCGTTCTGTTGTTGCCGCCTTGCGGGGTCACCGCGTTTGCGCACCGGTCGCGCCGCTGGAAAGTTGGTGATGAAGAAATCGGACTGTTTCAAGCAATGATGCCTGCCACTCCATTCAATCTGCTGGGTCTGCCGGCTGTGGTGGTCCCGTTCGGCATGTCCGCCGAAAGTCTGCCCATCGGTGTGCAGCTTGTGGGCCGGCCTTATGAAGAGGAGATGATTTTGGACTTGGCTGTGCGGCTGGAGAATGCGCGTGGGCCGTTTGCCGCTCCCCCAATGATAACCTAGGAACGGGGAAAACATATGCCGCCGCTAAGACCATCCCAGAAGCCGAAGGAACGGCTGCGTATGGATTCCGCGCAGATCCTCCGTGCCATCGGCCACGCTCGATATGCTGGTAGCCCTGACACAAGACTGCTCCCTCGTTTGCGGGAATGATGCGACCCAAGGCAACTAATTCAATCTGTCCCCCGAGCCTTTCGCGTCATCAGGCCCAGTTGACGGGCTGGCTGCGAGAAGCCATTCGGCGTGGATGGGTCGGAGCGCCGCTGTTGGGTGGTTTTCCCCGGCACGCTTGGTACAAAGACGGTGAGAGTTGGTATGAAGCGCGCCTGACAAACCAAGTCCTCGGCGAATACAAGGGCTGGCCCATATCGGCTACGGAACTGCCGGCATGGCTGCGAGACGCGGATGAGTAGCTTCCGGATACTCTTTGACTGGGAAGACCCCGCCGGCGTGCGCGGTCCTGAGCTGGCTGCGACGTGGGCCCGTCTCGAGATCCTGGTCGACGGTACCCCTCTCACCGAGCTTGAGGATTTGCGCACCAAAGCGATACGAAGCGGCGTTTACGTCCCTCTTTATCCTTTAGCCGAATGGCTGGCGGCGAATTGGTGGCATCTCTGGTATGAAGATCGTGCTCATCAGGAGCCGCCCGCCTTCGCGCGGCACAGTTTTCTCGCTGCCAGGGAGGGCTTTGCATTACCCGATATCCGCATCTGGCCGACAGAGTCGCGCATTCTCATTGAGTGTTGGCCTTACGAACATGTGCACGCGGGAGTTCGGTTTCTAAACCGGTTGGACCTCTCGCTCGATATGGAGGGTGTCCGGGACGAGACTATTCGTCTTATTGAGGCGGTACTGGATAAACTTTCTGAAAAGCAGATCGCCGGAACCTCCTTACAGGAAGAATGGCGTCTCATAGCCGATTCCGAGTCGAACGAGGAGGAGCGAACATTCTGTGAGTACGCAGCCCGTTTGGGGGTCGATCCATATGCCCTCGATCCCGAGGTTGGGGGAAAGATCGAAGAGCTTCTCGTCCGCCTGCCCGCTTCAGTCCGGCAAGACTTCTTCGACTCCGCCGATCCGGCGAAGTTGAGTGCACAGGCTGACCCGCTCATGGCCTTTTTCCGGTCGCAGAGGTCCAGGATCTTGAAAACGTCTGGAAACACATTCCGAGATCGGATCGGGAACTAGCGGCGGGCCTGCCGCCGTGGCGGCAGGGCTACGAATATGCCCGGTTCCTACGGAACGAAATTGGTCTCAACGGTCACGGCCACTCCAACGTCGGCGAGATTCTGGCCTCGCTAAGAGTCGACAGCGCGAAGGTGCCTATTCGCGTATGGCAAACGGAACAGATGGACGCCGTTACCGGTGTGTCCGCCCACGAGGCTCCTGTCTTCGCTCTCTCGGGGGAGTGGCCGGAGACGCGAAATTTTGCGTTCTGCCGGGCTCTTGGCGAGTATTTGCGGTCGCCGGATCCTCAACATCTGGTCCTGACCCGCCGCTCGGATTCACTCCGTCAGAAGCGGAGCCGTGCGTTTGCCGCTGAGTTCTTGGCGCCTGCCGAGCAGATTCGCGGGATACCACAAGCACTGCAGTTACCGACGAAGATTGCGAGGATATAGGACACCGTTTCGGCGTTTCTTCCTGGGTGATCCAGCGCCAGATCGTGAATCACCGCCTGGCGGAATACGTGGGCTCGCCTTTTTGGGGGCCATCCGCGGAGTAATTACACCCATGGCACAGCACGGACGCGCCGATCCGCTCCCAATTGCATCCGCCAATCCATCCGCGCGCGAGCCCACCACTATGATTTAGCCGCCGGCTAGTTCGATTGGAAGTGAATCAATAATTCCGTTTGGCGAACAGCGGCGACCAGACTCCCCAGCTACCCTCACGAAAACGAACCATCTCAATTAAGATAAGCTCATGGCAGATCCCGTTGGCAGCCCCCAAGACACATTCGTCCCCGAATATATGGTGACCACCGCCTTCACCCTGGATGGCTACAAGATCGTGCGCAACCTGGGCGTGGTGCGCGGCATCGTGGTTCGCTCGCGGTCCATTTTCGGCACTATCGGCGCCGGTTTGCAGACGCTGGTGGGCGGCAACATTACGTTGTATACCAGCCTCTGTGAAAAGACCCGGCAGCACGCCTTTGAGTTGATGTTGAACCACGCCGCGGAACTGGGCGCCAATGCTGTGATCGGCGCGCGATACGATGCCACCGAGATCATGAACGGTGTCACCGAGGTGCTGGCCTACGGAACCGCCGTCGTAGTGGAGGCGGCGCCAGTCTGAGAGCCTCCACCTGCCGCATCATGCTAAAATCCCCCCGTGCCTGCCCTCGCGCCGAAGCACCAATATCAGCGCGCCGAGGTTCGACGGATGCTGCACCTCTCCGAGCGGCAATTGCGCAGTTGGGAACGCCTGGACCTAGTCCCCGCGGCTGACACTTATTCCTTCCGCGACCTTATCGCCCTGCGCACCATTGCCGAATTGCGCGTCCGCCGCATCCCCTTGCGCAAGATCGGCCGCGCGCTCCAGTCGTTGAAGCAGCGGCTCTCCGAGGTGCGCGATCCCCTAGCCGAGCTGAAGATCTTTTCCGACGGCCGTCATATCGCCGTGCGCGTGGCGGGCCAGAACATGGAAGCGCTCACCGGTCAAATCCTTTTCGACTTCGATACCGCCGAACTAGCCAGCGTACAATCTCTGCCACCCCAGCCGCCCCCGCCACCGCGCGCCCACGATTCCGAAGCCTGGTTTCAGAAGGGCTTGTTTCTGGAAGAAACCGGCGCACCCGTCGAGGAGGCCGTGGAGGCCTATCTGCAGGCCGTCGAGTGCAACCCGCAAGCCGCCGGCGCGTTGGTGAACCTAGGCACCATTCGTTACCGTCTGCGCCAATTCAAGGAAGCCGAGGATTACTACGCCCGCGCGTTGGTGGCCGATCCCAACTATCCGCTAGCGCATTTCAATCTGGGCAATCTCTATGACGAGCGCGGCGACTTGTCCAAGGCCCAAGACTGCTACGAGACCGCCCTCCGCATCAATCCGCGTTATGGAGACGCGCACTTCAATCTCGCCCTGCTGTGTGAACGCCGGAACGACGTACTCAGGGCGGTACACCACTGGAAGGCTTATCTGAAGATCGATAGCACCGGCAATTGGGCCGAAATCGCCCGCCGGCAGCTTGAAAAGCTCCGCGTGGCCCTGCTATCCTGAGCGCCGCGGCGGAACCGGTTCCACTCCGTAATTAGTTCGCGTAATTGGCGGGTTCAGCATATAAATTTGGCATCTGCCAGGCCCGGTAGGTATATCCAGGGCCGGAGAGATTGAAAACCTGGGTGCCTGTAATCTCCCCCGGAGTGGGCAGGATCTGGATATCGTAACTGAGAGGCATCCCGGGCTGAAAAAAGTAGTTGCCGTTAGACTGTATGGCCGCACTCCCCATGACTACGCTGAAGACGCCCATCGAGACGGTCATAACCGGAGTCACTTGCATGTTCGTCTCATCTACCGTCAGCCCCATGCCCCGGCTGTATCCGGGCTGGCCCCCGCCGTTCGGGGGCGGCGCAACGCGGGTATTCCCATTGTCGTAGACCGTCAAGACGCCGTTCGTTTGATATTCGGCGTCGTGCTGGTGGGAGAACCACGGATACGAGCTGTTGTCGATGTTATTGAAAGTGAAGTCGCCGTCGACTCCCATGGTCCACAGAACGTCACCGGTGCCTGTTCCGTTGTTATAGTCGACCTTGAGCAGCCAATCCTGGTTTCGCACGGAAATCATCAGGTCGCCGCTGGAAGATATGTAATCGATGCAGTTAGTATGTGTCCAGTCGTTGGACACTGCGGCCAGAACGTTCGGCGGGCAGTTTGCGCCGGGGCCATTGGTGCAGGTCTCGTCCAGGGGGTCGGCGCGGTTGACGTTGAGTTGCTGAAACTCATCAAAGCACCAGACCACTTGCCAGTTGGTATTCAGGACGATCACCAGGTCTCCCATGACGTCCACCAGTTGGCCTGTAGTGCTGCCCTGCGTTCCGGCCGGATATAGTTTTTCGACCTTCGCTAGAAAAGCGGTATAGCCGTTGGGCAACTGCATCGCCTCGTGGTGAAAATGGTTCAAGCAGGCGGTATAGACGGGCGGGGGATTGGGAACTTCGTTGCAGGGGGTAGCGTCGGTGAAGCCCAGGGCCAGCAATTCCTGCGATATGATGCCGGTGTTGGTTTCCCGGATGACGTTGCCGGCCAGATCGATCTCGCGCAAGTATTGGGAAAACGTGAGAGACGGATTCCAGGCTACCCCGGATTGCAAGGTCAACATGTTCCCGCCAGAAAGCGGCCGCGTGAGCAACGCCGTGTTGCCTAGCGCATAGTACCAAGTGATATTGCCATTAAGATCGGTGGCTACCGAAAGGTAGGCGGCTTTTAGAGAAGCGGCCGTATTGGCATGCAGGATCGTGGAGTCCGTGGTGTCCGCTTGCGAGGTCGGCGGCGTAACCACGGTATAAGACGGAAAAGCGATCTGCGTGGGTAGCGCTCCGGTAGTGAAGTTTATTGGGACGGGGCCACTGGTGAACGTGCCGGCGGTATTCACTTGATAATTCATGCTATAAGCAGTGGTCGCCAGCATACCGGCGACATAGAAATTCATAGTCAACGGGGGCCGGCAAGTTTTCCAATTTGTGTAGTTCGGGCTGCCGCCGCTTACGACAAAACGTACCCGTATGTAGCTGCCTGCCGCGCAGGAGGGTGCGCTGAAGAGAGCTATCAGGGGATTTGCGGTCTGGCTGACGGCCGCGTTGCCACCGGTCGCCAGCGGCGTCAACTGGAAGCCGGCCGTCTGCGTGGCCGTTTCACCTGAACTGAAGTCCTTCGCGATCACCTGAATCTGGTAGCTGCCTTCGCCCGAGATGGTGCTCCAGACAAAAGGCTGGGAAGTCCACGCGCCGGAAGCCGACGTTCCCTTATTGTAATCCCGCGCGAGGGAGAAGGCCTGCTGCCCGTACGCGGTGTTGAACTGAAAAGTGAGGGGACCGGGATTGGTGTCCGTGGCGGTCACCGTCCAGGTAACGGCCGTGCCCAGCGGTTGCGGCGAGGTAACCGACGGGGCCATGGACACGATAGTCACGGTGGCGCAAAGCGGTGTTTGTATCAGTCCGATAACGGCCAAAAGGCTGGAGAGATAGAGCGATTCCCGACGCATTTTTTCCTGAGCGGGCATGGTAGCAAGTATCCTCGCTTCACTTCGGAGAAGTCAAGACCGCGGCCGCCGCATCAGGACGCTACGATACGCATCGGTCTCGGTGCGCGGGCGGATGTTATCCTAAAGTACTTGGAGCACAATAATTGAGCCGTATCCCGTTAGCCTTCCGTGCCTTCTTTGCCATACTGTTTCAGGGCCGCCTGTCCGACGACCTGAAGCGAGCCTTGGGACTCGCTGCCTCGCCGGCTCGCCCTGCCGCGCCATCGGCTCCCCCGCCCCCCAATCCGGCCCACGCCCTGCAACTCCTCGCGATCCTCCAGCGCGACTCGCGCCTGCTCGACTTCCTGATGGAAGACATCGCCTCATTCGAAGACGACCAGATCGGCGCCGCTGTGCGCAGCCTGCACGATCAGGCGCGCGATTCGCTGGCGCGCTATCTCAGCCTCCAGCCCGTCATTGATGGCGTCGAAGGCGCATACACCCGCCCCGCGACCGCAGACCCTGCGGCCGTCAAGTTCATCGGCAACGTGCCGGCCACCAAGCCCGAAGGCGGAACTCTGCGCCACAAAGGCTGGCGCGCCGCCAGAGTGGACCTCCCGGCGCTCAACCCGAAGCAGGACGCCTCCATTATCGCGCCCGCCGAAATAGAGATCGAGTAGCACCCCGCGCGCCCGCATGGAACCTCGACACGAACCTCGCTACATCATCGGCATCGACCTCGGCACCACCAACTCCGCGCTATCTTACGTCGAGAACAGGCCGGATGCCGACCCATTTTCTCTGCCGAGAGTCGAGCTGCTGGGCATCCCGCAACTCGTGAACCCCTCCGAGGTACGCGACGAGAGCCTGTTGCCCTCCTTCCTATACATTCCCGGAGCGACCGATTTCCCAGCCGGGTCAACAGCCCTGCCGTGGGACCCGCAGCCCGAGACCGTCGTCGGCCGCCTGGCCCAGAAACGCGGCGTCGAAAATGCCGGCCGCCTTGTGTCTTCAGCGAAGTCATGGCTGTCGCACGGCGGCGTGGATCGTACTGCGCCCATTTTACCTTTCCGCGCGCCCGAAGGCGTGCCCAAGTATTCGCCGGTCGAGGCCAGCCGCCGCTATCTGGACCATCTGCGCCACGCCTGGGACAGCAAGATGCCCGATGCGCCCTTCACCCAGCAGCACGTGCTGGTGACGGTGCCCGCTTCGTTCGACGCGGTCGCCCGCGACTTGACCCTCAAGGCCGCCGAGCAGGCCGGCTATCGGAACATCACTCTGCTGGAAGAGCCGCAGGCTGCTTTCTACGCCTGGATCGAACGCCATCCCGATTGGCGCGAGCGCGTGACGGTCGGCGACTTGATCCTGGTCGTCGATATCGGCGGCGGCACCACCGACTTCACTTTGATCGCCGTTACGGAGCAGTCCGGCGAACTGTCGCTCGAGCGCGTGGCCGTTGGGGAGCATATCCTGCTTGGCGGCGATAACATCGATCTGGCCCTCGCCCGCCTGGTCGCCGATCAACTCGCGCAGCAGGGCACCAAAATCGACAACTTCCAGCTTCAGGCGCTGTGGAACAATTGCCGCACCGCCAAGGAGAAGCTGCTCGAACCGGGCAACAAAAAGGATGAGGCGCCGGTCACAGTCCTCGGCAAAGGCGCCGGCGTGGTGGGCGGGTCGATCAAAGCGAAGTTACAGCGCGCCGATCTTGATCGCCTGCTGAGCGACGGATTCCTGCCAGCCGTATCGAGCAACGATATGCCCGCCCGCCAGCGCCGCGCCGGCTTGCAGGAAATCGGCCTGCCGTACGCCGCCGATGCCGCCATGACCCGACACCTCGCCCGATTTCTGCGCCAGCAAGCATCCACTGCCGAACATGGCGGCGTGCGGAGCGGTCCTAGCGGCCTGGCTTGCCCGACCCATATTCTATTCAACGGCGGCGTGCTGAATGCAGGCCTGATCCGCGAGCGTATCCTGAGCGTGCTGAATTCATGGCTGGCCGAAGAGGGCATGCCGCCTGTCCGGCAACTCAGCGGCGAAGACCTGATGCACGCCGTCTCGCGCGGCGCGGCCTATTATGGACTCGCGCGCCAGGGCCGCGGCGTGCGCATCCGCGGCGGCGTCCCGCGCACCTACTACGTCGCCATCGAAAGCGCCATGCCATCCGTGCCCGGCTTCGCCGCACCGCTGAAGGCTCTCACGGTGGTCCCGTTCGGCATGGAGGAAGGTACCGACATGCGCATCCCCAACCGCGAATTCGGACTGCTGGTCGGTGAGCCCGCCGAGTTCCGCTTCTTCACCTCCGCCGTCCGCAAGAACGACCAACCCGGCGACCTGATCGAGGATTTCGGCGATGAGCTTGAAGAGCTGGCCCCCATGGAAGTCAATCTGCCCGCTGAGCAGAACGCCGTCGACGTCGTCCCAGTTTCGTTCGAAACTGTCGTCACGGAGACGGGCATGCTGCAGTTGTGGTGCGTGGCGCGCGACGGACGCCGGTGGAAGCTGGAGTTCAATGTGCGCGAGCGTGTGACGGCATAAGAACAGTCCCAATCCTCAAGTCGCCACTCCGAGATCCGTCCGCCAATGCGCAAGCTGCTGATCCGTGGCGTGGGGCAGGCGCTTCGCCACGGGCCGCTAGGCGAGCGAACCATCGACTCGCCAGTTTGTCGGAAGAGCGCCCGCCAGAATCGCCGCGTATTTCACAACAAAAACAGCGAAAAACACAGGCACTACCAAGAAAACACATCGGTCAACGTAGTTTACAATTATTTGCTATCCCGGACTAGCTAGGTGGGGTTCAGCAGGAAATACCAGCGGGAGGACGCGAGCCTGCCCAAGCCAAACGCTTGCGCTCGCAGAAGGGTACACCCATGACTTTAGACCTGTTCTGGATTGAAATAGTCGGCACTCTTTTGCTGGGCGCCATTTATGGCTATGTTGATTGGTAAGGCCGCAGACCACCGCGCCTGGAGCGGAAGAGAGATCATGAAGGCTGCCTTGACGCCATTCTTTTCGCTGGCAGTTGCATTCCCGATCGCACGCCATTACGTTTCGGCTCTGCAAAGTTCGGAACTGACGAAGGACTGGCAAATCTGGTTTGTCGCGGGATTTGTCTCGCTCTCGTCGCCGCAAAGGTGGCTCGTCCAGGAGCTCCAATAAATCTGTCGATTCGATAGGGGCACCCGACTCGACGGCGCCACTTTCTCAGCGCCGGGCTTTGGCACTTCCTGCTTGAATGGATCCGGGAGAGGCGCGCGGCCCCCGGCAAGAGGTCTCTCGCGATCGGCACGTCTTCATTGTCGATCAGGGGCTATGCCCGTTCACTATCCAACATCCGCATCTGGCGTTCGTCATACCGGGTCCCCGCGATAGCCGATGGAAGCACGGTCTGCTCGATGCGCGCCACATCGGCGGCGGAAAGCTTCACCTGAAGATGTAGGCCACCTTATCGGCGGCCAGGCGGAACAAGCCCATCTCGCAGGACTGCTCGAAGATCTTTGATGGAGTAGGCGCGGCGCAAGTCTACAGCTTTGCGGTCCTTCTCGGAAAACTTGGGACATAGCAGCCAGCTCCAGTGGGTTCAAGCGCTTTTCGATGGTGGCAGAACTCAGCTTGTCGGCGGTGGCTTGGAGTGCCTTTGGGTCCGTGGTGGAGAGGAACGCGTTGTCGTCTTTTCGGAACGTCACTCCTTGGCGGCGCAGTTCGATCTCGATGAAATGGTGGCCGTTCAGGTAGTAGGTGCTCTGAAACGGGAGGTAGGTACTGACGCACATGGCCAGTGGGCCGAGCACTGGATCGCGGATGTAGAAGTAATAATGCAGGTGGCGGGATCGCCGCGACCGGATGATGCGATAGTCCGGGTCGTCGGTAGGATATTTCGGCGGGAGCGAGCAAAACGTCCTGCCCATCTCCATGCTCAGGATGATGAAGTATACCCCGTGCCGGTTCTGACGTTCCATGCGCTGTAGATGAGGCCGGACGAACTCCTCGTTGCTTTCGTCCTTCTCCGGACTCATAATGGGAACCTTGTGATTGCGGGCGTAGCCCTCCACCCATCCCCGGTATTCCGGGGTGCGTTTGGCCAGAGCTTGCGGGGTGATCGGATATATCCCGTGCACATCGCGGAAGAAATACACGATGTGTTCGGAACGACTCAGCAGCGGCAGGTATCCCTGAATGACAATGCAGTCGAAACATTGATATACAAAGAACAGGAAGCGTTCAAAGAGCTTCGCGAAGGTTTCCATCGGTCGTCTCCTCAGATGTTTGGCTGGATACCAACATCATGGATCACGGCGACCGGTGGAATCAATCACCAGCGTCTGTGAACACCCGGATGCCTCTCCTTGGGATTTCAAGGGCGCAGCCCTTGGCTATGTTTAGGGCATGAAAGCCGTCTTCAGGCTGGGCTTGACAGAAATATCGGCAAGGCTGTGGGCGTCCCATCCGCCGCCGAGCGCTTTCACCAACATTACCGAAGCCACCAATTGGCCGCCTTGTATCTGCGCGGCCTCGCGTTGGTTCGAAAGCAGGCTCTGCTGGGCCGTGACCACATCGAGATACGTGACCAGCCCGCCGGTATAACGATTCAGCGCGATATTCAGCGCGCGCTGGGAGTCCGCGACGGCGGTGTCCTGCGACTTCGCGGCACCCCCAAACACTTCCAGTCCGGCCAATGCATCCTCGACTTCCTGAAACGCCACCAGCACCGTCTGGCGGTATTGCGCTACGGAGTCCTGGTAACCCGCGTTCGCGAAATCCACACCGGCGCGGATGCGGCCCCCGGACAACAGCGGCTGGGCCAGCGTCGCGCCGACTGCCCACAGCGAACTGGGCAGCGAGAACAAGTTGCCGATGCCGGTACTCTCGAGCCCGGCACTGGCCGCCAGTCGCAGGCTCGGATAGTAGGCCGACTTGGCGACGCCGATTTGGGCATTGGCCGCAGCCATCAGCCGCTCCTGCCGCGCGATATCCGGACGGCGCTCCAGCACGTCGGACGGCACGCCGGTCGGGACCGCCGGAAGATATTTCTGCAGCGAGCCTGCCGGCATACGGAAGTCCGGAGCCGGCGCCCCGCACAATACCGCCAGCGCGTGCTCGTAGTTCGCGCGCAGTTGCCGCTCCAGGGTGGCTTGCGTCCGGGTGGCGTCCAGCAATGCCTGTTCCTGCGCCAGGTCCAGACCGGAGGCGACTCCGCCATCGTGACGGTTCTGCACCAGGGCCGTGGCCTTCTCCATGGCCGCGACCGTGTCGTCCAGAATGCGGATCTCCGCATCCACCTCACACAAAGTGAAGTAATCGGCGGCGGCTTCCGCGGTCAGCACCAGTTCCACATTTTCGAAGTCCGCACCGGCGGCTTGGTACGACGCGTTGGCGGCCTCCACGCTGCGCCTGGTGCGCCCGAAAAGATCCGGCTCGTAACTCAGGGCGAACGGTAAATTCCAAGCGTTTTGAGTGATGGGTCCGTCCACTACACCGCCCAGGGACGGACGATTTGCCGAGAGCCGAAACCTCTGATACGAAGGCGAAACGCCGGCTTGCGGGTAGAAGTTACTGATGGCCACCGAAGCCAGCGCGCGCGCCTGTTGCAACCGCGCAGCCGCCGACACCAAGTCCTGATTGGATGCCAGCACGGCGGTCTCCAGGCGATCCAGCTCGGCGTCGTGGAAGATCCCCCACCAGGCGCCTTTCGGGATTTGATCTTTCGGATCGCCCGGCCGCCAGGGTCCTTCCGTGTGCCATGCCGCGGGTTGCGGCGCCGGAGGCGTGTGGTAATCCGGCCCGACGGGATGGCAGGCGGCCAGCAGGATTGTCAGCGCGGTGATTCCCGCGGCGCACGCGCGTCTCATGACGGCTTCCGTTCCAAGCCATCCGCGACGACGCGCACCGCTTGTCCGGCTTCGAGCGAGTCGGGGGGATTCTGCACCACGCGATCGTTCGCCCGGACGCCTTGCAGAATTTCCAGGCTCGTGCCAAAATCGCGTCCGATCACAATGGGACGCAGTTGTATCCGATCGCCCGGCCCCACCACGGCCACGCTCGGCCCTTCGGACCGGAACAGCATGGCGCTCGATGGCACCGATAGGCGGCTGCCGTTCACCGGCACTTCAAAATGGACTTGAGCGTATGCGCCCGGCAACAGCCGCCCAGCCCTGTTCGGGACATCCACCTCGGTCAGCAGCGTGCGCGTGTTTTGATCGATGGCATTGGCCGTCCGCACTACGGTCCCGCCGAACCGCGATGCCGGAAATTCGGCCAGTGCGATCCAGGCCCGCATCCCCACCCGTATGGATGGGGCATCGGCTTCCGGAATGCTCACATATACGCGCAGCGGATCGATCAGCGCAAGATTGAACAGTTCCTTGCCCGATCCCCCGTTGCCGGCGTTCACCAACGCCCCGATGTCCACGTTGCGCCGCGTAAGCACGCCCGCGAACGGAGCGTAAACGTGCTTGAACGATTCAAGCTGCTGCAGCCGCCGGACGTTGGCATCGGCGGCGGCCATATTCGCTTGCGCCTGTGCGTAGTCGCTGGTCCTCTGGTCCAGCTCCTGTTGCGAGACCGAGTCGGTGCGGCGCAATTCGCGCCAGCGGTCGGCGCTGGTGCGCGCCAAGTCCAGCGCCGCGACCATCTGCTGGCGGGCAGCCTGCGCTTGCGAGAGCTCCTGGTCCACTTCGGGCGTATCCAGGTCGGCCAGCAACTCGCCCTTCTCCACCGTCGCGCCGATGTCTTTGTACCAATGCAGCAGATAGCCGTTGGTGCGCGCGTAAATGGGCGACTCCGTGTATGCCTGCACGCTGCCTGGCAATTCCAGTTCGTTCGAGCGCGGCTCGGGCTTCGGGTAGCCGGCCGATACCGTGGTCACCGCCAGGCGTGCGGTTTCCCCGGACAACGCCACCTGTTCCTTGGCTCGTGCCTTGATGCTGAGCGCGCCGGCGGCGAATAAGCACACCACCGCAATCAGCGCAGCCACCATCCAACGTTTGGTCGCAGGTGCTGGCTTGTTTTCGGTTTCCGGTTCCGGATCGAGTATGGGTATCTCTTGGGCAGACATAAGTTCACTCTCCATTCGATGAAGATTTGCGCTCTCGGGCTCCGTGGATCATGCCGAAGACCGTGGGCACGAAGAACAGTGTCGCAACGGTAGCGAAAAGCAACCCGCCGATCACGGCCCGCCCCAGCGGCGCGTTCTGCTCTCCGCCTTCGCCGAGTCCCATCGCCATGGGCGCCATGCCGATGATCATGGCCAGCGCGGTCATCAAGACCGGCCGCATGCGCGTATGCCCGGCTGCCGCGGCGGCCTCGCGCGCCGGCATCCCTTCATCCATTCGTTCACGGGCGAACGAAACCATCAGGATACTGTTGGCGGTCGCCACACCCACGCACATAATGGCGCCGGTGAGGGACGGCACGTTCAAAGTTGTATGAGTCAGCAGGAGGGCCCAGGTGATTCCAGCCAAGGCGCCGGGCAGCGCGGTGATGATGATGAACGGGTCCAGCCACGATTGGAAATTCACCACGATCAACAGGTAGGCGAGCACCATGGCCATCGCCAATCCGGCGCCCAGTCCGATAAACGACTGCGACATGGTGGATACCTGGCCGCTGATAGTGAGGTGGCTGCCCCGCGGAAGCTGCTTTTGGACCCGCTCGGTCACGGCGCGGACATCGCGCGCCACGCCGCCCAGGTCCCGCCCCTGCACCGAGGCGAATACGTCCACCAGGGGCTGCACATCGTAGTGCGAAATCACGGCGGGCTGGCTCCCGTGGCGAAACGATGCCAGGTTTCCGAGGATCTGCGGATCGCGCGAAGCCGGGGTGCGGATGGGTGTGTCCAGCAGCGCCTTCACCGAATCCACGCGATACTGCGGCGTCTGTACAGCCACGTTGTAGCTGATTCCATTCTTCGGATTGAGCCAGAACGTGGGTGACGTCTGAAAGCTGGAGCTTAGGGAGACCAAAAGATTGTCTGCCACGTCGCGCTGGCTGAGTCCCACGGATTGCGCGAAAGTCCGATCCACATCCAGATGCAACGTGGGAGAGTCGTAGGCCTGCTGCACATGCACGTCCACGGCTCCCGGGATGGCGCGAATCCGATTGGCCAATTGCCGGGCCACGTTATAATTGCCCAGTTGGTCGCTACCTGCGATCCGCACGTCGATGGGCGCGGGCACGCCGAAGTTGAGGATCTGCGTGACGATGTCCGCAGGCTGGAAGAAGAATTGAGTGGACGGGAAGCGCCGCGGCAATTCCTCCCGCAGCAGCTTCACATACTCCGGAGTTGGCCGGTGGCCTTCCTTGAGCGAGACCAGGATCTCCGCGTCCGGCGTACCGATGGTTCCCGCGTTGCTGTAGGAGAGATTGATGCCGCTGTAGGGCAGACCGATGTTGTCGAGAATGGTGTCCAGCTCGCCGGCCGGGATCATGGTGCGGATCGTGTTTTCGATCTGGTCGGTAAGGCGTGCGGTCTCTTCGATGCGCAGGCCGGTACGCGCGCGCACATGCAGTCGCATCAAGCCGGCATCCACTTGCGGAAAAAGGTCCTGGCCCAGCACGAAAACGAAGCCAAGGGACGCCAGGCACAGCGCCAGGAATGCGGTGACGAACCATCCTCCGTGCCGCACGCAGGCCTCCAGCGCGTTCCGGTAGCTGTCGCGCAAGCGCTCGAAGGCGTTCTCAAACCGCTGGTGAAATCGCCCAAACACACCCGGCTGCTGGTGCAAGTTGTGATGCCGCAGGAGAAACATCACCATGGTCGGCACCAGCGTTCGGGACAAAAGATAAGAAGCCAGCATGGCGAAGATCACAGCTTCGGCCAGCGGCACGAAGAGGAAGCGCGTGACTCCGCTGAGGAAAAACATGGGCACGAAAACGATGCAGATGCACAGCGTGGAAACGAAGGCCGGCACGGCGATCTCCTGCGCCCCGTGCAGAATGGCCTCGCGCAGCTCTTTCCCGAGCAGGCGGTTGCGCTCGATGTTCTCGATCTCCACGGTGGCGTCGTCCACCAGGATTCCGACAGCCAGCGCCAGCCCTCCCAAAGTCATCAGGTTCATGGTTTCGCCCAGCGCGCTGAGGCAAATCACCGAAACCAGGATGGCCAGCGGAATCGAAATGGCGATGATCAGAGTGCTGCGCCAGTTGCCCAGGAAAAGCAGGATCATGGCGGCCGTCAGGCAGGCCGCGGTAAGCGCTTCGCGAATGACGCCTTGGACGGCCGCGCGCACGAAAATGGATTGGTCGAACAGCGGCGTTACCTTGAGTTCCGGCGGCAAGGCGGGCGCCATGGTTTGCAACGCCGCACGCACGTCATTTACGATCGTCAGCGTGGACGCCGAGCCCGTTTTGTAGACACTGAGCAACGCGCTGCGATGGCCGTCCTGCCGGACCACGTTGGTCTGCGGCGAGAAGCCGTCGCGCACGTGCGCCACGTCGCGTATGTAGATGGTCGCACCGTTGGCCGTCTTCACCGGCAGATCGTTCAGCTCGTTGATAGTCTGCGTGCTGCCGTTCATTTCCACCTGATATTCCAGCGGCCCGAGCTTCGCCGTTCCAGACGGCAGAATCAGGTTTTCGGCGTTGACCGCGTTCACTACGTCGGTGGGCGAGAGGCCTTTGGCTTGCAGGGCCGGCGAATCGATATCGATTGAAACCAGACGCTGCTTGCCGCCATACGGCCAGGGAACGGACGCGCCCTGCACAGTCGCCAACTGCGTGCGGATGGTGTTGGCGCCTAAATCGAACAATTGCTGCTCGCTCAATCGCGTGCTGCTCAGGCCGATCTGCAACACCGGCACGGTGGACGCGCTATAGCTCAAAATCAGCGGAGGCGTGGTCCCCGGCGGCAGCTGCCGAATTTGCGTTTGGCAAATTGACGTGACCTGCGCCAACGCCGTCGCAATGGTAACGGAAGGCCGGAAGAACAGCTTGATCACTCCGATCCCGTTATAGGATTGCGACTCCATATGCTCGATGTCGTTGACCGTGGTGGTGATGGTGCGCTCGGTGATCGTGACGATGCGGTCCGACATTTCCTGGGGAGGGAATCCGTCGTAGTTCCAGATCACGCTCACCACCGGTATACCGATATTCGGAAAGATGTCGGTAGGGGTGCGCAGGATCACCAGCGGGCTGAGCAGCAGAATCAGCAGGGCCAGCACCACGAAAGTATAAGGACGATTTAGAGCGACTCTTACGATCCACATATAGGCATCCTTGGCCGTGGTGAGTGCATTTACGAGACCGATTGGATGTCATAGAATCTGAATGGGTAGGCCGGAGTGGTCCGCTCTGTGCCGACGGGTTTGCCTCGCGGATTCGCGACATCTCGCGAGGGGGCCCTTGCAGGCCGCCTGCCGGTGGGCTAAAAGCCAGACCCGTTCGCGGTCGACCTGCACCTGCGGAAAAGCGGCTGGACTCCGGACGGACGTCGCGCGTGATCCGTCAAATGAACTTGAAACCTGGCCTCTGGCCACTCATCGAGCCTTCAATTTGGTGTCCCGAGGCCTTTTCGGCCCATTCGTCCGGGTCTTTCCGCGAGTCTTCGGTGTTCCCGCGGGAACCTGCACCAACCGTCCGAATCGCGGAGGCACGGCGGCTGCACTGACGATCGGGCCGGCAGCCACTAGCCTTTTCCGGCGAGCATCCACTTGCAGATTCAGACCTTCCAGAGCGCGCGCGCCGAGCAGTTGAAGATCGCCTGCTTCGGAGAAAACGACTTCGTCCACGGTCTCCGACTTATCCACCATAAGCACGGCGTAGCCAACTGAGCGCGTAACGATCTGGCCGTTCGCCAACAGAAATTGGAGATCCTTCTTGCGTCGCTCAATCCCGATCGCCTCCAATACCGTCGCGTCGATCCACGTGGACTCGGCGCCCGTGTCGACCATCAGGCGCCGGATGGCGGTTGACTTGGAAGTCACCGGATTGAGGACCCGGCAACCAACGTGAAAAAGTCCCATCTATCCGCAATGATAACGCGAGGAATCCCGGCCCGCGGATTTGACGCAATCTGGCGGTCCGAACAGCGGATGCTGCGAGAGATCATTCTCGCAGGCGAAGTCTGAACCCACGGAGGGCCAATGCAACCGTCGCGCGTTCCCGTCAATGTGGCTCCGAACAGGCCTAGTCCGTGCACGTGCGTTGCCCGACCGGAATTCGTAAACAGCGGGGACAAGGCAGCACCTGTCTCGCGCCGGACAATCTCGGATCGAAAACTACCGGTCGAGAACGATCAATTGATCCGGCGAAGTAGGCAGTTCGGCGATGCGGATCGCATTCCGGCGAAGCACGTCCGCCGCGATCTCGGTTGGATAATCGCAGGAACGCAGAATGACGACTTTAGCGCCAGGGAACTGCTGCAAGAGACGCTCGAAATCGCTGTCAGTCGAGACCAGGATGAAACCATGCGCCGCAGCGTGTTCCAGAATCCTCCGATCACCACTACGGGCAAGCCCATTTCGAAGCGCGCTCTCCGATTCACGGAAGAGGTCGCGTAATAAGGAAACCAGCCGAGGCGACAGGCTTTCGTCGAAGAGGAGCTTCATCCCCCGGAGACTTTGGCCCCGGCTGCCAATTCGGCGGCATACGCGTACACGGCGAGGAAGTCATCCGGCTCAAGTTGGGGATAGTCGGCCAGGATTTGCTCCTGGGACGCCCCACTGGAGAGCCATTCCAGAATTTCCTGAGCGGTGATCCGGTGGCCGCGAATGCAGGGTTTGCCGAACCGCACGTCAGGATCAATCGTGATCCGCTCTAACAGCGAGCTGTGGACTGCTGGCATTTTGGCTCCCTTGGACCATTGTAACCGGCGTTGCCCCGGTCAATCAAAGGCCGCATGCGCGTTTTTCGTTTCGTCCTTGTGGTCCTTCCACCCAGTTTCCGAGTAGCGTCTCAAGCGGCTGGAGCAGTAGGCCCGGATGCTCCAGTCAGCGAGATGGCGACTATACGCTCTTCTGAATTGCGTTCGAGTGGAGCGAGCCATCCCGATGCGCCGGGGCGGGCTACGAAGTTGCGCGTGCTGCTTTGCTGCTGGATCGCCAAGAGGTTGATTGCAAATACGGTCCGAATCTCCGCGTCGACGGCTCAGACATTCGCCCGTTAACCCACTTCGACGGTATCAAGCAGATTCGTGAAGCTATCTCTCTCCATAACCAAATACCGCTTCAAAGCCAAGGACCTCGGCGCCCTTGTCGTCGCGAGGTTGGTGTTGATCGCAATGTCGGTCCCCGTCTTAATGTGGTCCGCTTCCGACCGAGGTACCAAGAAGAATACATCGGACAAGTCGGCCGGATACTGATCGTCGTACCGCGCATCTTTCTCGCCGACCAACACAAGGTACTCGTACTGTTTGTTGTTTGCGCTCCCCAAAACACTGTGCCAATTCCAACGTTTTGTCTTGAACTTATTTGGCTCATTCAGATGGCTGTACTTCACTTCAAGTCGGGCGCCAGTTGGCACGGTCACGTCGTGCGGATCCTTATAGCCGGTCTGAACACCATGCGTAAGCTTCGCAATGAGAGTCTCTCCTTTGAGCCCCTGCGCCAGCGTTGGTGTTCGTCGAAAGAAATCCCGCTTTTCCTTCAGTCTTGCGTTCTCCAGTTCAAGCAAGCGTATTCGCTCACGAAGCTGAACAATCTCCCGATTCCTCAGGAGGGTATCCTGGGCGCAGGTGAAAGTTGACTGCGGGGCCACTTGGTCAGTTTAACATCTCCTGCCAGATCCTTGGCTGCGCCGCCTACTCCGATGAGGGGAACCTGCTCAAATGCCGCGCACATCTGAGACAATCTGCGAGTTGCCGGCGTCCTGAGAACCATACCTCTTAAATCAACGCTAACCCCGCGGGCACCGTCCGCCAAGGTCCACGCCTCGAACCTCACGAACGGAACTTGAACTTATCGATCTTCAACGCGCGGATCTTGGATTCCAAAGTGGACGCCGGGATGCGCAGCCGCGCCGCCGCGCCGCGCGATCCGGCGATGCGCCCTTTGGTCTCGGCAAGGGCCGCCTCGATCAGTTCCTTTTCGTTCTGCCGCAGAACATCCCCATTCGAGGGTGTCTTGCGCGGTTCGGCGGCCCCCAGCACGCTCGCGTCGATGCGCAGCGTGCCGCCCTCCGCCAGAATGACGCTGCGCTCGATCACATTCTGCAACTCCCGGATGTTTCCGGGCCAGTGATAAGCCTGCAGCAAATCCATCGTCTGGCGATCCACGCGGTTGACCTTTCGGCCCAGGCGCTCCGCGAAGCGCGCCACGAAGTATTCCACCAGCAGCGGGATGTCGTCGCTGCGCTCCCGCAATGGCGGCACCACCAGCGGAAAAATGTTCAGGCGATAGTACAAGTCGCCGCGAAACTCGCGCTGCTCAACCATAACCGGCAAGTTGCGGCTGGTCGCGGCCACCAACCGCACATTAACTTTGATGGTGTGCGTGCTGCCTAAGCGCTCGAACTCCCGCTCCTGCAAAACCCGCAGAAGCTTGGGCTGCAACTCAGGCGGAATATCCCCCACCTCGTCGAGGAACAAAGTGCCTTGATGCGCCACTTCGAATCGCCCTGTCTTGCGCGCAATGGCTCCGGTAAACGCGCCCTTCTCGTGGCCAAACAGTTCGCTTTCGAGCAGCCCCAGTGGAATGGCGGCGCAATTCACTTTCACGAAAGTGTGGTCGCGGCGTGCGCTTATATTATGGATGGCCCGCGCCACCATCTCTTTGCCGGTGCCGGTCTCGCCCAGAATCAATACGGTCGAATCCGTGGGCGCCACGATGGACACTTGCTTCAGAACGTTCTTCAGCGCCGCGCTGGAACCGATAATCTCCTCGAAGTTCTGCCCGCTGCGGATCTCCTCGTTCAGATAGATGCGTTCCTCCGCCAGCCGCTGTTTGGATTCCGCCACCTGATAGTAGTCCAGCGCATTGTCCGCGGCCAGCGCCACTTGGCTGGCCACTTGACGGAGAAAGTCCACATCGTCTTGTGTGAATGCCCGCTCCGGAAAGCGGCCGACGTTCAGGGTGCCGAGCAGCCGCTCGCGTGCAATCAGAGGCAGAAAACACGCCGATTTCAGTCCCAAGGCCAGCGTGGGATTGATCTTCGGATCGAAACGCGCCAGTTCCGCGGCGTCCAGCACCAGGGCCTTGCCCGTTTCGAGGACCATGCCGGCCGGCGTGCCTACGCGCGGCACGACCAGCTCTTCGGGCGTGTCTTCGGATGTGAGCTCCGGCAATTCGGACAAATCCCGCGCATAAATCCGCAGCCGCTGGCCGTCCGGCTCCGGCAGGATCACACTGGTGTAGTCGCAACGCATCGCCCGCCGCACGTTCGATGAAACGGCGCGCAACAACTGCCGCAGGTCCAGATTCGGCGCCAGCGTATTGTTCAGGTCCAGCAACAGCCGGAGGCGGTCGCGTTCTTCGGCGAGCGCGGTTTGTAATTCGCAAGCCTCCTCGTGCGCCAGAACATTGTCCACCGCCACGGCGATTTGGCGGGCTACTTGCCCCAAGAATCGGACGTCCGCTTCGGAATAGTTGTGCAGCGGGGCATAGCCAAAACCTACCGCGCCTAAGCGCCGGTGGGCCGTGGTCAGCGGCAGAATGCAGCACGAGCGGATGCCGTTGTCCAGCAACAACTGAAAAGCCTTGAGATAGCGCGGGTCCTCCGCCAGGTTGAAAATCACCAGCGGCTCCTGCGTGCTCCACACCAGCGCGCTGGGCGATTCCTCCATCGGCCTTTCCAGCGGCCATGCTTCTTCATCGCCTGCATCGCCGGCGTCCGGGGCTGCCCGCGCCGGCCCTTCCAACAGGTGCAGGCGCATGCGGTTGCTGGCGGGATCGTGCAGCACCAGCCACAACGAATCGAAACTGACCACGCGCGGCAGGCGCTCTGCAAGATCTCGGAACAGCGCGGCCAGATCGCGGTGCGAAGCGACCGATTGCGACACTTCCAGCAAGGCCTGGTACTGGCGGGGTGCGTCGGCCAACACGCATAGCGGCCCATCCATTCTATTGAGATTACTATGGATAGGGGAGAAGATGCAGTTGGTGCCCGGGGTGGGAATCGAACCCACACTCCCGTTGCCGGGAAAAGGATTTTAAGTCCTTTGCGTCTGCCGGTTTCGCCACCCGGGCACAATTGAAAAACTCGCCGTCCATCTGGATTCTGAGCCGATTATCGCTGTAATGTCAACTGCCCTGGATGTAGCAGTAGGCGACGTATGATTTCGTACGGACTTTCGTTGCGTACACGCGTCTTTCAATCACATGGCGGGGTTACATATGCATATGATCAAGGAATGGAGTGCAAGCGTATGTTGAAGAAGCTATTGATGGGCTCTGCCTTTGGGCTGATTTTAAGCGCCGGCACGTTATGCGCCGAGGTGGTGGTCACGGTCAGGCCTCCTGTGGCTGTCGTCGAAACACCGCCAGCGCGCCCCAGTCCGGGCCACGTTTGGATAGCGGGGTATCATAACTGGGATGGGCACGCTTATGTTTGGGTGCCGGGCCGGTGGGAAGTTCCACCACGTCCACACGCGCGGTGGGTCGCCGATCATTGGGTTCACCGCCACGGTGGTTGGGTTCGAGTGGAAGGGCGCTGGAAGTAGGACGCGAGTTTACGGTTTCGTCATCCCCGGTCGAGTTGCTCACGCAGTTCGGCCGGGTAAAGGGACTTCAACTCGGGGTGCGCTTCCGCGAGCCGGACCAGGTCCAATTCGTCTTTCTTGCGTTTGCTCAAGCGGCGACGAGGATCGCTGTACGCCCAGAGCTTGCCTTGCGTCACGTCCTCGAGGCAGGCGACCCTCGTGTGCATTCCTAGGACTTCAGCCTGAATAGACCGGGACAGGAACGCCTGATATCTGTCGTCGGTCGTAAACTGAATTCGGAGTTGGCTCGCTGGCGATACGGCGTTCAAGGAGTGCGGGTGTTCCTCTGTCTTGAAGCCCTGCTCTCTAAGGTGCGCCGCCAGACTGGCCAAACTCCTGGCGATGACCACGAGATCGGCATCCAGTGTATAGACCGGCTCCACGAAACAATTGACGGCCAACCCGCCGATCAGGCAGTACGGCCCAAACGCTTCGCATGCCGCGATCAGCCGTGCGAAGCCTGTCGCGCCTCCCTGGGTTGTCAACTCGTACGCCTCCACTGCGGTCACACTTTCACTCTATACGAACTCTCTACAAGCCGGCGCGCCGCACGATGCTAAAATTAGAGTTCCCCTGGGAGGATCGATGGCAGTGAAGCCCCGCCGCGCGGCGGCAGTAGTAGACGTAGCCGGTGTCAAAGTGGGCGGCAATCATCCGATTGTCGTCCAGTCGATGACCAACACCGATACGGCCGACGTAACCGGTACCGTAAATCAAGTAATGGCGCTGGCGCGCGCCGGCTCCGAACTGGTGCGCGTCACGGTAAACACGGAACAGGCGGCCGCGGCCGTCCCGAAGATTGTGGACTGCCTGGACAAGTTTGGCGTACGCGTGCCCATCATCGGCGACTTCCATTACAACGGCCACATCCTACTGCGCAAATATCCGGAGTGCGCGCGGGCGCTTTCCAAGTACCGCATCAATCCGGGCAACGTCAACATCGGGAAGAAGCACGACGACAATTTCCGCACCATGATCGAAGCGGCCATCGAGTACAACCGCCCCGTGCGCATCGGCGTCAACTGGGGGTCGCTCGACCAGGCGTTGCTCACCCGCATGATGGATGAGAACTCGCGCCTGGCGGAGCCCAAGGACGCGCGCGAAGTGACACTGGAAGCCATCGTGGTCAGTGCGCTCGAATCCGCCGCCGCCGCCGAGCAGTATGGCCTGGCGCACGACCGCATCATTCTCAGCGCCAAGGTCAGCGGCGTGCAGGATCTGGTGGACGTCTACCGCGCGCTGGCGGCGCGGTGCGACTACGCGCTGCACCTGGGACTGACCGAAGCCGGGATGGGATCGAAGGGCATTGTCGCCACTACGGCGGGCCTGGCGATCCTGTTGCAGGAAGGCATCGGCGACACCATTCGCGCGTCGCTGACGCCGCTGCCCAATGGCGACCGCACCGAAGAGGTGATCGTTTCGCAACAGATCCTGCAGTCGCTGGGCATCCGCAGTTTCACGCCGCAGGTGACGGCGTGCCCCGGATGCGGGCGCACCACCAGCACCTTCTTCCAGGAGATGGCCGACCAGATCCAGACCTATTTGCGTGAACAGATGCCGGTTTGGAAGGCGAAACATCCGGGCGTAGAGGGCATGAAAGTGGCGGTGATGGGCTGCGTGGTCAACGGTCCGGGCGAATCCAAACACGCCAACCTGGGCATCTCGTTGCCGGGCACTTTCGAAGAACCCAAGGCGCCGGTCTTTGTGGACGGACGGTTGACGACCACGCTGAAAGGCGACCGCATCGTGGCCGAGTTCATCGGGATGCTGGACGAGTACGTGACCACGCACTACGCCGGGCCGGCCGCCTGATATGTCCAGACGCTTCACGCTGTGGGAGGCCGAGCGCAAGCTCCCGCAGATCCGCGAGTGGATGCGTGAGGCGGTGGTCATGAAATCGCAATACGACGAGGCGGAGCAGGCCATGCAATCGATGGCCGCACGCATTACCATGATGGGCGGCATCCTGGTGAACCGCGAGCGGGCGGCGGAAGACAAGGCGCGCCGCGAGGTGGCCGGGCAGCGGCTGCGGACCATCCTTGAGAACTTTGAGGAAAGCGGCGTGCTGGTGAAAGATCTGGAGAAGGGCCTGGTGGACTTCCCTACGCTCTTCCGCGGCGAAGAAGTCTATCTATGCTGGAAGCTGGACGAGGCATCCATCCAGTTTTGGCATGGGACCCATGAGGGGTTTGCGGGGCGCAAGGCTATCGATCAGGATTTCCTGGACCACCACGAGGGCGAGCAGCCACAGTGAAGTGGGGCGGGCAATCTTGCCCGCAGCCGCCTTTCCAGGCGGCTCTCCCCGAGGCTTGGCCAGGATTTCGAATTCGAGGCGACCGGCGGCGCGGTCAGAAACATGCCGAAGCTCACGCCCGACGAACTGCAGGACGAACGCGAGATTCGCGATCCGAAAATGCGCGCGACGTTACGAAAAGGCTATGAGGAATTTCTCGCGTGTCCCGGCTTTCCGGAGCATGACGCTTTCTTTAGCCGTCCACTCCACGTCCCGTTATGAACGGCTGTCAACAGAGCGCCGGAAGACCAACCGCGATTTCGAGGCAATCGAACCGGTCACGAAACCACAAGATCAAGAAACTGGAGGGCGTGCCACAAGGAGAAGCGCAGTACCGGCTTTCGCTCGGCCGATGGCCCTTCCGTTACGACATCCTGGACCAGGTCGGGCTGCCCGGCTAACTGCGGCATTGGCAGTGAAGACACATATTTACCGGGCCGTAGACCTCATGGTTCCAGCGCGAGCAGCCAAGTGTCGGCTCGCACGACAGTAGAGCTATACCCGCCGAACATGAGCACGGAC
Source organism: Bryobacteraceae bacterium (assembly GCA_035602155.1). Classification (GTDB taxonomy): domain Bacteria; phylum Acidobacteriota; class Terriglobia; order Bryobacterales; family Bryobacteraceae; genus Bog-159. The sequence goes on along the minus strand of DATNMW010000006.1, from coordinate 66,474 downwards.
TTGTTGACGGGATCGTAATCCATGCCAGCGGAGTAGCGGTCAGGAGGCGCGGTGGCCGGACTTATCTTCATCCAAGTGGCCCCGTTCCCCGCCCAGGTGTCGGTGAGCACATCCGGCCAAGGCCCGTATCCCCCGAAGAGAATAACCGCGCCGATGTGCGCGTCGAAGGCTATGGAAGCCGATGACCGCGCAGACGGAGCGCTGGCTGGGATTGCTGGGTCCAGGTTATCCCGTCCCAAGTCCAGGTGTCGTTGTAGGTGATCTGGCCGTCGTCTTTGTCGCCGCCAACCAGGACTACCGTCCTCGTAACATCGTCGTACGCAATCGGAGCCCGTCGCGGCGATGGACTGGAGGCAGGAAATTGTTGGATCCAGGTCTTTGCCTTGCCATCCCAGGTCCATGTGTCGCCCAAAGCATTAAGGCCGCCGTCGAACCCCCCAAAAGCACCACGGTCTGAGTCGCGGCGTCGTATGCCATACCCTGGAGATCGAACTGGCGTCCGGGTGGAGACGCGGCTGGGAATTGTTGGGTCCAGTTATTTCCGTCCCAAGTCCACGTATCGTTGAGAGCCGTTCCAGCGCTGTTCACGCCTCCGAAAAGCACGATATTTCCGGCGGCCCCATCATAGGCCATAGCGGGGCCCGATCGCGCGGATGGCGAAGTACCACGGGATGTCGGGTGCCAGCCAGCCCGCCAGGTCCAAGTGTCGCCATATATCTGGCCGCTGTTATCGCCGCCAAAGAGCACCGTTGACTTCGTCGCATCATCATATGCCATGCCCATACAGCACCGGGCGGAGGGAGATCCCATTTCAAACCAGTTCGCGGTTTGCGCCGCCATCGTGCCAGCGTGCGTGATCGCCGCAGCGGCCATCAAAAACGACAAATTCAAATACCGCATACATCCTCTCCTTTTCCGAACAGAATTGAAACCAGCGATGCGATATTACCATTTCTACCCCCCCCCGCAACTGTACACCCAAACCGCAAATCGATCACCCCCGTCCCACAAGCGGACACCGCTTGAACCACTACCGTTGTAAACATGAGGATTGTGACTGGCAATGCGCCTGCTTACCACATGGACCTCAAATTCGCCCTGCGATCCCTGCGCAAGAATCCTGGCTTCACCCTGCTCGCCGTAATGATCATGGCGCTGGGCATCGGCGCCAATACCGCCGTCTTCAGCGTGGTCAACGCGGTGCTTCTCAGGCCGCTGGCATATCGAAATCCCGACCGAATCGTCACGCTTTCATCCCTGTGGATGAAGAGCGGTGGACACGGGCGGGTATCCGCGCCGGATTTCCACGACTGGCACGACCAGAGCACGGCCTTCGCCGCCATGGCCTACTACGACGACGATTCCACTTCCGTGATGTCCGGCGCGTCTGCCGAGTACACGCACGTGGCCGAAGTGACGCCGGAGTTCTTCCAGGTCTTTGGCGTGGAGCCGGTGGCGGGCCGGCTGTTCTCGCCTGAAGAGCAGAAGCCCGGCGGCGCAGGCGCGGTGGTCGTGAGCTATTCGTATTGGCAGAGCCACTTCGGCGCGAATGCCAACGCGCTCGGGCAAGCCGTGCGCATGCTGGGCAAGAGCTTCAGCATCGCCGGAGTGCTGCCGCCACGGTTCCATTTTCCCAAGGAGACCGATATCTGGCTTCCTGCGAACGTGGTCGCCCCCGAAACGGATTCGCGATCCGGGCACAATTACATGGTGGTTGGGCGGCTGAGGCCCAACGTCAGCCTGGAGCAGGCGCAGGCCCAGATGACCGCCATCGGCGCGCGCTTGGAGCTGCAGTATAAGGACAGCAATACCGGTAAGTCGGTAGCCGTAACGCGCCTGCGCGACGAGATGGTCCGCAACGTGAAGCTGACGCTTTACCTGCTGCTGGGCGCGGTTGCGTTGGTGCTGCTGATCGGATGCGCCAACGTGGGGAATCTGTTGCTCGCTAGGGCCACTGCACGCACGCGGGAGATCGCCATTCGCGCAGCGGTGGGCGCCAGCCGGGGCCGCATCGCGCGGCAGTTGTTCGTGGAGAGCATAGTGCTGGCGCTGATCGCGGGCGTTGCTGGACTGCTGCTGGCCAAGTGGGGCGCGGACGCCTTGGTCGCGCTGGCCCCCGGCAACGTGCCCCGGCTTGCGGAAAGCGGCATCGACGGGTGGGTACTGGCATTCACGTTGGCCGTCTCGGTGGCCGCCAGTCTGCTGTTTGGCTTGGCGCCCGCGCTGCAGATTTCGCGTGTCGATTTGAATGAAACGCTGAAGCAGGGTGCCAGCCGGGCGTTGGCGGGTGGTAAAGGTGCGCGCACGCGCGCCGCGCTGGTGGTAGTGGAGGTGGCGCTATCGGTGGTGCTGTTGGCAGGCGCGGGACTGCTCCTCCGCAGTTTCGCCGCGCTGCATACTGTCGCGCTCGGCTTCCACCCCGAGCATGTGCTGGTGATGCAATCGGACGTGCCGTCCTCGGACTTGGCTAGCGCCCGCCGCGCTACCCGCTTTTATAAGGATCTGCTGGCCGATCTTGCCACGCTGCCCGGCGTTTCGGCTGTGGGTGGCACTCGCAACACACCGGGCACTGTATTCTCCGATGGCGGATACTTTATCGACCAGCTTCCGCACGAGTTCAACGTCAACGCGCCGCAAGCCGTTTTGTCCGTGGTGACGCCCGGCGCATTCACCGCGCTGGGCATCCCGCTAAAGCGCGGCCGCGACTTCAACGAACACGACACGTACGACGCGCCTTTTGCCGCCGTGATCAACGAAGCGCTGGCACGCAAGTCGTTTCCCGGCCAGGACCCGCTAGGCCGTACGATCTATTGCGGGCTGGACTCGATGAAGGGCATGCGGATCGTAGGCGTGGTGGGCGACATTAGGCAATACGGGCCAGCCGTGGATCCCGCGCCGGAAATTGTTATGCCTTACGAACAGCACCCGCAGCCGTCCACCGCGCTCAATATCGTGGTGCGGGCGTCTGCGCCCGGCGGCGCGCTGTGGGGGCCGATCCAGCGCAGGGTGCGCGCGCGGTCGGCGGAGGTTCCGGTGAAGTTCGCCAGCATGGAAGACCTGCTCGCGGAGAATACCGCCGCGCCGCGTTTCCGCACCCTGCTGCTGGGACTCTTCGCGGCGATCGCGGTGTGCCTGGCGATGGCCGGCGTCTACGGCGTCGTGGCCTACACGGTTGGCCAGCGCGCCAGCGAGATCGGCCTGCGCATGGCGCTGGGCGCGCGCACCGGAGACGTCTTACGGCTGGTTCTGCGACAAGGTATGACGTTGACGGGTATCGGACTGGTAGTGGGGTTGATCGCCGCCTTGGCTGCCACGCGCCTTGTCGCCAGCATGCTGTTCGAAGTGAAAGCCAGCGATCCGGCGACATATATGGGCGTGGCCGTTCTCATAGCGGCCGTATCGTTGGCCGCGAGCTACATTCCGGCGCGGCGCGCCGCGCGAGTGGATCCCGCGTCGGCGTTGCGGCGGGATTAGGCAGGCCGAAGCCGCCCGCGGCGTGCGAACGCCGTTCTATTACGATGGGTGCATGCTTTCGGAAAATCAAGTTGACATGCGTAATCTCGGCGCCACCGGGCTGAAAGTGTTCCCCATCGCGCTGGGCTGCATGGGAATGTCCGGGATGTATGGCGCAGCCAACGACGACGAAAGTATCGCCACCCATTGATGCCGCCCTTGACGCTGGCGTGACGCTGCTCGACACCGGCGACTTTTACGGCGCGGGTCACAATGAAATGCTTATCGGGCGGGCGTTGAAACACCGCCGCCATGCCGCGCTGTTGTCGGTGAAGTTCGGCGCGCTGCGATCTCCCGACGGCGGCTGGGCCGGCTTCGATGGGCGTCCGGTGGCGGTCAAGAATTTCGCTGCGTACAGCCTGAAGCGGCTCGGAGTGGACCACATCGACATCTATCGGCCATCCAGGCTGTATCCCAATGTCCCGATCGAGGACACCATTGGGGCGATTGGCGACCTCATCCGGGCGGGCTACGTCCGGTACGCCGGGCTGTCGGAGGTGGGCGCGGAAACTATCCGAAGGGCGCATTCCGTGCTGCCGATCAGCGATCTGCAGATCGAGTACGCGATGATTAGCCGCGGCCCCGAAACGCTGATTTTCCCGGTTCTCGAGGAACTCGGCATCGGGGTGACCGCCTATGGTGTCCTGTCCCGAGGGTTGCTGAGCGGTTCGAAACCCGCCGAATCGGGAGACTTTCGCGCACAACTGCCGCGGTTCAGCGGCGAGAATCTCAGACAGAACGAGAGGGTCGTCGCAGAATTGAAGCAACTCGCCGCGGATAAGGGTGCCACTCCGGCACAACTGGCTATAGCCTGGGTGCTGGCCAAAGGGCAGCGGATTATTACAGTAATCGGGGCACGCATACGGAAAGCGTGCGCGTCACCAAACGGCTGCGTGGCAAGCTGCACAGCATGCTGGAAAAGCTCGACCGCGGCCACCATGTCATGCGCATCTACTGCAAGAACCTGGTGGGCCGCATGTACGAAAAGTTCAGCACCTTCCTGCGGGTGGAAGTGTGCGTCAACCGAATGAAAGATCTGGGCCTGAACAAGGGGCTGGAGAACCTGGAATGCCTGCGCCGGAAACTCGTCGCCATTAACGATCGTTTCGCCGGCTTCGAAGCGCAATCCCTCAACGTGCACGTCGACTTCCCGCTGTTTCAACGCATGGCACTGCCGGTCATGGCCGGCAAAACCAAAGTCGCCGGCATCAAAATTCACGACACCCGCATGATGCGGCTGATGGAGGTGCTGCTTCACGGCGGTACGCAACTCAACGGATGGCGCTCCGATCACTATCTTCGTGATTGGAAGGTCCTCAGGGTTGCCGAGCGGCAGCGCGCAGTACGGAACGAGCAGGTTGTTGGATGGCCTGTAAAGCTCCTCGCGAATATCTGTTCCGTGAAATGAGCCTGCACCCAAGAGCCGCGGAGCGCTCCCTGCGGCGATTTCTTGACAAGATTGGACTCACGATAGTCGACATCGACGTGTCTTCGATTCCGCTGAGGATCTAGTTCGGGTCTAAAAGTCCCGTTCTGGGAAGTTTGGAACTAAACATAGTCGCGCGCGGACGGTGTCGGCTGTTCAGCCCCTTATTTTGGCGCCTACGATCCGCCCAGACTTGGCCGCGCCACCTCACCCCTGTTCCAGGTTGAATGTCAAAGTCGCGGCATCTCGTGAATTCGTGAATTATGTCGCGCGTGCATTTCCCACGAGTCAGCTCTAAGTCGAAGCCTTGCAATAGGCATCGCATGGCACGTGAAGTGCGATATCGAAGGCATGATATACAGACCTCTTGGACAATCGGGAATTACGGCTTCCGTCGTGGCGCATGGCACGTGGGCCATCGGCGGATGGATGTGGGGAGGCACCGATGTGCAGAAATCGGTCCGCTCCATTCATGCATCACTCGACGCCGGTGTCAACTTCATCGACACGGCGCCGGCCTACGGGCTCGGTCTTTCCGAACGCATCGTGGGCGAAGCGATTCGCGGGCGCCGCGACAAGGTGATTCTCGCCACCAAGTGCGGCCTGACATGGCACACAGCCAAGGGCACATTTTTCGTCGATCAAAATGGTACGCGCATTCACCGCTACCTCGGCGCGGACTCGATTCGGTACGAAGTCGAACATAGTTTGCGGCGTCTGGAAACGGACTATATCGATCTTTACCAGACGCACTGGCAGGATTCCACCACGCCGATCGAAGAGACTATGGGCGCGCTGCTCGAATTGAAAAGGCAGGGCAAGATTCGCGCCATCGGTGTCTCCAACTGCACGGTCGGCCAAGTGCGGCAATATCGGGCAGTGGGCCCGGTGGATGCCGCGCAAGAACAATACAGCATGTTGCACCGCGACTTGGAACGCGAGTACCTGCCGTATTGCGGGCAAAACCACATGGCGATGCTGGCATACTCGCCGCTGGCCAACGGACTGCTGACTGGCAAGATCGATCCGGAGCGGGTTTTCCCGGAAGACGATTTGCGCCGCCACAACCCGATGTTCAGCCGCGAGTCGCGCGTTCGCGTTAGGGAAATGCTCGACCAAATGCAGCCGGTGGCCCGGAAGTATAGCTTTTCGGACGGTCAATTGGCGATCGCCTGGACGCTCGCGCAACCCGGCATCACGCACGCACTGGTGGGCGCGCGAGACGAAAACCAGGCGGCCGAGAACGCATGGGCGGGTAGTGTGTTGCTGACCGCCGCCGATGTAGAACGAGTTAACGAATTGGCGCAAGCCGGCGCATTGGTGGAGGCCTAAATGAAGACCCTTCGTTCTCACTTTCGTATCGCAATCGCGTTGTGCGCCGCGGCGGGATTCGCGGTGGGTTTCAGGTTGCTTCCGCTGCTTTCCGGGGGCACCCCCGCGGCAACCGTAGAGCAGCCTCAAGCGCCGTTCACGGACTATCGCCACGAGCAGCCCGGCGCGATCCGCAAGATCACAGTGGCCGACCTACCGGAACCGTATCAAACGAAATCTTCGGACAACCGTCCGCACTTGGTCGCACGGCCGGCGGATGCCTGGCCTAAGACTTTGCCAGGTTTCACGGTGACCCAATTTGCCACCGGTCTGCAGAATCCGCGGCTGATCCGGCGGGCGCCCAATGGCGATCTGTTCGTGGCGGAAAGCGAGCCGGGACAGATCCGGGTACTGCGCGGCATCGGCGCGGACGGCAAGGCGCAGACGGTGGAAGTATTCGCCACGGGGTTGACGCAACCCTTTGGCATCGCCTTCTACCCGCCGGGTCCGGATCCGCAATATATCTACGTGGGCAACACCGGCTCGGTGGTGCGCTTTCCGTACCGCAACGGCGACCTGAAGGCGCGCGGCGCGGCGGAAACGATCGTTCCGGATATCCCTTCCGGCGGGCGCCTCACCGGCGGCGGACACTGGACGCGGGACATCGCCTTCACGCGCGATGGCAAGAAAATGTTTGTCTCGGTGGGATCGCACTCCAATGACGACGATGCCGATACGCATCCACAGGAGTTCCATCGCGCCGATATTCTGGAGTTCAATCCGGACGGCACCGGATTGCAGATTTATGCGTATGGCATCCGCAACCCGGTGGGAATTGCGATGCATCCCACCACTGGCGAATTATGGGCGTCGGTGAATGAGCGGGACGCTTTGGGCGACAATTTGGTGCCGGACTACATCACGCACGTTCAGCCTGGAGGGTTCTACGGCTGGCCGTGGTATTACATGGGCGGACACCAGGACCCGCGGCAGCAGGGCAAGCATCCGGAGTTGAAGAACAAAGTGATCACGCCCGACGTCTTGCTGCAACCGCATAACGCCTCGCTGGAAATGACCTTCTACGACGGCAGTCAGTTTCCCGCCGAATACCGGGGCGATATCTTCGCCGCCGAACATGGCTCTTGGAATAAGTCGGTACGCGTGGGGTACGAAGTCATCCGGGTGCCGATGAAAGATGGTCATGCCAAGGGCGAATATGAGGACTTCCTGACCGGGTTTGTGACTGCGGACGGCGGGGTATGGGGGCGGCCGGTGGGGGTCGCAGTGGCGCAGGACGGTTCGCTGATCGTGACCGACGACGGATCGAACAGCCTGTGGCGCGTCAGCTATTCAGGACGATAGAATCGAATATGTCCCTTCGACCCGTTAAGCGGCTTATCAAATCCAAGCCGACGCTCGAAGGCGCGGGCGTGCACCTGCGCCGCGCCTTCGGCTTCGGCAACACGTCCGACTTCGACCCGTTCCTGTTGCTGGACGACTTCCGCAACGACGTTCCGGAAGATTACCTGGCCGGTTTCCCGTGGCATCCGCACCGGGGGATCGAGACCATCACGTACGTCCTCGCCGGAACCGTGGAGCATGGCGACAGCATGGGGAATCACGGCGCGATCGCGGCCGGCGATGTCCAATGGATGACGGCGGGCAGCGGCATCATCCACCAGGAAATGCCCAAAGGCGACCACGCCGGCCGCATGCATGGCTTCCAACTTTGGGCCAACCTCCCATCCGCGCTCAAAATGACTGCGCCGCGTTACCAGGAGGTGAAGGCCGCCGAGGTTCCTGAAATCACGGACGACGACGGCACGCACGTGCGCGTGGTTTGCGGCAAGTTTTGGGGTAAGGCCGGTCCCGTGGATGGCATCGCGGCGGACCCGATGTACCTGGATGTGTCGGTGGCTCCTGGCCGCCGGAAGACCCTCCCGGTGGAGACCACACGCCACGCCTTCGCCTACGTATTCGCGGGGAGCGGAAAGTTTTGCAATGCATCCGGCCCACTCGCGGTGCCCACCGAAGCGGTCGGATGGTCGGATACCGCGCCTCCGTCGGAAGCCGACAACCGGTCACTGGTGCTATTCGACCGCGGAGACGAACTCACGGTTCAGGCCGGGGAAGACGGGATACGGTTCCTGTTGGTTTCGGGGCAACCGCTGGAGGAGCCCGTGGCTTGGTATGGTCCCATCGTGATGAATACCCAAGAGCAGCTCCAGGAGGCGTTCCGGGAACTCCGGGAGGGCACTTTCCTGCAGCCTACTGGAAACCGCTAGCAGAAGTGGCGAAACATCGCTTACTAACGTGCGGCTCAGTGCGTTACGGAGCCACGACCTTCAGGGAGTGAATTCTGCCATGGACTGGTAGGGTCCCGAAACAAGTAATGATAAATGACGTCGGCGGCTATGCGGACCTCGCGGTCGAAATCCCGCCGGGGCAGGCTCGCGCCGCGCGCCAGTAACGACCAGAAGTGCCGGTCCATCATGCGGGCAAACGTGGGTAGATCGCGATCCCGGCGCGCGTTGGGATATTGCGAATGCAGCAGCCGGAAAACTCCCAGAATGCGCGTATTGGTCCACGATTCTATGGCTTTCTGCATTTGGCCTAGCCCGGCATCGGTGAGGGCGGCCTCCTGCCAGGCGCGTACCACGCCATAGTATTCCAGATCGGCGCGAAACACGGCGGCCAGGAAGCTGCGCAAGCTGGCGCGGACGTCGGTTTTGGCGGTGGCGCCGCCCCCGGGGCGCAAGTCGAGATCGCGCAGGCGCTCCAGCAACTCGTTCATCAGGACTATGAGAAGCTGCCGCTTCGAGCGAAAGTAGGTATAGAAGGCGCCTGCGGCCATCCCGGCCCGGGCGGCTAGCGCCTGAATGGATGTCGCGTGGTAACCGTGTTCGGCAAAGAGGATGCGGCCCGCCTCCAGGAGCTTCTTGCGCGTGGCCAGGCTGCGCGCCTGGCGGGGCGGGGTGGGCAGTTCTTCGTCGTCCCGCAGAATTGGCGGGGCCGGTCCCGGCATTAAGTCTTGCGCCACACGCCCGCCACTCCACCGCCGCAACAGATCAACATCCACCCGCCAAACGCGCCCGCCGCCCCCGGGTCGAGGTTTGGGAACATGCTGGTGAAGAAGGCGCAGGAGAAGGGGTCCAGGATGAGGGTGGGAAGGATCAGGAGCGTAGCCGCCCTGGGCCATAGATCCCTGTCGACGCCGAGGCGGCGGCAGATCCGGGGGACCAGGAAAGCCATCAATACAAAGCTGACCAGATACAGGGCTAGGGTTGAAAGCGGGCGGCCGGGCTGCAGGAAGGAATGTCCCGCCAGCCGCACGCCGAGGGTGCCGCCGATCCAGATCAGAATGCCTGTCAGCAGAGTCCGGAGCCACATAATATGAACCTGAATTCAGGTTCGCATATCTGGTAGCCCGAGTCAAGGCCGCCTGAAAAGGCGGCTGCACCCAGGATTGGCCGCCTTCCAACGCCCGTCTAAAACGCGCCAGCCGATTGAATGCCCGCCGAACGGAGGTTGGTGGCCATCTTCTCCAGGGCGATTTTATGGATCTGCGATACGCGGCTTTCGTTCACACCCAGCACCGCGCCGATTTCTTTCATGGTCATCTCGTCGGTGTAATAGAGAAATACGACCTTCTGGTAGCGTTCCGGCAGGCTTTTCATGGCGCCATCCAAGACGGAGCGCAATTGCCGCCGGGAGCACATGCGATCCGGTTGCGAATCCGGTGCGGCGGGGAATTCAATCGGTGCGCTGTTTTCCGGGTCCGGCCGCAAAGATGAAGCCGATACCAGTCCGAGATTCTTCAGTTCCAGGGCCACCCGGCGCCAGCGGTCGATTCCCAGCCCCAAGGTGTCGGCGATCTCCGCCTCGGTCGGCGTGCGTCCCAGCCGCGTCATTAGTGCGTGAGTCACCGAATCCAGTTGCTTCTGCCGCTTGCGGAGGTCGCGCGAAGCCCAGTCAAGCTGGCGTAAGCTATCCAGAATGGCGCCCTTCACGCGGTGCTTGGCGTAGCTCGAGAAAACGACTTGCTTCTCGGGATTGTATTTCGAAGCGGCGTCGAACAGCCCCAGTACCCCCGCATGCATCAAGTCGTCGAGGTCCACGTGCACAGGCAGGCTTTCATGGACGCGGATCGCGATGGCCTTCACCAGCGAGAGATTATCGAGAACCACTTGATCCCGCACCGCCATGGCGGTCGATTCCTTTTGCCGTGCGGTTGCATTTGCGCGTCCCATATCCTATTCTCCTATTTGCTGTGACCGGATTACTTCCGGCACACAGTAGAATGCAACGCAATTACCAGAGTCCAACATGGGAGAAATGCCTTAGTTTCAATAGTTTTTCGACTGGAGAGAAAAGTAAGGCGGTTCGATTCGGGACTCACGTTTCAATGCGGAGCACCGAAACGGGAAAGCCGAATTGCTACCGTGCAGTTACCAGCCCGCTTTATGGGCGATCAGGGTTTTGAGCGTCAGGCCGCCGAGGAAGATGCAGACTGCCGTACGCATTTCGACAAGCCGGCCATTGACGTAGAAACCAGTCTCGCCCAGCGTGAACCAGGCTAGCAGTGCCAGCACGGCGTAACAGCCGAGCGCGAATGGCAGGCGTTTGTGCACGAATCCTTATAATAGAAGATGCCGCCGGTAACTATGTGAACATGCCGGATATCGCGCTGTTGTACTCTCCGCAAAATCGCGCGCGCGCGCTCGCCGCCGCCGGCGCGTTGGTGGCCATCGTCGCGTCGGTGGACTGGGCCATCAAGCCGAACTTCTCGCTGAATTTCCTGTACCTGTTCCCCATCATGCTGGCGGGCGGTTTTCTGTCCCGCTGGCAGACCGGGGCATTGGGTGTCTGCTGCGCGGTCCTCGGCGAGTTGTTCAGTCCGTTTCCACAGGCGGACGCCGCCACCCGCATGGCCATGATGAGCATCGCTTTTACCGGTACCGGCCTGTTTGTTTCCGAACTGGTGCACAAGCGCCAGTTGGTAGTGGAGCACCTGCAGCAGCTCACCGAACAGATCCGGCACCGCGAAGATGCCGAACAGCAGATCCGGAGTCTGATCGAGTCGAGCCCCGCCGCCATCGTTACGGTGGATTCCGCCGGTTCCATCGATCTGGCCAATCAGGCCGCCGGGCAACTGTTGGCGCCGGGGCACCCCCTGGCCGGCGAGCCGATCCGCAACTATTTGCCGGCGCTCGAATCGGTGGCGCGCGGCCACCGGTCGCAGGCCTTCCGCACCAGCATGCAGTGCAAGGGGCACCGGCGCGACGGCGAAGTCTTCCTGGCGGCGATCTGGTTTTCCACCTACAAAACGCTCTCCGGCCCCAAGCTGGCGGCCATCGTCGTCGACCTTTCCGAAGATCTGCGCGACCGCGAAGACCTGAGCCTGAATCATCTGCTGAAAAACACACGCATCCTGATGGGCGCCATGTCGCACGAGATCCGCAATCTGTGCGGCGCGGTTTCGGCGGTAGGCAGGAATCTGGCGCGCGTAGAAGGGCTCACCGGCAACCAGGATTTCGAGGCGCTGCAAACGCTGATTCAAGGCCTGGAGAAGATTGCATCGCTGGAGCTGCAGGCTTCCCCGGAGGATCAAGCCATCGCGGTGGATGTGATCGAGGTGTTGGATGAGTTGCGGGTGTTGATCGAGCCGTCCTGCCGGGAGGCCGGCATGTCGGTCTCCTGGCAAGTCGATGCGGGCCTGCCCCTGGTGTGGGCGGATTCCTATGGGCTGCTGCAGGTCTTCCTGAATCTGGCGCGGAACAGCCAGCGGGCTGTCGAGACCTGCCCCCGCAAGGAGCTGGCCATCGCGGCCAGCGCGGAGGAAGACTCCGTGGTCATCCGGTTTGAAGATACCGGCGTGGGCGTGCCTTTTCCGGAGCAGTTGTTCCGGCCCTTTCAACCGGGCGCGGACGGCGCCGGCCTTGGGCTTTACGTGTCGCGCGCCATTGTGCGCAGTTTCCGCGGTGAACTTCGTTACGAGGCGCGCCCGGCTGGCTGCTGCTTTGCGGTCGTGCTGGCGCCGCTGACGGAGAGCTGACGCAGAGTTACCGAGCCGCGACCCTCAGGGAGCGGTTTTTGAATATGGAAACGCCTGGCCGCATTCGCATATTGGTGGTGGACGATCACACGCTGTTTCGCGAGAGCGTCGCGCGGCTGTTGGCGGCCGAGCCCGGCTTCGAAATCGCGGGACACTGCGCGTCGGCGGGCGAAGCCCTGAAGCTGGTAGCCAAGACGCCCGTCGACGTGGTGTTGCTCGACTACGATTTGGGCGACGGCAATGGTATGGACTTCCTGGCCAAAGCGCAAAGCGCGGGATTCGCTGGCAGGGTACTGGTGGTGACCGCGGGTGTCAGCGAAGTGGAAGCCGCGGAGATGATCCGCCAGGGTATCGCCGGCATCCTGAGGAAGCACTGCTCGCCCGCTGCGCTGGCGCAAAGCATCCGCGACGTAAGCGGCGGCAAGGATTATTTCGAGCCGGGCTACCTGCGATCGGTGCTGGCTGGCATCGCCGCGCCCGCGCCGGAGTACCAGCGCAAGAACCTGACCGAGCGGGAGCGGCAAGTGCTGCAGCATGTGTTTGAAGGGCTGGCCAACAAGGAGATCGCCGACCGTTTGCAGGTTTCCGAAAGCTCGGTGAAGGCCACGCTGCAGCAGTTGTTTTCGAAGACGGGGGTGCGCACGCGCAGCCAGTTGGTGCGGACGGCGCTGGAGAATTACAAGGACCAGCTTTGAGGAGTTCCTCTGTGGGGCGGACGCCCCGTCCGCGCGCGACCCCTGGTCGCGCCTCTGTAGCCATTGGCAACATCAAGCGAACGTCAACCCGGCCTGGTTCCATCCGATCTTCCCGCGCCTTACCGCCCCACGTACAACTCCGCCCACACAAGCACAGCCAAGCAGATCTGCTCCCGCAAGCAGCGCACTTCACCATCTCCGCGCCGCTTTGATATGCCGGTGGCCACCGCGGACGCTGGGCGCCGGCAGCGACAGGTTGACTAAAAATTTAACTAAGGTCGCGCCAATCGTCCTCATGCAACTCGACTTTGTATTTCTTCGCGGCGGACTTAATCCGCTTCCACGCGGCGTCGCGTTCCGAATCGCTCACCCCTTGCACCTGCTTGAAACGGGCGATTGCGTTGCGCACGTGGGCGGCGTCATGGATGGGTTCTTTACGTTCCTTGGGAAAGGCGAAGTTTTCGTCGTCGATGTGTTCGCGGCTGGCTTCAGTGATCTTGGACATGTTTTCCGATCAGCAAACCAATTGCCAATCTACGCGCGCCATCGCAGGAACGCGCCGACCCCGCCGACCGGTTCGAGCAAAGCCGCATCCTCGATAAACGTCACCGTGGCGCCGGTCTGCTTGGCTTTCGTCACCAGCAGATCGGGCAGGGACGCTTGCCGCGGTTCTTCGCTCTCCGTGCCTCCCGCTGCATCGGGGATCTCCGGCGCGAGAATGGCTTGCACTTCCTCCGGATGCGGATGACTCTGTTCAAGCGCGCCGCTAATCAGCAATTCTTCGACTTGTCCATTGGCCAGGGCTTCGAGCGTCTCCTGCGGCCCGGCTACGGCCAATCCGCGCGCGCGGTATTGCTGCATCAGCCGGTCCACCTTTTCCGCGGCAGTCTTGGCTTCTTGCTCCTGTAGCTTTGCGAGTGTGGCCGTCAGCACATCCTGCTCGGAGGCATGCATATCGAGCTTCATTACTTCCACCATGGGGATCATTTCCTGAGGCAGTTGTTCTTGCACGAGCGGAATCACAACCGACTCTCCGGCAAGGATGATGTGGCTTATTTTGTCTTCGCGGACAATCTGAGCCAGGCGTTCAACGACCTCTTTGGCGTGCTCCTGGTGCGCGTTCCCCACACGCCGTTGGTAGCGAGCCTGCGACCATCCACCAACCTTAACTCGATGAACCTTTTTTCCCTTTACCTCCTCAGCATCGATGACCTCGCCAAGCCCGAAGACGAAGATACGCGCCGTGTTCATGTCCGTAAGCACAGCGGCGTACCGCGGGTATTGATCGTCGAGATGCGCCAGATGATACAGATGAGGTTGGTTGTAGGCGTAGACGCGGTTATCGCTGACAGGGGTCGTTAACTGGATCGCCTCGAAGAATTCTTCCACGCCCCAACACGCGAATATGGCTACCCCGTTTGCCGCGGCGTCGATTTTGTCCGCGGCATATGAAACGATTCGCTCCACGTCTTGATCGAAGCTGTGACGCTCGGGGGAACCCGGCGCCCAGGTTCTGGCGAGAGCTTTGAATTCGCGATGCAGATACGGCGCCGCGTCTGGCGTGCGTCCGTGCTGATCCGGCTGGGTGTTCAAGTAGACGCTCAACACCGGAAAGATTGTGGGCTCGAATGCCACCAGCCGCGCGAGAGGCTCTTCAATGGTGCTTGCAAGTTGCTCCGTGGTCGGGAATGACATGGCAGGGCATTAGCACGCGACGGGCCAAAAAGGGGAGGCCTGAGGCGGGAATGATGGTTTCATCACCGACTGGCAACTCTTCCTGCGCCTGGAACGCAAACGGGAAATGGCAGGCCCTTGTGCAGTTCGACTTGCCTCAGGAAAAGCCGGATAGCCTCTGTCGTCGATATTCCGATCTCGGAGAAGACGCTCTCGGCCGGAACGAACAGACGATCGCCGCCATGGCGGAAGCGAACAATCCAGCCGCGCTGAAGCGCTATCGTTCGTTTCGTGAATTGCGCGACCGGATCTGATGGCGCTTGCGCATGACCACTTTTGGTGCTTCCGCGATCCTTACCGCTCCACAAACAACTCCGCCCACATAAATCCCGCCGACCGGATCTGCTCCCGCACGCTGCTATACTTCACCGCCTCGCCGGCGATGCGCAGTTTCTCGGCGGCGGCCAGCGGCATATCGAAGCGGAAGCAATCGGCGCGATCCTTATATGAGTAGTGCAGGTACTGCATCTCACCCGCCGCGGCCAGATCCATTAGCACATCCCAGAAGCTCGCCTTCCGCGGCCATTTCATTAGCGAGGGCTTGCGCGCGCCGGCCTCGCGCGGAATGTGGATGGCTTGGCGTCCGCCGCGCAGCACCGCGCGCACGCACCGCGCCGCTGCAAACGGCCGCGCGTGATCGTCGCCGGGAAAAGTCGCCAACAGTTCGCGCAGGCCGTCCAGTTCCGCCTCCCAACCGGTCCACCGGAAACGCGATGCGCCGCTCACCAGCGTGCCGCGCAGCAGCAACTCGCGCACGCGCGCCTCGTTTTTGCCCGTGATGCCCAGCATATGTTCCACCAGATCCCGCAAGGGCAAATCCTGCACCACCACGCGCGTGATGGAAATTCCCTCGGCGGCTTCCGAGCTGAGTTTGACCCGGACGGTGGCGGGCAGAGACATACCGTGTTTTTCACGCTAGCATAAATGCGTGAGCCCACTGGCGAGTCCGCTGGAAAAGGTCGAAACCGAGTTGCGGCGCTACGAGCATGCGCTGGTGGATTTCTCGGCGCGCGAGCACAACGGCTCCATCGAGCTGGTCATCGAGCTGAAGAATCGCGGCCTGGGCCTACACACCTACTATGCGCCGCTGCATCCGCGGGATATCGAGCATCCGCAGTTTCCCTGGACCTTGCAGCGCTACCTTTACGATTGTCTGCACGATTACCTGGTCGAGATGTTCATCCGCACGCCGCAGACCCGGGTCGTCGAGCCGTGAGCCCGCTCAGCGAAGTGTTGCGCGACGAGATCCGCCGCGACGGCCCGATTTCGTTCCGCCGGTTCATGGAGGCGGCGCTCTACGATCCGGTCCACGGATATTACCGGGGCGCGCGCGACCCATTCGGCAAGCAGGGCGATTTCTATACAGCCGAACAGATCCAGCCGGTGTTCGGCATCCTGATGGCCGCGCGCATCCGGTCGTTGTACCAGGCAATGGGCGCGCCGCCGGACTTCACCGTCGTCGAGATGGGCGCCGGTAGAGGCGAGATGTCCGCGGCTTTCTCAGAGTGGCGTTATGTTCCGGTGGACCTCGGCCATAATGCGATGCGAACGATGCCGGAGCATTTCCGTGGCGTGCTCTTCGCCAACGAGTTCTTCGACGCCCTGCCGGTGGAAGAGGTGGCCTTCCGCGACGGTTGCTTCCGCGAGATGCGCGTTGCATGGGATCGGCGCTTCGTGTGGGTGCCCGGTCCGCCTGCGCGCGAGGACGTGGCGGACTATCTGCGCCGCTACTTTCCGCCGCCAACGGAAGGCGCGCTCTATGAAGTGAACCTGGATGCGCTCGCCTGGTTGGAGCGCATCGCGCGCGCGCTGGAAGCGGGATTCGTCTTCACCATCGACTACGGCTACACGCGCGCCGAGTCGGTGCGGCTTCCGCGCGGCGCGCTCATGAGCTACCGGCGACACCAGGCGGATGAAGATGTATTGGAAGACCCCGGCACGAAGGACATCACCGCGCATGTCCCGTTCACGGCGCTGCAGGAACACGGCACGCGCATCGGCCTGGAAGCGGTTTGCTTCGAAACTCTGATGCAAACGCTGCTCTCGGCCGGAGAGCCGAATCGATTCGCGGAGGCGCTCGCGGCGCCCACGAGCGCGGAGGAGTTGCAGCGGCGATTGCAGTTGAAGAGCCTGCTGTTCGGGATGGGGGAGACGTTCCGGACGCTGCTGCAGAAGGCGGGAGCGCCACGTGCCGCAAAATGAAAAAGGCCCCGACGAATCGGGGCCTGTTGGTTCAAACTTGAATCACGCCCTTCAGTGGGCGCCCATGCTACTTCTTTTTCTTGGCAGGCGCCTTCTTCTTCGGGGCGGCCTTCTTCGTTGCGCTCTTCATCGATTGATTCTCCCTAAACATCAAATTTTGCGATTCGAAAATCGCAATGTGATTCATATATAAGGTTGTTCGAGAAAAAAGTCAAGAGAAAAATGCATCGAGACGCGCCAATCGCAAATTTTTTTCTGCGGGACCAGCTTCGCGTGGTGCTTGTCGCGCCGCGAAACCCGTTGAACATCGGCGCGGCGGCGCGCGCCATGGCCAACTTCGGATGCCCGCGCCTGCGTGTGGTGAATCCATACGAGGTGGCTTTCCGCGAAGCGCGGTCGGCGGTGGGAGCCGCGCCGTTGTTGGCTGCCGCGCAAGAATTCACCACGGTGGCCGAAGCTGTTGCGGACTGCGGGCTAGTCGTCGGAACCACTTCGGTGGGCCATCGCGAGTTGCAGCATTCGTTGCGCCGCCTCGAATTTGGCGCGCGCCTGATGCGCAAAGCCGCCGGACCCGTGGCGCTGCTGTTCGGATCGGAAAAGTTCGGCCTCTCGAACGAGGACATGAGCCATTGCCACTGGCTGATGCGCATCCCCACGGTGGACTTGAATCGTTCGATGAACCTGGGCCAAGCTGTGGCAGTGTGCCTTTACGAACTGGCGCGCGACGCGCGAGCGGCGGCCGCGCGTCCGGAAAAAATGAAAGCGGCCCTCGCGGTGGAGACGGAACAGATCACGGCGATGTTGGTGGAGGCGCTGGATCGCAGCGGTTACATCAAGCCGCTGATGGCGGCATCGACGAAGGCCAAAGTGCGCCGCCTGGTGCGGCGGTTGAACATCGGCGCGCGCGATGCGCCAGTGGTGCTGGGCATGTTGCGCCAGATTCTGTGGAAGCTCCATGGCCCAGAGGAAAAGTGAGGCGCATCGCGACGCGGGAGTATAATGGCCCGGGAGCCGAAGCCAAAATGGGATCCCGATCCACGCCGCCGTCGCGTTCTTGTTAGCTGGGTCGGTCCACCTCTGCGGCCAATCCGCGCCGTCTTCACCCGCTTTTGAAGTGGCCTCGATCCAGCCGAGCAAGCCGGCAGAGCAATCGGTGATAACCCGGTTGCCCGGGGGAAGATTCACAGCCGAAAAGTCAACCCTGAAGATTCTGGTGAAGTGGGCGTATGAATTGACCGACGATGAGCTTGTGGGCGGCCCCAAGTGGACGGATTCCGACAGGTATGACATCGTCGCCACGCCGGAGAACGATGCGGGAAACGAACAAGTCGGCAGAGACGGGCAGATCCGCATGATGGTTCGGTCGATGTTGGCCGACAGATTCAAGTTGGCCATGCATCGGGAAGCGAGAGAAATGCCAGCCTATGTGCTGTCCGTTTCGAAGGACGGGCCAAAACTGACCGCGACCACCCATCCGCCAGGCCCGCAAGTACGGATGCGCTGGAATGGCCAGATGCGCATCATGACTTTTCAGGCCGCCCCTGTATCCTACGTGGCAAGATCCCTTTCGGCGCAACTGCACAGGAAAGTGGTCGACGAAACCAACGTTCAAGGCGCCTTTGACTGTAAGCTTGAGTGGTCCCCCGATATGGACCGGGCCGCTCCTCAAAGCGGACCGTCCATCTTCACGGCGATCCAGCAGCTCGGTCTCCGCCTGCGCATGGAGAGGGTTTCGGTTGATGTTTACGTGATCGATGGCGTACAAAGGCCATCCGATAATTAGTAGTACGAGTGGGTGTGTGGCAGGCCCTTGGCCAGTGATGGCCTCTCAGGCCGCCCCGAAGCGCCCTTGTGTGCGTCTTTCTCGTGCGCTGTAGCTGCGGGCCATGGCGCATCGACGCCCTGGACGAAAGCCCGATATAGCTGGTTGCCCAGCCGCCGGATCTCGCTTGCATTCGACGCCGGCGAAGCGCACAGCGCCAAAAACTCCTCGCTTGTACTCCGCAGCTTCTCGACCGGTGCTTCCGCCCAGCGCACCTTGACGCCACCCCCATCGGTCGTCCATATGGCGACCCCAGCCGGCAGTAGTCGCAACGTGATCGAGGGTCGCGCACCGCCGTATTACGTTTCAGTAAAACATATCCATAAGACTTTGTTTTGTGCTATGCGGGGTCCATGGCACGAGCATCCCGGCGCCCGAAGCTCGTTCTCACCGACGAGGAGAAAAAACATCTCGATCGGCTCCGCCAATCCAAAAGCGCGGCTTTCCGCGACGTCCAGCGCGCGCAAGTCTTGTGGCGATATCATGCCGGCGAGACCGTAAGCCAGACTGTGGGTTGATAAGGCCCTGCAGATGGGGGTCCAGGCCGGCATGAAGGACACGTCGCATCAGCCACGAGAGGCGGTCATTACCGATGATGCCAAGGCCTGGGTGGTCCATTTAGCGTGTTGCAAGCCCAAGGAACTTGGGTATGCCGCAGAGTTGTGGACACGCTCGGCACTCGCGCGGCATGTGCGCGGGCACGCGGTGCAAGCCGGGTACCCGGCCCTGGATAAGGCGGCTAAAGCCACGGTACAGCGCATCCTGGATGCGCAACCGCCGCATCCCCACAAAGTCCAGTATTACCTGGAGCGCCGCGATCCGCGCTTCCTGTCTAAAATGCAAGAGGTGTTGCTGGTGTATCAACGGGTCGCGCTGCAAAACGAGGCCGCGCAGAAAGGTGCTCCGCAGCCTTTGGTGATAACGGTTTCGGTGGACGAAAAACCTGGCGTACAGGCCATTGGCAACACCGCTCCGGACCTGCCGCCGGTGGCCGGTAAATATCCCACGGTGGCCCGCGATCATGAGTACATCCGCTATGGTAGCTGGTCGATTCTGGCAGGTTTGGACCTGCACGACGGGCATATCACCGCACGCGTCGAGGAGCGGCACCCGAGCGTGGAGTTCATCGCACTGCTCAGGGATTTGGATGCCCGCTACCCGCCGGAGTGCACGATGCGGCTGATCCTGGACAACCACTCCTCGCACATTTCCAAAGAGATGCGGACCTACTTGGCGACGCGCCCCAACCGGTTCAAGTACGTGCTGACTCCCACGCACGGCTCCTGGCTGAACATCGTGGAGACCCTGTTTGGCAAAATGACGCGGACTTTCCTGCGGCAGATCCGGGTGCAATCCAGAGCGGAACTGAAAGAACGCATTCTGCTGGGGATTGCCGAAATCAACGAGATGCCGGTAGTTCATCGCTGGAAGGCTTTCGAACTGCTGGAGGCCTCCTGAGAAGTGGCGTGATTGTATGGATATGTTTTACTGAAACGATATACTAGAGGCCAGAAAACACCCCCACACGCCGGTCAGCAAGATTCGCCAAACCCGCGCTAAAATAGAAGCACCTCCCCACAGAACCCGATAGCCGTTTAATTTAAAGGAAGGCCATGCCGGAAAATCCGTTCGTCCATCTGCACTGCCACACCGATTACTCCCTCCTCGATGGAGCCTGCGAAATCGGCCAGCTCATGGACACGGTGGTCGAGCAGAAGATGCCCGCCGTGGCCATGACCGACCACGGCAACCTGTTCGGCGCCGTCAAGTTCTACAACACCGCCAAGGCCAAAGGCGTGCATCCGGTCATCGGGTGCGAGGTCTACGTCTCGCAGCAGGGCCACAAAACCCGCAGCGACACCGACCGCTACAATCACCTGGTCCTGCTCTGCGAAACGCAGGAAGGCTATCGCAACCTCATCAACCTGGTCTCCACGGGCTTCCTCGAGGGCTTCTACTACAAGCCCCGCATCGACAGGGACCTGCTTGCGCGGCACTCCAAAGGCCTGATCGGCATGTCCGCTTGCCTGCGCGGTGATATTCCCGAAATCCTGCTATCCGACCGCTACGATGAAGCCCGCCGTACCGCCTACACCTACGCCGACATCTTCGGCAAGAATAACTTCTTTCTCGAAATTCAGGACCACCACCTGGAACAGGACAAGCGCCTAATACCCGCGGTTCACCGGCTCTCGGCGGAAACCGGCCTGCCGCTGGTGGCCACCAACGACGCGCACTATCTGCGCCGCGACGACGCCCGCGCGCACGAAATCCTGCTCTGCATCCAGACCGGCAAGACCATGAGCGACACGTCGCGCATGCACTGGAACACGCCCGATTTCTACCTGAAATCGCGCGCCGAAATGATGCAGCTCTTCGGCGAACTGGAAGATTCGCTCGACCGCACCTGGGAAATCGCGCAGCGCTGCCACGTCGACCTGGAAAAAATCAAGGAGCCTTTCCCGAAATTTGAAGTCCCGGCCGAGCATTCCACCGATACCTACTTCGAATTCGTCGCGCGCCAGGGTTTCGAAAGGCGCAGGACGCGCCTCGAAGCTCTGCGCGCCGCCGGCCACCTGAAACACGATCTGCCGGAATACGCCGAGCGTCTCGACCGCGAGATCAAGATGATCCAGAAGATGCAGTTCTCCGGCTACTTCCTGATCGTCTGGGATTTCATCCGCTTCGCGCGATCGAAATCCATTCCGGTCGGCCCCGGCCGCGGCTCGGCGGCGGGCAGCCTGGTGGGCTACGCCATGGGCATCACCGATATCGATCCGCTGCAGTACGGGCTGCTGTTCGAGCGCTTCCTGAATCCCGAGCGTATCAGCCTGCCCGATATCGATATCGATTTCTGCATGAACCGGCGCGGCGAAGTGATCCAGTACGTCACCGAGAAATACGGCCGCGAGCAGGTGGCGCAAATCATCACCTTCAACACCATGGCCGCGCGCGCCGCCATCAAGGACGTGGGACGCGTGCTGGACATGAGTTTCGCCGACGTGGAGCGTCTCACCAAGATGGTGCCCAACGTCCTGAACATCACGCTCGACGACGCCATGAAAGCCGAGCCGGGCTTCGGCGAGCTGGAGCGTAAAGATCCGCGCGTGGCCGAGATCCTGCAAGTCGCGCTGCGCCTGGAGGGTATGGCGCGCAACTGTTCCGTGCACGCCGCCGGGGTGGTGATCTCGCCCGAACCGCTGAAGCAACTCGTCCCGCTGTACCGCACCAACAGGGAAGAAATTGTCACGCAGTTCGATATGAGCGGCCTGGAGAAGCTGCAGCTTCTGAAGATGGACTTCCTGGGCCTGACCACCCTCACGCTCATCGACGATGCGCTGAAGCTGATCGACAAGCGGCACGGGGTGCTTCTGGTACCCGAGGAACTGCCGCTCGACGACCCGGCCACTTACGAGATTTTTTCGAAAGCCCTCACCAGCGGCATCTTTCAATTTGAATCGCCCGGCATGCAGGACATTCTGCGCCGCTACCATCCAACGCGCATCGAGGATCTCACTGCGCTGAACGCGCTCTATCGGCCCGGCCCCTTGCAAGGCGGCATGGTGGACGACTTCATCGATCGCAAGCAAGGCCGCAAGGCCGTGGCTTACGATCTGCCGGAGTTGAAGGCGCTGCTGGAAGAGACTTACGGCGTAATTGTCTACCAGGAACAGGTGATGCAGATCTCCAATGTCCTGGCAGGCTACTCACTGGGCGAAGCCGATATTCTGCGCCGCGCCATGGGCAAGAAGAAAGCCGAAGAGATGGCCGCGCAGCGGCAGCGCTTCATCAAGGGCGCTCTGGAGCGCGGCTTCCCGCAGAAGAAGATCGAAAAGATCTTCGACCTGATGGAACAATTCGCCGGCTACGGATTCAATAAGTCGCATTCCGCCGCGTATGCCTATCTGGCCTTTGTCACTGCGTATCTGAAAGCCCATTATCCGGTGGACTTCATGGCCGCGCTACTTACTTCTGAAACCGGAAACACGGCGAAGGTGGTGAAGTACATCAACGAGTGCCGCGAGATGGGCATTACCGTGCTTCAGCCGGATGTCAATGCCAGCGATTGGAATTTCACTCCGGACGACACCGCGCCAAACGGCAAAGGCATCCGCTTCGGGCTTGGCGCGGTCAAGAATCTCGGCCCCAACGCCGTGGAAGCCATTCGCGCCGCGCGCGAGAAGCTGGGCCGCTTCCTTTCCCTCTACGAATTCTGCGAGCACGTGGATTTGACTTCCATCAACCGGCGTATGATTGAGAGCCTGATCCGCGCCGGCGCCATGGACTCACTGGAGGGCACCCGCGCGCAGTTGTTCGCCGCCACCGAAAGCGCCATGGAAGCCGGACAGCGCGTCTGGCGCGACCGCGTGAGCGGCCAGGGCGGGTTGTTCGGCGATATGACCCCGGAGGAGGGACCTGTCGAGAAGCCGCTGCCGCAAGTGCCCGATTGGACCGGCCGCGAGAAGCTGCAAGGCGAAAAGGAGATGATCGGTTTCTACGTGACAGGGCACCCGCTCGACGATTACGGAGACAAGGTGCGCGAGTTGGCCACGCACGATACCGGCAATCTGGAGGGCCTGGAAAAAGGGACGGAGGTGGCCTTGTGCGGCGTGCTCACGGGCATCCAGCGCAAGCGCAACCGCGAGCAAAAACCCTGGGCCGCGCTGCAGATCGAGGACCGTACCGGTTCGGTCGACGGCATGGTATTCGCCGCCAGCTATGATCGGCTCGTGACCCAGATCGTGGAAGATAAGGCGGTGCTGGTGAAGGGGCTGGTGCTGCCGGAAGAGAACGCGCCGCCTAAGATTGCCGTGCAGGAGATCCAGCCGCTGGAGACGGCGCGCTTGAATCTGCCGTCGCTGATTTCGATTCGTGTATGGCTGGGACGCAATGGCGTGGCGGACAGGCCGGCGGCGTTGCGCGAACTCTTCCATATTAAGCCCGGCGAGTCGCAAGTACGCCTGCGCCTGGAGAAGCCGCGCGATTTCTCCGTGATCCTGGACGTGCCTGCCAAGGTGCGTCCAGACCGCGAATTCAAGGCGGCGCTGGAGAAGATTTGCGGACCGGATTGCGTGGAGGTTCTGGCCGGATAGCCTACCAATGATTTCCTTGCCCATACTCCGCTCTGATCGCCGGGGGAGCGATGCGCGAAGTAGCCTTCGCGCCAGGTAACATGACGGTGATCGTCGGGCAATGATCGTCGGCTGATCGAAGAGGACTGGCCCAGATCGGCATATTGTGGAACTGGGGCGTCGAGTCGATGTCGCGGGCGGTGCTGCTGGCACAAATGGAGGCAATCCGGCGCGAGGCAGACTCGCCCGAGTGAACTTTGCTCCGCCATCCGGAGCATTTGCGGATCCGGCCATGCACGTTGACATCCGGCGATGTGCGCATCGTGACAGCATCTCGTTTGATGCTATGATAGCGCTGTGAGAACGACCGTCACCCTCGATCCGGACGTCGAAAAAATGCTCGAAAACTCGATCCGCGAACGCGGGGTTTCCTTTAAGCAGGCGTTGAATGAGGCCATTCGGGCCGGCTTGACGCGGGGAAGACAACCGCGCACGGCGCGCTTTGTGCAGAAGTCCTTCCGCCTTGGGCTGGTTCCCGATTTCCGCTGGGACAAAGCCCTGTCCACGGCCGATGCGATGGAGGACGAAGAACTCACCCGTAAGGTGGCGCTGCGCAAATGATCCTGGTCGACGCCAACCTCCTCATATACGCCGTCAATCGGGATTCGCCTCTCCACGCCGAAGCGAAATCGTGGTGGGAAACCGCAATTGGCGGCACGGAGACAGTCGGACTCTCGTGGGTCGTCCTTCTCGCCTTCCTTCGTCTCATGACCAGACCGAATCTGTTCCCCAAGCCACTACCGATCAAAGCTGCCTTCGACATTGTGGATTCCTGGCTCCAACAGCCATCCGTTACCGTGGTCCATCCAGGCCCTCGCCACGCTCGGATATTGCGCGACCTCCTGCTTCCAGCAGGTACCGGCGGCAATCTGACTTCCGATGCGCACCTCGCCGCGCTCGCCCTCGAGCATGGGGCGGAACTCTGTTCCTCGGATCGCGACTTTGCAAGGTTCCGGCAATTGAAATGGCGTAATCCGCTTGACCTCCAACTGCCCACCAGTTAGGCAGCCGCATGTTTATTCGGTCTGTCGTAGGAAGCGCTGCCGACCACCACCGGTCCCTCACCGGGATCGTCGCCGAAGCGCGGCTTCTCCGCGATTGACCTCAACCGATACCAGGTCGCTTGCCTCGGGATGCGGTCACCTCATTCCGAGACGATGCTGGCGAACCCATCAAGAAAATCTGGGAGATCGCCTCTCTTCTGAAGGAACACGGTGTTGCGGTTCGAGTGCTTCGGTCCGCGAATCCGGGCAAGATCCTATACCAGGACGCCTGCCAGATCGTGGTGGAAGAATGGAAGAAACTCTAACTCGAGCGCGGGTCGCGCTTGTAACGTACCCGCATGGCCTTATGGATCGCCTTCCATTTCTTCTTCTGCGCCTGCGCCGCTTGCACATCCGTCTGGCGGGCGTGCCACGCGATTTCCGCGCGCAGCTTTCGATAGCTCTCCCAACGCGCAGCGTCCAGTTCGCCCCTTTCGATGGCGGCACGCACCGCGCAGCCCGCTTCCACCACATGGCTGCAATCGCGGAAACGGCAGCGCGCCGCCAGGTCCGCGATTTCCGCGAAGGCGGAATCCAGGCTGTGTTGATCCGCCCACAACTGCAGCTCGCGCATGCCCGGGGTGTCGATGAGCGCACCCCCTCGCGGCAGTGGCAGCAACTCCCGATAGGTGGTCGTATGCCGGCCGCGGCTGTCTCCTTCCCGCACCTCCCGCACAACCTGGCGTTCCATGCCGAGGAGTTGGTTCACCAACGTCGACTTGCCCACGCCGGAAGAACCCAGCAGCGCCACCGTCAACCCTGGCCGCAAGAGCCGCAGCACTGGCTCGATGCCTTGCGCCGCGCGGGCGGTAATCGCCATCACCGGCGCACCCGCAGCCACGCGGGCAGCTTCCTCCAGGCGCGCGCTTAAGTCCGGGCACACGTCGGACTTGTTCAGCACAATAGCGGGGTCCACGCCGCTGGCATGCGCCAAGGTCAGGTAGCGCTCGATCCGCCGCACGTTGAAATCCCCATCGAGACCGCAGACGATCAGCGCCAGATCGATGTTGGCGGCAATCGCCTGCTCCTGTTCGCGATCCCCGGCCGCGCGCCGCGAGAACAGCGTGCGCCGCGGCAGCATGCTATGAATCATGCCTTCTTCCGGCCCCATGGGCTGCACCGCCACCCAGTCGCCCACAGCGGGCCAATCCGATCGTTCCGTGCGGTAAAGCAGCGCGCCGATGGCTTCCGCGGCCATCTCGCCCCGGGCGGTGTAAAGCCTGTATCGATCGCTATACACTACCGATACGCGCCCCAGCAGCAAGCCGCGCGCTGCCTGAGCCTGAAAGGCTTCCATTATTGCGTCTGTGGCGCCAATCGTCGTCAAGTCAAAGGAATCCTGCATTCCAGTTCTCCTGCAAAAAGATTTTGGGGGTCGATTGGAATGGATTCGCCGCAGGCAGTCTTCAAACGTTAGATTAGACAGCTCGCAGCGAATCGACTTTTAGCGGACGGACAGTGGCAATACCAGGCTCCAGCCTACCATTTTTCAGGCGCGCTTTGAGTAATGTTAAGTTTGATCTGATGCGATATTTTTTCGGTTTACTGGCCTCCGCGGCGCTGCTGTTCGCTTCTGGGGAATTGTCCGGCCGCCGCGCGCCGGGCTTCTCGCTTCCCGATCTTCACGCGCAACAACACGATTTGCAGGATTACCGCGGCAAGGTCGTGGTCGTCGACATCATCCAAACCACGTGCCCGCATTGTCAGCGCTTGGCGGGGATACTGGAGAATGTGGAGGCCAAATATGGCGGCAAGGTGGCAGTCTTGTCGATCACAATTCCTCCGGACAACCAAGCCTCGGTGGCTCGCTTTGTGACGGAACATAAGGTCACCTCGCCGGTCCTGTTCGATTGCGGCCAAGTCTCGGCGTCGTTTCTGAAGGCCACCCCCCAGAACCCCAGGGTGGGCGTACCGCACCTGTTCCTGATCGATGGCCAGGGAATGATTCGCAACGACTTCGGCTATGAATTCGACACGCGGAACATCTTCGAGGGCGACGGCCTGTATTTGGAGATCGACCGCCTGCTGGCCGGGCCTCCATCCGCTAAGGCGAAGAAATAGCGGATATCGCGAAGATCGTGAGATAACCGGCGGTTCACGCCACTATGTTGTTTCATGATCGTTATACCCAATTGGGCGCGTGCCGCATTCATGCTGGCAGCGTGCGGGGCGGTCACCGGGTCCCTGCCGGCGGCCCAAGCTATCGGCGCGCGCGCGTATCTGACCGGCACCACGCTTTCCGAATTTCCCGCGAGGTGCGCCGTGCGCGTCGATATGACCGGCGACCGTGAGTTGCTATTCGTCACGCACTCGCTGACGCTGCATGTCCCGTACGACAAGGTGAACGCGCTGGAGTACGGGCAGCACGTCGGCCAGCGCATTTTGGCCGCCGTTCTGATTTCACCTCTGGTGGTGCTCGGCAAGTCGCGGAAGCATTTTGTGACTGTAGGCTATGTCGACGCCAACGGGCGGCAGCAGGTGCTGTTCATGCAAGTCAACAAGGGCGACTTGCGTGCCCTGCTGGCTGAACTGGAAGGCAAGACCGGGCGCCGCGTAGAGTACACCGACGATGAAGCGCGCAGAGGGCGGGGCTGAGGCATGAACACTCTCACACTTATACTTGGGGCGCTGCTATTCGGACCGTCCGATCCGGTCCCGGCGCCGGCGCCCCCCGCGGCGCGTGCGTCATCCTCCGCATCGGAGACGGATCCCCTGCGGCAATTACTGACCGTGCGGCGCGTGTTTGTGGATCGCTTCTCAGGCGGTGAAACCGCCGCCCAACTGCGCGACATGATCATCAACGGCTTGCAGGGTTCGAAGCTCTTCACCATCACCGAGAATCAGGAAAAGGCCGACGCTATTCTGCGCGGTTCGGGCGAGGATCTGGTCTTCAACGAGACGCATTCCTCGAGCGATAGTTTGGAAGTGCACAGCAATACGAGCAGCAGCCAATCGGAAGAAGACACCGCTTTGCGCGGCGGCACGCGTAGCGACGACCGGGCCACCAGGAGCATGGGCCTTGGCGCCGGAAACAGTGAATCCAGCCGCTCCGTGGAACGGCGGCACGAGGCCAATGCGGCGGTGCGCCTGGTGACCAAGGACGGCGACGTAATCTGGTCCACCACGCAGGAAAGCATGGGCGGCAAGTTTCGCGGCGCCAGCTCGGACGTGGCGGACAAAATCGCGAAGCAGCTTACCGAAGACTACGAGCGGGCGAAGACACTGCCGCATTGATGGCTTCGAGCAAGTGCTCGTTGCGGATCGGTTTGCCCAAGACGCAACAGACCATCTTTTCTTCGGGCAGGTCGCAAAGCTCTTCCGTCCAGCCGGAAAGCACGATGATTTTGGCTGCGAGGCGCCGCCCGTCCACGTAACGGATGAGGCTCAGCCCATCCTTCAGCTTCGGCAGGCGTAGATCCATCACCAGTACGTCCGGGCGCAGTTCTTCCAGGAGGCGGAGGGCTTCGGGCTCATCCTCCGCGACGGCAACTTGGTGACCGGCCGCTTCGAGCAGCAGCTTGCGAATCGCGAGCTGCTGGACATCGTCGTCGGCTAGCAATAAGCGGTACATCAGAAGTGCATCCCGCCGCCGCAGATCAACACCTCGGCGGTCACATAGTCGGAGAGCGGCGAACAGAAGAACAGCACGGCTCCCGCGGCTTCCTCTGGCGTGCCGGCGCGGCCCAAAGGGCACACGGCCTTCAGCGCATCGAGCATCTTGGGCTGCACGCCCACCGGTATCGCGCGGCCCTGCACGTCGATAGTCGCGCCCGCGCTGGTGAGCGGCTGCGTCAGGCGGGTTTCGATCATCCCGAAACCGACGGCGTTCACGTTCACGTTATAGCGGCCCCATTCCTTGGCCATGGTCTTCGTCAGACCGATCACGCCCGCTTTGCCGGACGAATATCCCGCCTGGCCCGGATTCCCGTCCGTGCCCGCGATGGAGGTGATATTGACCACCTTGCGCATCACGCGCCGGCCCTCCGCGGCCTCGCGCTTGGCCGCCTCGCGGAGATACATGGAGGCGGCGCGCAGCACGCGGAAGGGAGCCACCAGATGGATACCAAGCATCGCCATGTACTGCTCGTCGGTGGTCTTCTGGATGACGTTGTCCCAGGTGTAGCCGGCATTGTTGACGACGATGTCGAGGCCGCCGAACGTGGTGAGGGTGGCATCCACGAGCGCTTGCGGGAAATCGGGCGCGGTGACATCACCCGCCAGGTGCGCGGCGGCTCGGCCGGATTGGCGAATGGCGGCTTCGGCCTCAGCGGCCGGGCCGGGATCCAGGTCGTTGATCATCACGGCGGCGCCTGCTGCGGCAAGCTTCTCGGCGATCGCGCGGCCGATGCCGCGGCCCGCGCCGGTGATCAGGGCTACTTTGGAATCGAGGGTGAAGGGCATGACGTTTTATCCGCGTTTATCGGCGTTCATCAGCGGCCAATTATCTTAGCAGGTCTTCCAGTTGGATTTTCGTATCCGTCCGGCTATCGCGGTATTTTACAATGACCGGAGTGTAGACGGAGATTCCCCAATCTCTTCCGGGTCCGGCGGTGACGGCGCGCGCGCCGGCTACAAGCACGGCCTCTTCCGGGATGATGAGAGGATCGTCATCGGTGGCCTTGTGAACGACACCGCGCACCAGGTCGTAGACCGGCGTGGAACGGTTGAGGATAGTTCCGGTGCCCAGCACGGCGCGCCTCTTGACTACCGCGCCCTCATACACACCGCAGTTGCCGCCGATGAGGACTTCATCTTCAATGATTACCGGGAGCGCCCCTACCGGCTCCAGCACGCCGCCGATTTGCGAAGCCGCCGAGATGTGGCAGTTCTTTCCGATCTGCGCGCAGCTTCCCACCAGGGCGTGCGAATCGACCATGGCGCCATCGTCTACATACGCGCCCACGTTAATGTACATGGGTGGCATGCAGGTGACGCCTTTGCCGATGTAGACGCCATCGCGAATGCTCGATCCGCCCGGGACTATACGCACTCCGCTCCGCGATGTAACCTTCTTTACAGGGTATGTAGACTTGTCGAAGAACGGCTGGCGCGTAGCGTCGATCGACATATCCACCACTCCGCCCATGCGAAAGCCGAGCAGGATGCCTTTCTTGACCCAGCCGTTCACGCGCCATCCGCCGCGCGCGGATGGGTCCGGTTGGGCGGCGCGGGCGGTGCCCCGGTTCAGTGCATCCTTGAATTCGTAGAACAGCCGAAAATGCTCTTCCGTGTAGGCCGTGGGCTTGTGATCGAAGAGGTGCCCGATTTCAGCTTCCATCTCAGCCGGCAACGGTTACTCTCCCCAATAGGCCGACGGACTCCAGCACCTTTTCGATGCGAGTGAGGTTCTCCTCCTTGGGAGGAACCATGGGCAGGCGGTAGACCGGTTCGAGTAGGCCCATGAGCGCCAGAGCGGCCTTCACCGGAATGGGATTCGACTCGATGAAGTTGATCTCCATCAGCGGCAGATACTTGCGCTGCACTGCCCGCGCGCCGGCGAAATCGCCCGCCAGGCAAAGTTGCGCGAGCTGCGTCATCTCCGCCGGAATCTCGTTCGATACCACGGAGACGATGCCGTGCCCGCCCAGCGCGATGAGCGGCAGGGTGATGGCGTCGTCTCCCGAGAGTACGATGAATTCCGGCGGCACCTGCTGAATTACGCTGGCCATCTGGGTGATGTTGCCGGAAGCTTCTTTGACGCCCACAATGTTGGGAATTGCGGCCAGGCGCGCGAGCGTGGCGGGTTCGACGTTCACGCCGGTGCGCCCCTGCACGCTATATACGACGATGGGCAGGCGGATGGCCGCCGCGATCGCCTTGTAGTGCTGGTAGAGGCCTTCCTGGGTGGGCTTGTTGTAGTAAGGCGTAACGGACAGGATGCCGTCCACGCCCAGGTGTGCGAGCTCGCGCGCCAGTTCGATGACTTCGCGGGTGTTGTAGCCGCCCGCGCCGCCCAACACCGGCACGCGACCCTGGGCCTCTTCGACCGTGATTTCGATGACGCGCAGATGCTCCTCGCGCGTCAGCGTAGGGCTTTCACCCGTAGTGCCGCACGGTACTAGAAAGTTGATTCCGGCTTCGATCTGGCGCCGGACCAAGCGCCGCAGAGTTGCTTCATCAAGCGACTGGTCTGCGCGAAAAGGCGTGACTAATGCGGTACCGCAGCCTGTAAACATAAGTGGTTGCTCCTAGGAGGGCGGGCAATCTTGCCCGCCCTCCAACCGGTTCTCATCTCAAAAGCACCTCGCTGAATTCGTGGAATCCTTTTCGGCTTGCCACCCATTGCGCGGCCTTCAGTGCGCCTCGGGCGAAGCCTTCGCGGCTGCGCGCGGTATGCCGCAGCGTGATGGTGTCGGCCGCCGAATCGAAGCCGATTTCGTGGGTGCCGGGGTGCGCGCCCGCGCGGTTGGCGCTAACGTCGATGGGGCGCTCGAAGCCGGCCGTTTTCATGTCTTCGACCAACTTCAACAGTGTACCGGACGGGGCATCCTTTTTTGTGGAATGGTGGATCTCCCAGGCCCATGCACCGTACGAAGGCTCACCTGCCAGCAGCCGCGCGGCTTCCGATACCAGGAGGAAGAAGGCGTTCACGCCGATCGAATAATTCGGACTCCACACCAGGCCAATGCCGTTCCGCTCGACGGCGGCCTTCACGCGCTCCACTTCGTGAAGCCAGCCGGTGGTGCCTACGACGATGTTCACTCCCAGCGCGGCGATGCGCTCCACGTTTTCCGGCACAGCGGCCGGGATGGAGAAATCCACCGCCACGTCGATGGCTTGGAAGTTCGCGGGCGTTACGCCTTCGAACGCGGCGTTGTTGAATTCGTCGAGCTTCAGCGCCACACGAAAACCGTATTCCGGCGCGAACTGCTCGATGAGGCGGCCCATCTTTCCGTATCCGACTATGGCTAAGTTGGCGGCCAGGTTGAGCTCAGGCGGCATCGAAGACCTCGGTGTCGAGTTGCGCGAAGAACTCGCCGTGCAGCGCAGCGATGGCGCCATGCAGATCTTTTTCAGCTACCACGAAGCTGAGATTCAGCAGCGAAGCTCCTTGCGAGATCATGCGAATATTGATGCCGTCGAGCGCGCCAAAAACGCGCATCGCCACGCCTGGCGTGTAGCGTATATTATCTCCCACCAGGCACACGATGGCGTGCCCGTCTTCGATGGATACTTCCGAAAACTGGCTCAGTTCTTTGCAAATGGCGTCCAGCGCGTCGGTGTTGTCGATGGTGAGCGAGACGCTGACCTCGGACGTAGACACCATGTCCACGGCCGTCTCATGCCGGTCGAAGACTTCGAAAATGCGGCGCAGGAAGCCGTGCGCCATCAGCATGCGCGTCGAATGCACATTTACCAGCGTGATCTTGCGCTTGCAGGCGATGGATTTCACCACGTTGGCGCAGGGCACGGCTTCGGAGACGATGCGCGTGCCCGACACTTCCGGCCGGCGCGAATTCAGAATCAGCACCGGGATGTTCTTCTCCACGGCAGGCACAACGGTCGCGGGATGCAGCACTTTCGCGCCGAAATAGGCCAGTTCGGCGGCCTCCGCAAACGAGATGGTCTTCACGCGATGGCCGCCGGGCAGGATGGTGGGATCGGCCGTAAGCATGCCATCCACATCGGTCCAGATCTGGATCTCTTCGGCGCCGATGCCCGCGCCTACGATGGAGGCGGTGAAGTCCGAACCGCCTCGGCCCAGCGTGGTGGTGACGCCATCCGCGGTAGCCGCGATGAAGCCGCCCATCACTACGATCTTATTCCCGCCGTCGCTTTCAGACAGCGCGGGCACCACCGCGGCCAGGCGCGCGTAAGTTTCCGGATAGAGCGGCGCGGCCTGCGTGTGGCGGCGGTCGGTCACGATCATCTGCCGGGAATCCAGATGCGCGGTGTCCATGCCGAAGTGCCGGAAGGCCAGCGCGACGATGTAGCTGGAGAGCCGCTCGCCATAGCTGGAGATGGCGTCGATGGAACGCGGGGTCAGCTCGCCTAACACGGCCAGGCCTTTGACCAGTTCGGTGAGCTCTTGAAAATGCTCGTCGAGCAGCCGATCAAGTTCGGCGCGGTCGGCCAGCGGGACCACCAGACGCGCCTCGCGGGAGTGGAAGTCGCGCAGATCGTGGATTTGCCGGATGTATTCCTCGCGCGCGCCGTGGATGGCGGTCGAGGCGATGGCCAGCAGCTTGTTGGTGGTCTTGCCCATAGCCGAAACTACGACCACGGGTCGGCGGCTGGCGCGGGCTTTCACGATCGACGCCACACGCTCGATGGCAGCCGCAGATTCCACCGACGTACCGCCGAATTTCATGACGATCATCAGTCGAGCATTCCTTCCGAATGCATCAGCTCCGCATTGAGCACGGCCGCGCCAGCCGCGCCGCGCACGGTGTTGTGGCCCAGCGCGACAAACTTATAATCGAGTACGGGGCAGGGACGCAAGCGGCCGATGAACGCGGCCATGCCGTTTTCGCGCTCGGCATCGCGGCGGGGCTGCGGGCGGTCTTTTTCATCCATATAGATGATGGGGCGCGGCGGCGCGCTGGGAAGGTGGCGCTCCTGCGGCGCGCTGCTGAAATGATCGAAGGCGTGGCGCAGGTCGGCTTCCGACGGCTTCGCCGAGAATTCCACGGAGACCGTGACGGTGTGACCATCCACAACAGGAACGCGATTGCAGTGCGCGCTGACTTTGGCGTGCAGTGGTTCGATATGGTCGCCGCGGAAATTGCCAAGGATTTTCTGCGTTTCCTGCTGCATCTTTTCCTCTTCGCCGCCGATGAAGGGGACCACGTTGGCGATGATATCCATGGACGCCACGCCGGGATAGCCCGCGCCGGAAATCGCCTGGAGCGTGGTTGTAACGACACGCGTGATGCCGAATGGCTTCAGCGGGCCGAGCGCCATAGTCAGCACGATTGTAGAGCAATTGGGGTTGGTGACGATTTGTCCCTTCCAGCCGCGGATGCGCTGCTGGCCGGGCACCAGCTTCAAGTGGTCGGGATTGACCTCGGGCACCAGCAGCGGAACGTCAGGCTCCATCCGATGGTTCTTGGAATTCGAAACTACCACGTGGCCGGCTTGCGCGAAAGCGCGCTCGATTTCGGTTGCGACGGAGGCGTCCATCGCGGAGAAAAGCAGAAGCGGGGCACTGCCGGGCTTGCATTCATCGACCTGTAAGCCGGCGACGGAATCCGGCATTGCGCCTGCCAACCGCCAGGCGGTGGCGTCGTCGTACCGCTTGCCTGCGGAGCGGTCGCTTGCGCCCAGCCACTTCAGATCGAACCATGGGTGGTTCCGCAGGAATTTAACGAAATGCTGGCCCACCATGCCGGTGGCGCCGAGAATTCCGACTTCGATTCTGGTTTCCATATGCGTTAGTTCTTTTCAGTGAGCAACCGGCTCACCATATTTTGGTAAATGCCGACGGCGTCTTCAAGTTGTTGCTTGGGAATGCGCTCGTCCAGCGTGTGCGCGACGTGGATGGATCCGGGGCCGATCAGGTATGGCGTCCCCCATGTGTGTCCAAATGCCGGTATGTCCGTGGTATACGCAACCACCGTGGTTTCCATTCCCGGCAGCGCACCGAGGCGCAGGGCCGGAATCTCGATCATCTCGCGCGCTTCCGCCTTACCGGCGACGGCCGCGGCGATAGCGTCCTTAGTGGCGGTTGAGTCGCCCACCAGGCGAACGAAGATTTCGGCGGTGGCCTGATCGGCGATCACGTTGGGCGCGCGTCCGCCGGCGATTGTTCCGATGTTTAGCGTACTGGGGCCCAGCAGTTCGTCGACCGGCAGCGGGATGGCGCGGATCCGTGCGAGCGCATCCAGCAGCTTGTCGATGGCCGATTCGCCCAACTCCGGATACGCGGAGTGCGCCATGCGTCCGGTGGCCGCGATTTCATAGCGTAGCGCACCCTTGGAACCGAGCGCCAGCTTGTTTTCGGTGGGCTCGCCGTTGATCAGATAGCGCGCGCCTTTGGGCTGCGCCGCCGCGTGATATGCCCCCGCGCTATTACGTTCCTCGCCGACCACGAACAGCACTCCGAAATTGCGCACGCCGCTTGCGAGCAGTGCTTCGGCGGCCATCAGCATGGCGGCGATGATGCCCTTGGTATCGCACGCGCCGCGCCCCCAGATGTGTTCGCCGTCTTCGCGGGAGGGGATGAACGGCGGCACCGTATCCATGTGCGTCGAGAGTGTGACGGTCGGCCGGTCGCCCCAGCAGGCGAAAATGTTGGCGCGGCGCGGCTCGACTTCGGAGCGCTCCGCATGGCCGCCATAGCGCGCGGCGAGGCCGGAGCAGTAGTCCAGCAATTGAAGCCCGACGCGCTCCTCGTTACCGGTGATGGATTCGGTATCGATCAGCGCCCGCGTTAGCTCGAAAAGCTGCATAGTGTCCGTAGTCCAACTCCTACACCCAATCCGGCTCCTGGCGGGCGACGTGCCAGAAGTGAAGTATCTCAAGGCACCGGCGATCCTCATGCATTTGGTAGTAGACCCGTACCGGAGTATGAAGGATCTTGCGAATCCCCGCGCGCCGCTTCACAAGCGATCCGATGTGCGGAACACGGCCAACAACTCGACGTGGTTGAGCAGATCGTCCCCGAATCGGAACGCCGCCGCTGGATTATCGGCTAGGATTTAGTCGAGGACGGCCTCCAAATCGGCTAGCGCGTTTTCGGTGTAGACGATTTTGAAAGCCATCGGCGGACACGCTGGCGGGCTTCTTCCGCAGAAACAACCCGCCCTAGATCGGCGTCCTGAATACCCCGATCGATGGCGGCCAATGTCGCGTCGTCCTCCTCTTCGGTCATGGGAACCGGATGATCCAGCTTAAGGTCAACCATACAACCAAACTACTCCGTCTACATGGATAGCGCAAATCAGTTTGAATCCGTCAGTCGCTGAACACAAACCGCAGCGCCATCCCCATCAAAATGACGCACGCGGCGCCGGCCACCCATAGCGCCAAGCCGGCAGGCGCCAGCAGGTCCTGAATACTCCGCCAGTTAGCCATGCAAAGAACGATCGTCGTGACTGCCGCCACCGCGAGTGACACCCATTGCGCGATCGCGATAGGACGGGTAGCACGCGCCTGCGCGGCCTGCTTCTCGAACAATCGCGCCTTCCACCAAATGAGCGCGGGGTTCGGCAGCGCGCCTCCGTCGCGGGAAAGTGCCGCCAATCGTCCCATCCACACCGCAGCTTCAGGCTCGTTCATGCTGCACCTCGCTAATACCATTCTGCCTCAGTATGCGCTCCAGATTGCGGCGCGCTCGGAACAGCAGAACCTTGATGCTCTTTTCGTTCAGATCCAGCGCTCCGGCGACTTCGCCATGCGCGTACCCTTCCACGTAGGCAAGCCACAGCAGCGCACGCTCTCGCGGCTTCAGCTTTTCGAAGCAGCGCGTCACATCGCCGGTCCCGGCGGCCGGCGGCGCCTCGTCGCGGAAGCGGAACGCCAGCGACCAAAGCCGCTCGCGCCTTTGCCTGCGCCACCGGTCGTAGATCGCCGCAGTCGCCGTCTTGTAAAGATAGGCTTTCATCGCCGCTGGGTCGTCCACTTCCGGCTTGGCGCGCAGGAACCGCAGGTAAGTCTCCTGCAGCAGATCGTCCGCCGCCTGCCCGTCCGCCGAGACTCGCCGGATGTAGCCGTGCAAAGCCGGTGCTGTCTCGTGATAGAACGCCGTGAACTCATTCTGGTCCATCGGCGCATCACTGTTGGGTATTGCCGGTACGTTGTGCCAGTCCCAATGCGCGTGAAAGACGGTGCGACACAGCGGCCGAAAGCAGAAAGCCGACGCCCAGACACAGCAGGACCACGCCAATCACCAACAGCGGATTCTCTCCCGAATCGCGATAGTACCAGCTTAGGAACAAGCAGCCCGCCGCCACGATCACCAGAACGATCCCGCGATGTGTCGAGCGCAGAATCCCATTCGACGGTTCCTCCCGATCACCGGAGAAGCTGTCCACGAACTGCGCGCCACCTGGCGTTTGCAGGAACTCCACCACCTCGTGCGCCGAGCTGAACTTATCCAGCAGCCTGCCATGCAATTCGGCCTGCGCCTTCAGCCTTCGCTGCCGTTTACTCACCTCGGCGGCCAAATACACCACCCATCCCGCCGTGGCAAGCGAAGCCAGGAACACCAGCATTACCGCGATATCTTTTCCTTCCATTTCAATCCTCCTCGTCAGCTAAAACGGTGAGGTCTTCTTGCGGTTAACAGGCGGAGCGTATTTGAAATTCAGCGTCACGTTGACGATGTGCGTCTTATCGTCGATCTTGGTCTCGGCGCGGGTCTCGCCCAGGTTGTCGAAGAGGCCCTCCTCGCGCACGTGTTTGAGAAAATAATCCGGATAATCGGGGTTGTAGGGCGTGCCTTCCTGGTGCGTCCACATCTTCCGGATAGCCGCCTCGCCGTTCAGATCCAACCCTTCGATGCGCAGCTTCCCGAAAAGGAACTGCGGGCCTTCCTCGATGTGCATCGCCAGGCTCACGGTCTTCTTGGCATCGTCGATCTTGCGTACGATTTGCACGTCGTTCCGCATATAGCCTTCGTGCGCCAGCACCTTCTTGATGCGGTCCACGCCTTTGCCGATCTCGTCGAAATCGGCGAGGTCGCCGGTTTTGAACTTCCCGCTCTTCAACAATCGCGCAGGCTCGAAGTGCGGCGCGCCTTCGATGCGCACGCCGCCGAGATCGTAGGTCCCGCCTTCCTCCAATGTCACCCTCACGGCCAAGCCCTGCACGTCGGTCGCTTTTGCCACCGTCAGCTTGGTGAACACAACCCGAACGCGGCCGCGCGCGTCGTATAGCGGGCGAATACTGGAGTCCAGGCACTGGCGGAAGGCTTCTTCCTTGTATGGCAACCCCACCGCCACCTCGGCAATGGCGTTCTGCAGCGCCGAAGTCGAGATGACGTGGTTGCCTTCAAACGCAACCTCCGCAACCGCCGGATCCGAACGCGCCGGCCGGAATAGGATGACGAACTCCCCCGGCGCGGCGGGCGCCCCAGCCGGCACGACCTTAGCGATGACCGTGTCCTTGTTGTTGTGCGCCGTTACATATTCCTGAACCCATTGTTTGTACCGTTCCAGCACCACTTTGGTGGCGGCCAGCCGCGGGGCGAACAGTGGATCCTTGCCCCGCAGGTAGTCCGTGAGATCCTTATCCGTGGCCCCCAAATCGTCGAAGCGGATGGGATAGGCCGGCTGCGCTTCCACCACCTGGAACGATGCCGCATAACCACGCTGATCGCCGCCGGGCGCAAACTTGTAGCCCACCGTTTCGAACATGCCGGTGGCCACCAGGCGGTCGTGCGCGGCTTCAAAATCCGATTTGCCCGCCAGTTGGCCGACCTTCAGGGCGGCCACGGCCAGGATTTGGGCCGCAGTGTAATTGCGATTTCCTTCCACCCTCAGGCTTTCGATAGGGAACTGGCGCGGTAGGGCAGGCAGCGCCGTGGTCTTCTTGGCGCGGCTCGACTGTGCGAAGGCGGCCGGAATCCCGGCCCCCGACCCGCACATCAGTAAAAGCAAAAGCCAAATCATATGTTTATTGTAGGAGCGATGTAAAATGGGAAAAGTGCCCTACGATCTGATCGTTATCGGCAGCGGTCCCGGTGGATATTCGGCCGCCATTCGCGCCGGCCAATACGGCCTCAAGACCGCCCTCATCGAGAAGCAGCCCCGCCTAGGTGGGACGTGCCTGCTGGTAGGGTGCGTTCCAACAAAGGCCCTGCTGCATACGGCGGATGTCTGGGACCACTTCCTGAACCCCGAAGGCGACGGCATTCATTGCGAGAAGCCGGTGCTGGATTACCCGATGGTGATCGACAAGAAGAACCGCATCGTCAACAAGCATTCCAAGGGCGTCGAATTTCTGCTGCGCAAGAACAAGGTCGAGTGGATCAAGGGGTACGCCCGGTTGAAGGGCGGCGGGCGCATCGAAGTGGAGACGGTGGATGGCCCGCAAACGCTGGAGGCCCGCAACATCATAATCGCCACCGGCTCGGAAGCCCGCATGCTGCCCGGGCTGCAGCCGGACGCGGATCTGATCCTGACCAACATCGAGATCCTGAACCTGACTGCTGTGCCCAAGTCTCTGGCCATCATCGGCGCGGGCGCCGTCGGCGTAGAGTTCGCCTCCATTTTCAATCGTTTCGGAACCGATGTGGCGGTCTTCGAAATGCTGCCGCGCGTGGTGCCGGTGGAGGATGAGGAGATCTCCAAGGAGCTGGACCGGGCGTTCCGCAAGGCTGGTATCCGGCTGGAGACCGGCGCGAAAGTAGAGAACGTGCGGAAGGTACCGAGCCGCGACGGTAAGGGAGCGGGCGTGCAGATGACTGTGACCCTGGTCGGCGGCAAGACGGAAGAGGTGGAGGCGGAGAAATTGCTGGTAGCCGTGGGCCGCAAGCCGAACACCGAAAACATCGGCTTGGAAAACACACGCGCGGAGCTGGACCGGGGCTTCATCAAGGTCAATCCGTACCAGCAAACCGGCGAGCCCGGCGTTTATGCCATCGGCGACGTGGTGGCAGGCACGCCGCAACTGGCACATGTGGCCACCATGGAGGGCATGGTCGCGGTGGCGCATGCCGCGGGCAAACCGGCTACTCCGATCAAACGCAACCGCATCCCGGGATGCACCTATACTGAGCCGGGCATCGGCAGCGTGGGTCTGACGGAGGCGCAGGCTCGCGCGCAGGGCTACTCGGTGAAGATCGGCAAGTTCCCGTTCGCAGGCAACAGCCGGGCCAGCATTCTGGATAGTCACGGCGGCTTTATCAAGGTGGTGGCCGACGAAAAGCTTGGCGAGATCCTGGGCGTGCATATCATCGGCCCGGACGCTTTCGAGCTGATCGCCGAAGCCGTGGCGGCCATGGAAGCGGAAGCCACCGTGGAGACCATGATGCACACCATCCATCCGCACCCCACGCTTTCCGAAATGATGGGCGAGGGGTTCAACGCCGTGTACGGTCTGGCCATCAATGCTTAAGTGCGAGTGGCAGGAGCCGGGCTGTGTGGAGTACGCCAGCGCGTTCGCATTGCAGCAACAGCTCGTTGCCCAACGCAAAGCCGGCGCCATCCCCGACCAGCTTATCCTGCTGGAGCACCCCCATACGATCACCCTGGGCCGCAACGGTCACCAGGAAAACGTCCTGGCTGGCGAAGAAATCCTGGCCCGTGCCGGCATCGCCTTCCATCCCACCGACCGGGGCGGCGACGTCACTTATCATGGGCCGGGACAGATCGTCGGCTATCCAATCCTGGACTTGCGCGAATGGAAGCGCGACGTGGGCGCATATGTGAGGGCGATCGAGCAAGTGTT
Organism: Bryobacteraceae bacterium; assembly: GCA_035602155.1. Classification (GTDB taxonomy): domain Bacteria; phylum Acidobacteriota; class Terriglobia; order Bryobacterales; family Bryobacteraceae; genus Bog-159. Next base: position 26,208 of record DATNMW010000006.1, on the reverse strand, counting down.
GATCGATACTCTGGCGGATTTCGGCATCCCGGCGGGCCGTATCCCGAAGTGTACAGGCGTTTGGGTGGGCGAGAGCAAGATCGCCGCCATCGGTGTGCATATCAGCCGATGGGTTACATCGCACGGTTTCGCCCTCAATGTGTCGACCGGCATGCAATATTTCCAGTACATTGTTCCTTGCGGCCTCTCGAAGCCGGTGACTTCCATGGCGCAATTAGGGTGCGGCAATTCCTGGGCGGAGGTTGCGGACCGGCTGGCCGCGCACTTTGGCCGCGTGTTTGAACGCGAAATGGAGAAATGCATATGACGGACGTAGTGATGCCCCAGATGGGCGAGAGCATCGTGGAAGGGACCCTGACCAAATGGCTGAAGAAGGCGGGCGACCACGTGGAGCGGGACGAGCCGCTGTTTGAGATATCCACCGACAAGGTGGATACGGAAATTCCGTCGCCTGCCGCCGGAACGCTCTCGGAAGTCCTGGTGGAAGAGGGGAAGACTGTGGGCATTGCGACGGTGGTAGCGCGTATCGACGAGGGAGGCGGTGCAGCCCCGGCTGCAGCCCAGCCCGCTGAAGCGGTCGCCGCGGAGCCCGAGCCCAAGACGCAACCGGAAAGCGCTCCGCCGCCTCCGCCCGTTGCAGAAGCCGCACCCGCCGCCGAACCTGCCGATCCCACCGGTCCGCTTTCCCCACTGGTACGCCGCATGGCGCGCGAATATTCCATCGACCTGACCAAGGTGAAGGGTACTGGCGCGGGCGGTCGCATCACGAAGCAGGACGTGGAAGGCTTTATCGCCAGCCAGCAGCAAGCGCAGCCGGTCCCCGCCCCACCGCCGCCACCCGCGCCGGCGCCAGCCGCACCTGCTCCCGCTCCACCACCGCCGGCGCCTGTGCAAGCCGCTCCGCCGCCTCTGCCCGCCGCCGGACAAGCCAAGACGCGCATCGAGCCGCTGAGCACCATGCGCATCCGCATCGCCGAGCACATGCTCGCCAGCCGCCGCACCTCCGCGCATGTCACGACTATTCATAAGGTGGATATGACCAAAGTCGCCCGCATGCGCGACCGTCACAAGGCCGATTTCCAGTCGAACTACGGCCTGTCGCTGACTTACCTGCCGTTCGTCGTGCGCGCCACGGTCGTGGGTCTGCGCACTTATCCGTTGTTGAATGCCTCGCTTGAGGGCAACAACATTATCCACCACAACGAGATCAACATTGGCATTGCGGTGGCGCTGGAAAACGGACTGATTGTGCCAGTGATCCGCCAGGCCGACGAGAAGAACGTGCTGGGCCTGCAGCGCTCCATCGTGGATCTGGCTACGCGCGCCCGCTCGCGGCAGCTCAAGCCCGACGAAGTCCAGGGCGGGACCTTCTCGATTACAAACTTCGGCGGTTTCGGCAGTGTGATCGCGACGCCTATCATCAACCAGCCTCAAGTCGCGATTCTGGGCGTGGGCGCGGTGGAGAAGACGCCGGTGGTGATCGACGATGCGATTGCCATTCGGTCGGTGATGTATCTGTCACTGAGCTTCGATCACCGGCTGATCGACGGCGCGCTGGCCGACCAGTTCACGGCTAAGGTGAAGCAGGCGCTCGAAAACTGGTCGGAAGAGGTGCTGTAATCAGATGCCGACTGTAACCAGAAGCAAAGGAACGAGTGGCGCAAGCAACTGAAGACGGAGTTGAACAAGCTCGGCTACGGCTGGATTGACCCGGCAGATTACACTACCGATCGAGGGATGACTGGACGCCTCTCTGCGAGATGGTGATCGACCCGAACTACCTGGCCAGCCTCGCGTTGAGGAAGATTGTAAGTGACGATTACATCGTCCACAGCATCGAGAAGGCGGTCAACAAGCTCCGGCACGACATCGGGCCCTGCGGCTCACCCTGTACAAATCGATCGGAAGATTGCGGCAGCGAGGCGTCCAGCAGGCCAGCGAGTGCGGCCGCAGTTCGGTTCGGCATCGTGCTTCACAAAGCGGCTAGAAACTGCTCCACCGTCAGTCCAGCCTTCGAGATTAGCACCCGCAATGTCCCCCTCGCCACTTCCGGGTGATCTGGGATTGAAAGCGTGGCAACGTGACCAACCTTCGTAAGCACTATGTGGCTGCCCCTCTGACGCGCCACTCGCCACCCGAACTTCTCGAAGGTCCGAATAGCATCGCGCGGTCTGAGCAGCGGTACCGCGGCCATCAGGTTGCAACTTCGATTTCGCGCGTCGCGACAGTCGGAGGCAGCCCCATTTCCGCCCGAACCGCGAGGCACTCGCGAATCGCGTCCATGACATTGGCCTCGGCTTCAGCCTCCGACCGGCCCTGACTTACACAGCCGGGTATCGCAGGACACTCCACGATAAATGTACCGTCCTCGTCTTGGTAGATCGTGATCGCCAACTTCATGGCCACCCCTCTTCCATATTATGTGCAAACTCACTCCAAATGGAACGACTCTTCCAAGGCCAGCATACGCCCGCCCGACCGCGGCCCATCCTGCGACGCGAAAAACGGCGCCATCTCCCGCTGCCATCATGCATTGATCTCACGATCCCTCGCGCCCGCCGCTGGACAAGCCAAGACACGCATCGAGCCGCTGAGCACCATGCGCATCCGCATCGCCGAGCACATGCTCGCCAGCCGCCGCACGTCCGCCCACGTCACCACCATACATAATGGTGGACATGACCAAAGTGCCCCGCATGCGCGACCGCCACGAAGCCGATTTCCAGTCCCTGAGGGCTGCATCACGCGGGCATGGTACGAGAAGGGCGAACGGTGGCCGCGAATAGGCGCCGCAAAGCCAACCCCCGCGCGGGCAGCATCTGCCCACCGGCGAAATTCACCTGCATTCGGCTTCTTTCCTGCTAGGGGCGGCTGTGCGTGCCAAAAACATGAAACAGCCACGTTTCAAAAGCGGTAGTCCGGCGGCTTGATGTTCTTGATCCGCAAGTATACCTCCGCCTGTCCGCGATGGTGCGCCGTGTGAGTGAAACACGACCACAACCGCTCGCGCCCGGTGGCCGGCCCGGCCATGGCGTCGAGTTTCTCCGGGGTGATCTCCGCGAACGCCTTGGCGCAGAAGTCGAACGAGTCGCGCAGGAACTGTATAGTGCTCTCTTTGTCGAATACGCCCTTGGGATCTTTGAATGCCGCCGCGATTTTGTCCGGCGCATCCAAAGGCTTCAGTCCGCTGACAGTGGCGAAAGCCCGGATGTTGTTCAGCGCGATGTGCGTCATCACCTTGCCGAAGCTCATTTCCGCGTCGTTCGGCTTGAAATTGTAGTCGGCGGCCGGCATGGCTTCCGCCACAGCCAGCGTGAACTCTTTGGACGTCTGCCAGTGCTTGGCGAATATGGCGCCTTGGTCCACCGCGAAAACGGGAGCCGCCAGCGCGAGCGCCGCGGTCAATATCGTAAGTTGCTGCATACAGCCTCCGGGATATAATTGGTATCGCAAACTCGCTTGCAAATGCAAGCTGGGGCCATCGCATGACTCGCAGAGAACTCGGCAAATTGGCGGCCGCCGGAAGCGCTTCGCTGTTACCCGCCGCCGCGCGCGCCGCCGGCCAAAATAACGGCCAAAAGAAATACGCAGGCCCGATGGAGGGCTTCGCGGACAAGGTCGACAGCGCCGCATTCGACCCGGTTCTCTACACGCGTAAACTCTACGAGTCGGCGCCTTTGCGGCTCACCTTCCGGGCGGAAAACCGCAAGCAAGCCGAAGCGTGGCACAAGCGCCTGCACGTCAGAATCACCGAACTCGTGGGGGGATTTCCGGCGCGGCGCGGCGCGTTGCAGCCCCAGACCCTGGATGCCCGCGACTTCCCTACCTACCGCCGCGAGAAGTTCGTCTTTGAAAGCCGGCCGGGCCTGCTGGTGCTCGGCTACCTGCTGACGCCGCGCGATTCCGCGCCGCCGCACCCCGCCATGATCTGCCTGCCCGGACACGGACGCGGCGTAGACGATATCGTGGGCATCGATGTGCAGGGCCGCGACCGCACGGACAAGCCCGGCTATCAACACGATTTCGCAATCCAAGCGGTCGAGCGCGGGATGGCCGCCGTAGCCATCGAGCCGCTGGCCTTCGGCTGCCGCCGCGATCCGGTTACACGCAAGAAAGGCGCCGAGGCGACCGCTTGCCAGCCTTCAGCCGGCGCGGCATTGTTGCTCGGCCAGACCATGGTGGGATGGCGCGTCTATGACGTGATGCGCGCCATCGACTGGATCGAAACCCGCAAGGAACTGGACGCGCGCCGCGTGGGATGCATGGGCATCTCCGGAGGCGGCACGGTCACCACGTTTGCCGCGGCGCTGGAACCGCGCATCCGCGCCGCCATGATCAGCGGTTATCTCAACACCTTCCGCGACAGCGTCATGAGCCTGTCGCACTGCATCGACAATTATGTTCCCGGAATTCTCAATTGGGCCGAGATGTACGACGTCGCGGGTCTCATCGCGCCGCGCCCGCTGTTTGTCGAATCGGGCATAAAGGACGACATCTTCCCAGTGGAAGCAAGCAAGGCGAGTTTCGCGCGCGTGCGGAAAGTGTACGAGGTTTTTGGCGCCGGAGCGCTGTGCCGGCAGGAGGTTTTCAACGACATCCACTCGTTCTACGGCGTGCAGGGGCTGCCGTTCCTGGCGAAGCATTTGGGGGCGGCTATATAGAGGGAACATGGCGACACAGCCATGTCAGGGTTCGGCTGCATGCTCGCTGCGTTGTGCCCAGCTCTCGGCCGCCTGCCCCGAATCCACGCGATCCATGGTGATGCATCTCTCCACCGGACAGACCAGCCAGCATAAATTGCACCCGACACACTCCCGCTCATCCACCTTGGGAATGCGCGCGAGGGGCGTATGGGCCGTGTCCACCGCAACTACCGCGGGTGTTTGCGCGCTGCGCGCGCGGCTCTCCGCCAGCAGTCGCTCGGGCGTGCTGGCGCCTTCTATGTGAATGCACTGGTGCGCGCCGTCCCAGCACGCGATGTAACATAGGCCGCATCCGATACATAGCTCCGGATGAATGCGCGCCACGATCTTGTAATTCAGATCCAGGTTCTTCCACTCAGTCACTCGCGCGAGACTAAGTCCGCGGAAATCGTCCAGCGTTCGGAATCCCTTCTCGTCCATCCAGTTACTCAAGCCCTCGATCATGTCTTCCACGATGCGGTAACCGTAATGCATCACCGCCGTACACACTTGCAGGCTATGGCAGCCCAGCAACAGAAACTCGGCCGCCTCGCGCCAGCTTGAGATGCCGCCGATGCCCGAAACCGGGAGCCCGCACTCGGGGTCGCCCGCGAGTTGCTGCACCATGTGCAGGGCGATGGGCTTCACGGCCGGGCCGCAGTAGCCGCCGTGGCTGGATTGTCCGCCCACATCGGGGCGCGGCGTGAATGCGTCCAGATCCACGCCGGTGATCGAATTCAGCGTGTTGATCGCCGACAGACCGTCGGCCCCGCCCAACTTAGCGGCCCGCGCAATGGTGCGAATGTCCGACACATTGGGAGTCAGCTTCACCAGTACCGGCGTACGCGCGATTTCCTTGACCCATTCGGTGATCAGTTTGGCATACTCCGGCACCTGTCCTACGGCGCTGCCCATGCCGCGCTCGCTCATACCATGCGGACAGCCGAAATTCAGCTCCAGCCCATCGGCGCCGGCGTCCTCCGTACGGCGCACGATGGCATGCCATGCCTCGCGGCGCGATTCCACCATCAGCGAGGCGATGACCGCGTGCTTCGGATAGCGTTTCTTCACTTCGCTAATTTCGCGCAGATTCGTTTCGATAGGCCGATCGGTAATCAACTCGATGTTGTTCAGGCCCATCATGCGCAGGCCGTTCCAATCCACCGAGGAGTAACGGGAAGACACGTTGACGATAGGTTCGCCGATGGTCTTCCAGACCGCGCCGCCCCAGCCCGCATCGAAAGCGCGCTGCACTTGATCGCCGCAATTGCTGGGCGGTCCGGAAGCCAGCCAGAACGGGTTGGGCGACTCAATGCCCGCGAAGCGGGTGGTCAGGTCAGCCATGCATATCCTCCAGCATGGCCTCCGCCTTTGCTGCAAGGATGCATGCGATACCCGCCGCCGCGCGTTTGCCTTCCGCAACCGCATCCACCACTTCGCGGCCGCCGTTCACGCAGTCGCCTCCCGCGAAGTATCGGGGATTGCTGGTCTGGCCGGTGGCCGGGTCCACCACTACGACGCCGCCCGCCAGACGAATGTCGCGAAACTGAGACAGGAAATCGAGCAGCCGGGATTGCCCGATGGAAGGAATCACCATGTCGCACGGCAGTCTGAAATTGGAGCCGGGAACCTGCTGCGGCTGGCGGCGGCCGCGGCGATCGGGCGGCCCCAGGTCCATGCGCACGCATTCCACGGACTCGACGGCGGCATTGTCTTTGGTAGCGGCATGAATGGCCACAGGCTGCGTGAGCCAATGGAAACGCACGCCTTCCCGCTTGGCCAGATCGTATTCGAACTCAAAGGCGGGCATCTCGGTTTCGCTGCGGCGGTAGAGCGTGTGGACCTCCTCCGCGCCCAGCCGCAGGGCAGCGGTCGCCGCGTCGATGGCGGTGTTGCCGCCGCCCACCACCACCACGCGCCGGCCCACCAGCGCGCCCCGGTGCATCTTATAATCCGCGATGAAACGCAACGCGTCGACCACGCCCGGGAGCCCTTCGCCAGGTATGCCGAGAGGCTGCGTGCGGCCCAGCCCGACGCCCAGGAAGACGATGTCGAACTGCTCTTCCATTTCTTTGATGCGCAACTCGCCGCCGATTTCCGCGCTCAAGCGGAACTCCACGCCCAGGGAGCGCACCAGCTCGACCTCTAGCAAACTGTCGGAGGGCCGCAGCTTGTATTCGGCCACGCCATATGTGTTCAGCCCGCCGGCCAGCGGGCGGCTATCGAAGATCGTCACCGCGAATCCCCGCTGCCGAAGCGTGGCGGCGCAGGCCAGCGATGCGGGGCCGGCGCCGATGCATACCACGCGCCCGGGTTTCGCCGCTGCCGCCGGGGGCAGGCGCCGGCCCGCGGCGTAGAAATAGTCCATGGCATGGCGTTGCAGCCGGCCGATCTCGATGGGCCGCTGATTATACCGGTGCATCACGCAGGCACCCTCGCATAACACGTCCACGGGGCATACCCGCGCGCAGCTCAGCCCCAGGATATTCGCGTTGAGGATGGTCATGGCCGAGCCGCCCGGATTTCCGCTAGCGATCTTCTTGATGAAGCCGGGAACATCGATGTGGGTGGGGCAGGCGTTGGAACAGGGCGCATCGAAACAGTAGAGGCAGCGGTTGGCTTCCACGAGAGCCTCGCGGCGGCCCAGCGGCGGATGGATCTCGGCAAAGCTGGCGGCGAATTGTTGCTCGTTAGTCATGGCGTTACGCGGTGGCTCATGCAGCGGTCAGCGCGCCGTACATGTCCGGCCGCCGGTCCCGGAAGAATTGCCAGGTCTTGCGCACTTCCGCGATCAAATCCAGATCCAGATCGGCGGTCAACACTTCGTCGCGATCGCGCGACGCCTGCGCGACGATCTGGCCGCGCGGATTGCAGAAGTAACTCGTGCCGTAGAATTCGCCGATATTCCAGGGAGCCTCGATGCCCACGCGGTTGATGGCGCCGATGTAATAGCCGTTGGCCACGGCGTGCGCGGGCTGCTCCAGCTTCCAGAGGTGCTCGCTCAATCCGGCGACGGTGGCGGAAGGATTGAAGACGATCTCCGCGCCGTTGAGCCCCAACGCGCGCGCGCCCTCGGGGAAGTGGCGGTCATAACAGATGTAGACGCCGATGCGCGCCACGCCCACGTCGAAAACCGGATAACCCAGATTGCCCGGCCGGAAATAGAACTTTTCCCAAAAGCCGGGGGCCACGTGCGGGATGTGCGTCTTGCGGTATTTTCCGAGGTAGACGCCTTCGGCTGAGATCACCGCGGCGGTGTTGTAGTACACGCCCTCCTGCTCGCGTTCGTAGACCGGGACGATCAAGGCGACTTGGTTTTGGCGGGCAACGTCCTGCATCAGCCGGATGGTGGGGCCGTCCGGCACAGGCTCCGTGAAATCGTACCAGCGCACTTGCTGCTCGGCGCAGAAATACGGACCGTTGAACAGCTCCTGCAGGCACACGATGCGCGCGCCGGCCGCAGCGGCTTGGCGGATATAGCCCAGATGCTTGTCCATCATGGCCTGCTTGATCTCCGCCAGCGGGAGGTCGGGCGAGGCGTCCGTGTGCGCCTGGATGAGAGAGCAGCGGACGAGACGTGGCATGTGTGCACTCCTGTCGATGCATCATTATAGCGTTGCATCACGTTGCAACGGGTTGCGCTCATTTGGTGGACCAAACTGAACCACTACGGAAGCGGGGTAGCGCCTGCGCTTGCAGGGGCACGATTGGGTTCGTTCGGTAATCTTCGCAGGGTCTGTTGGGCACTGGCCGCGGCATGGCTTGGCCAGCACAAACTGAGCAAGCGAAGCCAGTTACTATTGAAAAAAAACCACTTACGATGGGCCGAAATGGTGCTCTAGAGCGACCGGTCGGGCGTGCCGATCATTGCCGAACGGTAACCAGGCGAGCCGCACGGCAACTCCGGCTGTGCCTTTCAATATGCGGATTTCAAAGATCAAGATACCAGCGTAAGAGTAGCATGGTCACGGCAGGAATCCGGTTGATGTCACGTCTTCGAGTGTTTGTTTTCAGTGCGCTCGGAGGGTCGCGAGACGCGTCATCGTGTGATATGTTAAGCGGAAGCTTCCCAAGCGCGCGTGTCACATGGACAATCGGTTCTTCGAGGGCCCATACTCAACGCCATCTGGCTGACCGAGGTCGCCCCACAAATGGGCAAGACCGGCAAGCGTTTCTGGAGCATCTGGCCAATGCCGACGCCGCGGCAAAACCGGAACTGATGCGTGCTCGATGGCAATCTTGAGACTGTCACTGGACGGGCTTCGGTCGGTTACGGTGATGGCTTGCGACGATGAGGTGATTCCGTTGCAAGAACGGATCGAAGCGGTCGTGGACGACGCGGATCTGGAGGAGGTCTACAATACGGAGCGGCACCTGTTGTATGTCGCTTGTACGCGCGCACGGGATCACTTGCTGGTGACGGGTGTCGCGCCGCCGTCGGAATTCCTGGACGACATGCGGAAGTGAGGTCTTGCAACATTGGGTGGAACGGCAAGCGGATTTAGAGGCGGCGGCCGTCCCAGCCGCACCGCCGAATTCATGGCTCTGTTTCGCGCGGTGGAGACGGCGGGACGCGCGGATCGCCGGCTGTTTGAAGATCCGTACGCCACGGCCTTACTCACCGGGCGGCTCAGAGCATTGGCCGGGTTCGCGCGGCTGCCCGTGGCGGGCCGCTTGGCAACGTGGTTTCTGGACGCGGGATGGCCGCGTACGCGCAGTTCGGCGGTGGTGCGCACGCGGCTGATCGACGACCTGGTGCGACAGGCAGTTCGCCAAGGCGCGAGCCAGGCCCTGATGCTCGGCGCAGGTTTCGACAGCCGTCCGTATCGCCTGGAGGAGTTGCGGGATGTGCCGCTGTTCGAAGTCGATCATCCCTCCACGCAGCAGGCCAAGCGGCAGCGATTGGAAGCGAGGCTTGGGCGGCTGCCGGCCAACGTTCATTTCGTGCCCGTTGATTTCGAACAGGACGACCTTGAAACCGCTTTGGTGCGCGCGGGCTTCGATACGCGCGTCGCCGCGGTTGCGGTATGGGAAGGCGTGGTCAGCTATCTGACGGCTGCCGCCGTGGACCGGAACTTCCGCATGCTCACGGGCATCCTGGCGCGCGGGAGCCAATTGATTTTCACGTACGTACACAAGGGCGCGTTGGACGGTTCGGTGGCGTTCCGCGAAGCGCGGCGGTGGAAGTCGTCTGTGCGGTCGACCGGAGAACCGTTCATCTTCGGCTTTAATCCTGCCGAACTGGCGGATTATCTGCGAGCCCGCGGCTTCGCATTGATGAGCGACGTGTCCACGGCGGACGCGGCCAAGTCTTACTGCGAGCCAATGCAGCGGAGGGAGGCGGGATCCGAACTCTATCGCATCGCGGCCGCGCAGCGCGCCGCCGTATAATGAATCTTATGTCTGAAATTGCTCTCGACCGCCGCAATTTTCTGCGCGGCGCTTCCGCCCTTACGGCGCTTTCCTACTCCCGCGTGAAGGGCGCCAACGACCGTATTCAACTGGGCGTCATCGGCTGCGGCGATCGCGGCCAGTACGACATGGGGAATTTCCAGAAGGCCAATGCCGATGTGGTGGCGGTCTGCGATATCTATGGCGAGAAGATCGACACGGCTCGCGGCAAAGCCCCCAATGCCAAGGGGTTCAAAGATCACCGCGCACTGCTGGCAATGAAGGAAGTAGATGTGGCGCTCATCGCCACGCCCGACCACTGGCACGCGCAGACCGCTATTGACGCGCTGAATGCGGGCAAAGACGTCTACGTCGAGAAGCCGCTGACGCGCACGATTGAAGAAGGTCCGCTGATCGTCAAAGCGGCGCGGGTCAACGAGCGCATTTGCCAGGTGGGCATGCAGCAGCGCTCCGGGCAGCACTATCTGCAAGCCAAGCGCGAGTATTTCGACACGGGCAAGCTGGGTAAGATCACACTGGCGCGCACGTGGTGGCACGGCAACGGCTATCACCTGCGGCTGGCGCCGGAATCGCTGCGGACGCTGCCTTCCAATCTGGACTGGGCCCATTTCCTGGGACCGTTGAAGTGGCGCGATTACGATCCGCAGCAGTATTTCAACTGGCGCGCCTACCTGGATTTCGGCGGCGGCCAGGTGACGGATTTGTTCACGCACTGGATCGACGTGGTGCACATGTTCATGGGGCAGGAGGTCCCGACGTCAGCATCCGCGGCGGGGGGCGTTTACAAGTACAAGGATGGCCGCACGGCGCCGGATACCATCAACGTGCTGCTGGAATATCCGGGCGAGTTCAACGCCACCTTCGAGGCCACGCTGGTACCGGGGATTACGGGCGCGGCGGTGGAGATTTGCGGTACGGACGGGCGCTTATATATCGATCGTGGGCGCTACGAATTCCATCCTGTGGGGCGCGGCGCGCAACCGACCATCGTGAAGGCGTTCAGCAACATCGACGCGGACCACGTGAATAATTTCCTGGAGTGCGTGCGTTCGCGCCAGCGGCCCAACGGCGATGTGCTGATCGGGCACCGGTCGGCACAGGCTTCGCACCTGGGCAATATCTCGTATATGCAGAAGCGGCGGATCGACTTCGATCCGGTGCGCGAGGAAATCCTGCCGCTCTGATCGCCGCGTGGCGCAGCTAGTACATCGTCCAGTTAGTTCTTTATAGATCTATGTTTCGGCCAAAGCGCCATTTCCGCGCTGACTGACAAGTGAATATGGCGTTTGTGGGGCGGGCAATCCTGCCCGCAGCCGGCTGTCAGCCGGCCTTTGCGATCACGACGAGGCGCCGTGAAGGCGACGGCGGCCATGATTGGCGGCCCCACGGTGCAACCGACTGCCAGTGTTCTATAAGGGACTATCCGTACATGCGCACCTGCGCGGCCGACTGGACGGCTTCGCTACAATGAGGATTCCGCATGCGGAAACGGAGCCTGTTCCTTACATTTGAAGGCATGGATGGTTCGGGGAAGACCACCCAGATGCGGCTGCTCGCCGAGCGCCTGCGCGCGCGCGGCCGCGACGTGCTGGAGACCGCCGAGCCGGGCGGCACGCGCATCGGCGTCGAGATCCGGCGGATTCTGCTGGATGCAGCCAATCGGGAACTGGGACCCACAGCCGAGATGCTGCTGTATTTCGCCTGCCGCGCGCAGAACGTGGACGAGTGGATCAAGCCGGCCTTGGCCGCGGGTAAGATCGTGCTTTCCGACCGGTTCACCGATTCCACGCTGGTCTACCAGGGCTGCGGGCGGGGGCTGGGAGCGGAGGCGGTGACGACTCTCGACCGCATCGCTTGCCGCGGTCTGGTTCCGGATCTGACGCTGCTGATCGATATCGATGCGGAGACCAGCCTGGCGCGGGCGCACGCGCGCAACGCCTCCAAACCGCACAGCGAGACGCGCATGGACGAGCAATCGATCGTGTTCCATCGCCAGGTCTACGAGGCGTATCACGGCCTGGCGGCGCGCGAGCCGGATCGCTTCCGCGTCTTCGACGGCCGTGCCGCCGTCGAACCCATAGCGGCCGAAATCTGGCAGGCCGTCGAGCCGTATGTTTGATGTTTTTTGGGGCAACCCGCACGTCACCGCGGCGCTGGACCAAATGATCGCGCGCGGACGCCTGGCGCAAACGCTGTTGTTTGCGGGACCGGAAGGTGTGGGCAAAGCCACTTTGGCGCGCAGGTTGGCCGCGCGTCTGCTGGGCCACGCGGAACAGATTGAGCGCGACGATCTCAGCCTGCCGGAGAACGTCGAAATCGTGGCGGCGCGCGAGCGCTGGCCGGCAGACAAGCGCAACCAGGATCCGCTGCTGTTCGCCTCCTATGCGGATTTCGCGACGTTTCCGCCGGATGGGCCGCTGCGCCAGATCTCCATCGATCAGACGCGCCTGCTGCGCGAGTGGGCCAAGCTCGCGCCGAATCAAGGCAGCCGCCGCGTGTTCCTGATCGACCACGTGGACCGCGCCGGTGAACACGCCGCCAACGCCTTGCTCAAGACGCTGGAGGAACCGTCCCCGTACCTGATCCTGATTATGACGGCGGAGAACGCTTACGATCTGCTGCCGACCATCCGCTCGCGCGCGGTTCCGTTTCAGTTTACTCCGCTTTCAAGGGAGGAGACCCGCGAATTCGTGCGCGCGCGCGGGATGGACCATGCGGAGCGGCGCGCGGCGCTGAGCGGCGGCAGTCCGGGCGTGGCGGTCTCGCTGGATCTGGAAGCTTACGATAAGCGCCGCGCGGCCATGTTCACGCTGCTGCGCGTGGCGGCCGGGGTGCAGCCGTTCGGCACGTGGGTACCCTATTCGGAAGCCATCGGACGCAGCAAGAGCGAGAAGCTGGAGTTGCATCTGAAGGCGCTTTACGATCTGCTGCGTGACGTGCTGGTGCTGCGGGAATCGGGCGGCGCGGTGCGCAACGAGGATCTGCGTGCGGAACTGGAAGCCGTCGCGCGCAAAGTTTCGTTCGACTGGATTCGCGGCGCGGTACGAAAAGTGGACGATTTGGCGGGACTGATCCGGCGCAACATTCAAAAGTCGATAGCGCTGGACGCGCTGATTGTGGATCTGCGGAAAACCGTTACCGAGCCGCGACCGTAAGGGAGCCGAGCGTCTCAAAAAACTCCGGGAACGAAACCGAAGCCGCCTCCGCGCCGTGAATCGTGGATTCGCCATCCGCGCACAACGCCGCGATAGCGAACGCCATGGCGATGCGGTGATCGCCGAAAGAATCCAGTTCGGCGGCGTGGAACCGCTGCCGCCCGGGAATCGCGAGGCCGTCCGCCAATTCCTCCGCCCGCACCCCCATGCGGCGCAAATTTTCGGCGACCGTGGCGATGCGGTCCGTCTCCTTAATGCGCAGTTCGGCGGCATCCCGGATGACGATCCCTTCTTCACTGACCGCGCCCAGAACAGCCAGCACCGGGATCTCGTCGATCAACGCGGCGGTAATTTCCTTTTCGATGGTTCCGCCGCGCACGCGCGAGCTCGAGACCACTAGTTCGCCGGACAGTTCCCCGTTGCGGCTCTCCACTTCGGTGATGCGGATGGCCGCGCCCATGCCCGCCAGAAAATCGAGCAGCGCAGAGCGGGTCGGGTTCAATCCCACTCCCCGAATGGCCAGGTGCGATCCAGGCAGCAGCAGCGCCGCCACGATAAAGAACGCCGCCGAGGAAAGGTCCGAAGGGACCGTCAACTCGCGCCCGGTGAGCGTGGGGCGTCCGGTCAGCGAGATGGTCTTGGATTGCACGCGCAAATCCGCCCCGAACTCGCGCAGGGCAATCTCCGTATGATCGCGCGAGCGCACCGGCTCGCGCACCGTGGTCTCGCCTTCCGCATATAGTCCGGCGAAAAGCACGCAGGTTTTCACTTGGGCGCTCGGGACCGGGAGCGCGTAATCGACGGGCTGTAGATGCGCGCCCCGGATTTCGAGCGGCGGAAAGCGGCCGTCGCGCGCCCCGATTGAAGCGCCCATCCGGGTGAGCGGCTCGATAATTCGACCCATGGGCCGGCGGGAGAGGGATTCGTCGCCGCGAATACGGGCCGCGAACGGCTGCGCCGCCAAAATGCCGGAGAGCATGCGGATGGTTGAACCGGAGTTGCCGGCGTCCAGGTCCGCAGTGGGCGAGCGGAGACCGTCCAGGCCGCGTCCGTGAATCGACACTTCCGTTCCATTCTCTTCTACGGATACGCCGAGCGCGCGCATGGCGCTGAGCGTCGAATGACAGTCGGCGCCGGTGGAGTAATTCTGAATCCGGCTATCGCCTCGGGCAATGGAGGCGATCATGGCATAGCGGTGGGAGATCGACTTGTCGCCGGGCAGGGCGATAGAACCTGAGATGGATCGCGCGGGGGGGATTCTCTGCGGCATCGAGAACCCCCATTCTAGCTCCTGTGCGGTAGCCGAACGCCTGCGTTTATGGGCTAGCCCCCCGGTCTGCGCGGATCCCCCCCGGACCCGCGCTTTTGGAACCGCCCCACTTTAGAACGACAGATGCAGCGACAATTGCATGAATCGCGAACTGCCGATCGTATGCTGGATATACCCCAGACTCCCAGTCGGCGGAATCGAGGGCGGACCTTCATAATAGGGGAAGAAATCCACATCGTTGTTGGGCGCGTCAAAATCGGGGTGATTGAAAAGATTGAACACGTCGAAGTTGAAGCGCAAACGGTATCGTTCGCGGAACTGGAACTCCTTGGCCAGGCTCATATCGAAGCGCACCTGGAACGGCGCGCGGAACAGGTTGCGGCCCGTGCCACCGTAAAGCGATTCGTACACGTCGCATCCCGATGAATCGCACGGCGGGACACCGCTGGTTCCCGGCGTCAGGAACTGCGGCCCAAAATCCGCGGCATTGAGCACCGGGTTATTCGGGTTGACGCCGGTAGTGCCCTGGAGTTGGGCCTGCTTGGCGGTGACGCCGGGCAGCAGCGGCACAATCGGGTTGGTGATGTAGTCGCTCGACCCGTAATACAGGCTGGCCACCGAACCCGAAAAATCGTAGACACTGTAAGGCTGGCCGCTCTGCGCCACCGTCTGTCCGCCGATGGTCCACCCATTCACCAGATAGCCTAGGGACTGATTCGAGGTCACCCTCGGCAGCGTATAACTGTAGTTGATCAGAAACACGTGCGTCTGGTCGAAATCCGAAGACGCATAATTCGACTTGGGATTCAGCGGGTTGTTGCCGGTGAAAAACAGGCCCAGTCCGCTCTGCTCGTCGAGCGCATGGGACCAGGTGTAAGAAGCGGTGAACTGCAGGCCGTTGGACAACCGCTTGCGGGCCTGAAGCTGCAGCGCGTTATAGTTGGAAATACCTTCGGCCTCATACAAAACGGAGTTCATGTCGTAGCCGATGTAAGGGACGCGGCCCGGCGCGTTCCCCGCGTATTCCGGCGCCGGGTCGTACGGCTCCAGATTGAGATACAAGGGAGTGACGCCGCCATACGAATACATCTGACCGTTGACCGGGTTTTGCGGAGTGGCAATCGCCGGCTGGTTGAACGGAATCGGCAAGACTTCGTGCGCGCCATGGTTGCCGACGTATCCGGCGCTGAACAGCCAGCTATTCGACGCCTGATACTGAATGTCGAAGGTCCAATTGAGCGTGTAGGGCAGCTTGTTGTTCGCATCGTAGCCGCCAATCAGGAACGGTCCGAACAGGTTACCCGCGGGATAGTCGCCATTTAAAGTGTCATTGAGGTTCGGCAGAAGAGCCTGGAACGCCGCGGCGCTTTGCGGCGGTGCGGCCGGCGGCGCGCTGCCAAATGGGGTCTGGAAGGTTGCCCCCTTGCCTGCGAATATCGCCGTGACGAAGGGCTGCTCCAGGGTTACGCCCAACGGTCCGTTGAATCCGAAGCCGGCGCTGGGCGAGAACTCGCTGAACAACTCGCCGCGGTCGTAATACATGCCAAAGCCCGTACGCACGGTCAATTTCGGCTTGGGCGTCCATGCCAGACCGATGCGGGGCGCGAGACCCCATTGGTGCTGCGTCAACAGTGAATCGTTCGCTCCGGCAGTGCCGAGTAATGCGTTGTTTCCAGCGATCTCGAGTCCGGAACTGGTGATCGTGTCGGTGGAGGCGTCATACCCGTACAGGCTGGGATTGAAAGTCGCCAGCCTTCCGTATTTTTCCGTGAGGGGACCATCGAAGTCCCAACGCAGTCCCAGGGTCAGCGACAGGTTGCTGAGAACTTTGTAGTTGTCGTTGATATACACCCCCGCGGTGTCGGAGCGGTAGTAGCGGCTGGCGTTGGCATTGGGGAATGCGGCCGAGTCGCTGCCGGTGCGCACCACCCCTTCCACGAAATTCAGGAAGCTCTTGAAGCCTAGAGTGTCCGATTCGGTGTTGTTGTTGATGACGTTGAGCTGGGTGTGCGCCCAAGTGCCGCCGATGGCGATGGTGTGCCGGCCCTTGACCCAATTGAGCGACGAACCAAGTTCCCACTGGTTCTGGTACATTCCGGCGTTGCCGAAACTCACGCTGGGCCCAAATTCCAGGCCGCTGCTCCCTAATGCGTCGGCGATCTCGATTTGGGGGAAGCTGGTCGCGCCCAGCAGGCTCATGCCAAAGTCGCCCGGCGTGAACTGCTGCTGTGTATCGGAATAGGCGCGCAGGCGTGTGAATCCGGCGTGCTGCTGCCACGTCAGGGAGGGGCTCAGGATAACAGTGTTGTTGATGGCGGCGACCTCGCTTCCCGCAGCGAGTTGTTGCGGAAAACCGAGCAGCGCCCCTACCGCCCCAAACGGGTTGGTGGTGGGATCGTCCTGATAATAAAGCTTCACTGTCAGGCGGTCCATGTCATTTACGTTGTAGTCCATGTTGGCGATGCCCTGATTGACGCTGGACTGCGCGTTAGGCCCCTCCACGACCGCGTCATAACCCAACGCGAGCGCCGTGGTTGAATCGGTGATCTGCGCGCTGGGGAAAAGATACTGGCCGTTGGACAGTTTGGCTTGCAACATGGATGCCGCCACGGGGCTGATCTGCGAAGTGGTAATGGTCTTGCCGTAGCTCGTCTGCATGGCATTTACGATGCCCTGCAAGCTGCGGTCGCCGGTCAGTCCGATGGGCACGTTGACATCCTTGGTGGCATCCGCCGCATCCGCGAGGCGCACCCCTTGGTAAGCCACGAAGTAGAACAGCTTGTTTTTCTTGATCGGTCCGCCGACATTCACGCCAAACTGGTTGCGGTTCAGGAAAGGGTCCTTGGTGGTGATGGCCGGGGACGAGTTGTAAAAGAACGGCGCGGCATTGAATATGCTGTTCTGGAAGTCTTCGTACGCCATGCCGTGGATGTCGTTGGTGCCCGACTTGGTGATCACGCTGATGTGCGCGCCGCTATGCGCTCCCTGCGTGGCATCGTACATAGCCGCATTCACCGAGACTTCCTGGATGGTCTCCACCGGGGGCGTGGGCAGCGCCTGGCCGATGGCGCCGTAAACCGAAGTGCTGGTCTGTATCGCGCCGCCGGCCCCGAAGTTTTCACCGATATTCAGGACGAAACGATTCTCGCCCACCTGACTGGTGGAATTGCCGTTGAAGAGATTGTTGGTATCCACGCCGTTCAGGGAGAAGCTGTTGCTGGTGTCCCGGTTCCCGTTAGCGAAGATCGCCTGGTTGCCGAGTCCGGCGTTGCTGCCGGCTCCGCCCAGGAAATCCGCGTGCACGCCCGGACTCAGGATCGCTAACTGCGTGAAGCTGCCAGTTCCCAACGGCGTCTCCTGAATAGTCAATTGATCGACCACATAACCGTTGGTAGTGTCCACCTGGTTCATGAGGGGCGTCGAGGTCACCTCCACCGTTGTGGCGACCGTACCCACCTTCAGGTCGCCGTCTACCGTAGTAGTGCGGTTCGCGTTCACCAGAACCTGGGTGTGCGTTTCGGTCTCGAATCCATCCTTGGTAAACGTCACTCTATAGGTGCCCGCCGGAATATTTCCTACGGTATACGATCCATTGGCCTGGCTGTGTTGGACCACTTCCAGGTTGGTATCGATGTTTCGCGCGCGCACGGTGGCGTCGGGTACAGCCGCGCCGGTGGCGTCTTTTACGGTGCCGGTGATACCGCCCAAGATGTCCTGCGCAGGCATGGGCGAGCTCGGCACGAAGCTGGCGAAGAAAACGAACAAAAGGATCTGCTTGAAATAACGCGTCGGTGAATTCATCCTCGGTGTCCTCCCTTTGGTTACACTACCGCGGTCACGCCTGAACGGCGCGCTGACTGCCCATACGGGCCACTTTGCGGCATCTTAGCGGATGCCTGCCCCTTGTTGGTGCTGAGCTGCCTCACCCAAATCGCAAGCGTGGCGATCTCCGGCGCTCATGACCGATAGAGCTTATGATAACCTCAAATCTGCGGAAATCAAGTTGAAGTTTCGGTTAATATCCGCGAGGCCGGACCCTACCGCCATGACCCTCGAAAACACCCGCCATTGCAGCTTCACCGCCCGTCTGGATTGCCGGTATCTGGTACACGCGCCGGACGCAGTCGACCACCGCTCGGCGCTGGTGGCCACGCTGCACGGCTTTAGCGCCAGTCCCGAAGCGATGCTCCGCCTGACAGCCGGCATGATGGGTCCCCGGCACGTAATTGCGGCTATCCAGGGACCTAACCAGTTCTACCTCTCGCAGGGATCGCAGGAGGTGGGCTACGGCTGGGCCACGCACAAGCATCCGGATTCCTCCGTGCGTCTGCATCACGACATGCTGCTGCATGTCCTGAACGAAGCTGGACGCGAGTACGGCATTCCAGCCTCCCGCCGCATTCTGGCCGGCTTTTCCCAACCGGTGGGCATGAACTACCGGTTCGCGGCCACGCATCCGGACGAAATCCGGGGCGTAATCGGTATTTGCGGCGGCATCCCGCGCAATTGGGAGGAGGGTCCCTACCGCACCGTAACTGCGGCGGTGCTGCATATCGCGCGCCGACAGGACGAGTTCTACAAACCCGAGGTCACCGAGCGCTATGCGGAGCGGCTGCGCCTGCGCGCCGCCGATGTGGAGTTCCACATGCTCGATGGCGGCCACCGGTTTCCGTCGAAAGGCCGGCCCATTGCGGACGCTTGGCTGGCGCGCGTCATGGGGCACGGGGATGGGGATTAGGATCCGGCTCAAGCGGCGAAGGACGATTAACAATCGGCCGGCGGTTGCCAACCCGCAGATGCTCCGCGCTAGACTGATAGAATGCCTCGGCACTCAATAAATACAGTTTTGATCATCGCGGCCGTCTGCCTTCCGGTCTGCTTGTCCGCGCAGCCGGTCGTACGACTGCTGGAACCATCCTCGCAGTCCGCTGTCTCCGCTCCCACCATCGCGCTGAAAGGCGTGGCAGCCGCGGATTCCCCCATCGTCAACATTTACTGGACCGACCATCGGGGCCACACCGGCGCCGCCGAATGGACTCCAGCCACGTCCGGCCAATCCTCGGTCGCCTTCTCTGCCAGCGTGCCCGTACATCCTGGCGCCAACCGCATCACGACGATTGCGGTGGATAGCCGCAATCGGTCCGGCTCAGCCCAGTTATCCGTCTATAGCGAAGCTCCCCGCGGACCGGCCGTAGCCGAAGTCCAGTCCGGCTGGTGGCATGGCAGGCCGGTCACCTATGCGGTCATCAACGGCCAGGCCGTGGTTGAAGGAGACATAATCCTGGGACCGGCCGCGCAGATCGCCGGGTCCGCGCCCCCTGGGGGTCCCTCCGGACCGGTTGTCAAGCCGCGTGGTTTCGCCATCGGCTATACCTCGCAACTGTGGACCGCCGTCGACGGCGTCTATCAGATCCCCTACACCATCGAGACCGGTACCCCCATCCTGGACTCCGTCATCAGTTACGTCAACAGCACTTTGACCGGCGTCATTCAACTGGTCCCGCAAACCAACCAAGCCAACTACGTCACGTTCAACTTCGATCCCACCGATACCAGCGGCTACTGCGAAGCTACCGAGGGCATGGCCGGCGGACAGCAGTTCATCGGCGGCTCGATCAACTGTTCTTTCACCGGCATTTGCCACGAGATAGGCCATGCCATCGGCCTGTTGCACGAACACCAGCGCCCCGACCGCAATACCTACGTGGTGCTCACTCCGGCGAACGCCGACAAGCCTTACCTGTTGGGCAACTTCGACTTCTTCTCCGACGACTACCAGACGATCGGGCTTTACGATTACGCTTCCGTGATGCACTACCCGGCGTTTTCGTTCACCAAGAATAACCTGCCGGTGCTCGAATCCATTCCAGCGGGCATTCCGCTGAGCAACACCGTAGGCTATTCGGCGGGAGATGTCGACGCCATCGAGCGGCTCTACGGATTTACGCCATCCGCCGTAACTGTCGTTACCAACCCGCCGGGCCTCGAAGTCATCGTCGACAGCACAACTTATACCACGCCGCATACCTTCACCTGGACCCTCAACTCGAGGCATACGCTGAACCTGCCACCGGACCCGCAATTGACCAATCCTAACGATGGCGCCACGTATGAATTCACCAAATGGAACGATGGCGGGGCACGCTCCCACACCGTCACCGCCGTGGGCGGCTCCGGCTCACTCACCTCGCCAGCCGGGAAGCCCGCGACCACGGTTTATGAGGCCAATTTCATCCGCCTCTGGCCTTTCGCGATCGCGGCCTCACCGGCAGCGGGCGGCTCGGTCGCAGTCTCGCCCGCGCCGCAAGCCGTCTTCAACGGCAGCTTCTTCGTGGACCGCCAGAAGATTACCGTCAGCGCCACTCCCAACTCAGGCTATAACTTCTACGGCTGGTTTGGACCGCCTTATCCCCAAGGCGGCAATCCTTATCCGTTCCTGATCCAGGCACCCGAATCGAGTGTACAAGGCGCATTCACCACTTTCCCGGTGACCACCATCGGCGAAGCCATTACCGGACCGAACACCTGGAATCCGCCGATGTATGCCACGGTCGATACCAACTCATACGTTTATTTGCCGCAGGGTTATTCGCAGGACCAGTCCGGCGCGGCCTGGGCCCCCGGCACCACTCACTCGATCGGCGTGCTATCGTCCGAGGCTCCCGTTACCACCAACGTTTCGTATACCTGGAACGATTGGACCGATGGCGGCGCCCAAACTCACAACATCAGGGCCTCCAGTTCGGGTGTAAAGAAAATCAACGCGTCGTTCACTCCCGTCTATGTCAGTTATACTTACGCGGAGAACGCTTGCGGCACGGTATCGTATTCGCAATCCTGCCCCAATAACTATTGCAGTTTCCCGGATGGGACGGTGCTTGCCATGACCGCCACCCCCACGGCGGGCAACGGCATGATCTTCTCCGGCTGGACCGGCGACCTGACTGGAACGACTAACCCGCAGGAAGTTACCATTCACGATGAGTTTCTGCCCGTCGCCAACTTCAATATCGTGCCGACGATCGTCAACGCCGCGACTGTCAGCCCCGCATCCCCGGTGAAGACATCGGCCGCCTCGCAGTTGACCGTCACCGGCGCCGGGTTCGTCAACGGCAGTTTCTATGCTTACTGGAACAACGCCTACCGCTCCAGCACTGGCGTCACTCCCACCCAGGCGACCATCCAACTCAATGCGGGCGACCTTTCCGCCGCCGGCGCGCAATTGCTGCAAGTCAGCAATTTCACCAATACGACTCCCTCCTGCGGAGCGTATGCCTTCAGCCAGGTCCTGGTGAAGAGCACCTACGGCAATCCCAGCCTGACGATTACGAAGTCGCACACGGGCAATTTCACGCAAGGAGAGACCGGGGCGACGTATACCGTAACCGTCGCCAATGCGGCCACCAGCACCGGCCCCACGTCCGGTACCGTTACAGTGACCGATACGATTCCGTCCGGCCTGACGCTGGTTTCCATGGCGGGCACCGGATGGACCTGCGAGTCCAATATCTGCACGCGCACCGATTCCCTGGCCACCGGTAAGAGCTATCCGGCAATCACGGTTACGGTGGATGTGGCCGCGAACGCGCCGGCGCAGGTCACCAACACCGTCACTGTATCCGGAGGCAGGTCCGCGGCCGCGAGCGCTTCCAATCCCACGACGATCGACTGACGTGGCGAACGAGCTCTTGCGTGCCGCGTCGGTACTTGAGCCGACGCTAGGCCCATTACGCTATAATCTCCTGCATGAAACTCGCGGCCGGATTGTTAACCCTGTTTTCCTCCCTGGCGTTCGCCGAAACCTGGAACGGCACGCTGGTGGACGTGATGTGCAAGAACCAGGATCTTGCGGGCCACACCACCAAGTGCGCCATCGGCTGCTCCAAGAGCGGCTATGGCCTGGTGCTGGCAGACGGCAAGTTCGTGAAGTTCGACGAAGCCGGCAACGCCAAAGCTTTGGCAGCCTTGAAAGCCACCAGCAAAGAAAAGGACCTGAAGGCCAAAGTCACCGGCACCCTGGATGGCGAAACCGTTCAGGTGGAAGCCGTGGAACTGCAATAGCGCTTTCGGATCACGACCCAGGCCGGAAACATGTCGGGGTTCTCCAGCCGAACGATCATCCACTGCGCCAGTTCCTCCTTCTGTGCCCTTTTTTTCGGGCGAGGTCTTGGGATGGCGGGACAGGAAGCGCGCGCGGTCCTTCGCGGCGATACCCCGGGCCGCAGCATGATCGGCCATGCTGCCAGGACAGCGCTCATGAAGCATACCTCTCCGTCACCCATCCCCTGATTTTCCTCATGATCGATCCGTCCGCTCCATCTCGTATTACTCAAGGCGGAAGAAAATCCGGCGTCAGAAAATCGCTGGCAGGTTCCGGAAGTCCTTGCATTCGCTCCCCTTGCGTTACGCGCCCCTGAAATTCTTCGGGACTCGCCTCCTCCGGGCTCAAACCCAGGGATCGATTGAACTCGTGAAGAATCTCCCTGGCGCGCGCCCAGAATTGAGAGCGACGCCCATTCTCTACGTCCGGACCCGCGCGGTGCGATCTCCGCTGCTCACAAAGATTAGGCGTGGGATTCCTCTCTCGACCGCGTGCTCGTACTTCAGTTCGGCAAACGACTTCCTTTCGCCAGCGGGAATTAAAGCCGTATTGAGACGCCAGAATCGCGATCTAGATGTCGGCCTGGTCGAGGAGCGGGTAGACTTGCGTTAGGGAGTCGGACCCGGCTACGAAATTGTCCATGCCGGGCGGTTCAACCCCAACTTGCCGGCAGGCATCGACGGCGGCGGCCGATATCCCGCCGGTAGGTCGGTTGCGGGGCTGCTGATGTAACCACGTTGGCTGGTATCCGTCACGATCTATTCCTTTAAATGCTTAAATACTCGGTTTGCGTCCCGCCCAGGCTGCCTCGATCCGATTGTGACGAGTTCTCGAATTTCCAACGACAAGGTGGGCAACGCAACGCCCGGCAACGCCAGGGTATTGGCCGCCTGAAAGCGACCTGAAGGCCAAAGTCACCGGTCCGCTGGATGGCGAAACGGTTCAGGTGGAATCGGTGGATTTGCAATAGCGCTTGCGGATCTCGACCCAGGCCGGAAACACTTCGGGATTCTCCAGCCAAACGAGCATCCACTGCGCCATCTCCTCCTTCTGCGCCTTTTTTTCGAGCGAGGTCCTGGGGTGGCGCGCCAGGAAACGCGCGCGGTCTTTCGCGGCGATCGTCTGGCGCCGGCAATAGCGCGCACGCTGCCGGTCGCCAAGGCGCACGGCGTCGGCATAGACAGCGAGCATCTCGCGCAGGTCGCGCTCCAGATCCGCGAAAGACCCCTGGCGGACGCCGGCGTAAGGTTGCGCGAAGGGGAGTCCGGTAGCGCGCAGCAGATCGCGCAGGTAATTTTCCGAGATGGGCGCTAGCGTGCGTAGTGCGGCCTGCCATTCGGCTTGGCCGATGGCCGTGATCCGCCCGGCACCCAGAAATTCCTGCAATGCCTGTTTGCGGGTTTTACCCGGCATTGGAACTGCTCGCCTCGGAACGGGCCGCCATCAGGGTGCCGCGATGGGTGTACAGTGTAATGAGTGGATTGATATTCCGCAACAGAATAGCGAACGACAGGTAATACCAGCCGAGACCGAATAGGGCGCCGACGATCCCGCAAAGGACCTGATAGAGCGCCAGCCCCGCCACGGTCCGGAAGGGAAAATCCCGGCCAAGGACCGCTTCGCCGCAGAAGGTGGCAGCCATGACGAGCGCCAGCCATACGGGAAGATTCGGGGCGGCGACAATCCCGGCATCCAGGCCGGACTGGAGGGTGTCCGCCTCCGATTTTTTGTGTGGGTTCTCGCCAGCCCCCATGGAATCAGCCTATACTGTCCTATTGGCAAAGGCAAAACGTCAGCGCAAATGAAACGTCGCGTAGTCATCACCGGGATCGGGGCCGTGAGCCCCAATGGAATTGGCAGAGAGGCCTTCTGGGCGGCAAGCCGCAAAGGGGTCAGCGGGGTGCGCCGCATCAGCCGCTTCGACCCGTGCAGTTCGCCCGTGCAGGTGGCGGGCGAGGTGGTGGGGTTCGATGAGTTGAAGGAAGTCGATCCGAAGGACCGCCAGCACGTGTCGCGGGTGGTGCCGCTGGGCGCCGCCGCGGTGCGCGAAGCGCTGCAGGACGCCCACGTCGACACCGGATCGATGACGCGCGAAGAACTGCGGCAGATCGGCGTCATCGTCGGGTCGGGCGGCGGCAGCCTGGAGTTCACCGAAGAGCAGTACCGCCTTTATTATTCCGGCAAGCAGAAGCAGTGCAGCGTGTACGTGATCCCGACATCCACCATCGGCACACTGGCCAGCGAGATCTCCATGCGCTTCGGCTTCCGCGGCATGAGCCACATCATTTCGACAGGGTGCACCTCCTCCACCGACGCCATCGGCTACGCCTACCGCAACATTCAGATGGGCGTGCTGGACACCATGGTGGCGGGAGGCGTGGACGCGCCCATCGCGCCGCTGATCTTGCGCGGGTTCGTCCTGATGCGGATCATGAGCACGCGCTGGAATTCGGAGCCCGAGAGGGCCTCGCGGCCTTTTTCGCGGGACCGCGACGGATTCGTGATCGCCGAGGGGGCCTGGTTCTTCGTGATGGAGGATCTGGAGCGGGCCCGCTCCCGGGGCGCGCACATCTATGGCGAAGTGGCGGGATACGGGTCCACCTGCGAAGCATATCACCGCGTGCGCCTGGAAGAGTGCGGCGAAGAGCCCGCGCGCACCATGCAAATGGCCATGGATGAAGGCGGCATCGCGCCCGGCGATGTGCAATACGTGAACTATCACGGCACCGCCACGGAATTGAACGACCGCATTGAGACGCGCGCGGTGAAGCTGGCCTTCAACGGACACGCGTACAAGCTGGCGGGATCGTCGCTGAAGAGCCTGATCGGGCATCCCCAAGGAGCCTGCGGCGCGGCGGGCATAGCGGCTACGCTGCTGGCCATGCGGGATGGCGTGGTGCATCCCACGATCAACGTGCAGGAGCCCGACCCACAGTGCGATTTGGACTACATCCCGGACGTGGGGCGGCGCATGGATATTGAGCACGCGGTGTCCAATTGCATCGCGTTCGGGAGCAAGAATTCGGCGCTGCTGTTGCGCCGGATCTAGACGGACGCGCCGTTGCGGCTGGGCATCTTGCCGGATCCGCCATTTGGCGGGAGACCCGCCGTGCTGTCACCTTCCGGTATCGCCGGCAAGGATTGTGAGCCGCATAGAGGTTTCGTGCAGGCCAGAGCGTAGCAGCCTTGTGGTATCGACTCCAGCCCGCTTCCAGGCTTCCAGGTAGAGACGTTTGCCAAACTGTTCCGATGGTTCAATGGCGGCCACATAGGTGGTGGAATCGGGATCGCGGATGGGATAGCTTTTCGCATCCCATGTGGTCTGGGTAAAGACGCAACCCAGCTTGACTTCGCGCGTGCGTGCCGGTTCCCCATCCTTTTTGCCGGCCCGCCCCGCAGTCTCCTTTTTCACTACAGGCGCCCCTGTGCCATCCATGAGCACATAGAGAATCGACAATGGCACACCGATCAACATTCAAAGAAAGGAGACCCGATTTCCCAGGGAGTGGCATACCAGCGATACCGTTTCCGTTGCTTTCCTTGGGCGTCGATCACCCGCTCCGGCGCCCCGCGCGGCCGGTGGAAATT
>DATNMW010000005.1:0-14015 GCA_035602155.1 Bryobacteraceae bacterium | reverse complement strand
GCGCGATGGCAAAGTCGTCGTTCTGGCGCAGTTCGGCGATCCGGATGCTAGCCTGTTCCACATCGCGATAGCGGAGGTTGAGCCGCTCACGTGCGCGCTTAAGCTTCTGTCCGGCGTCCTTCATGCGATGAACCCGGCTATAATGTTCGCTCCGAGCATAGCCCCGGCATACCGCTTTCGATTATAATCGGGCGCAGGGTCCTAGACAAGGCAAAAATAGCCGATTTTGTTCTGAATTCGGAACAGATGCCGGCGCAAGAGGCTAATTTTGAAAATTGTAGTGGGAATCGCGGGCGCCAGCGGCGCCATCTACGGCGTGCGGTTGCTGGAGCGGCTGCACCGAAATCCCGCCGTGGAGATCCACTTGGTGCTCACCCGCGCCGGCGAAAAGACCCTATTTCTGGAAACCGGGAGCCGCGCCGCCGACCTTAAGAAGTTGGCGCAACACTCTTATTCCCTAGAGGATATCTCCTGCCGCCTCGCCAGCGGATCGTTTCCGCTGGACGCCATGGTGGTGGCGCCTTGCTCTATCCAGACTATGTCCGCCATTGCCGCAGGCATCACCTCCAACGTGCTCCTGCGCGCCGCGGACGTAGCCCTGAAGGAACGCCGCAAACTGGTGCTGATGGTACGCGAAACGCCTTTCCACCTGGGCCACCTGCGCACCATGGTGGCGCTCACCGAGATGGGAGCCATTATTGCGCCGCCTATTCCGGGATTCTACAATCGTCCGCAAACCGTTCTCGACCTTGTGGACCACACCGTGGACCGCGTGCTGGACCTGATGGGGGTGCCCGATGCGCAGGTGCGCCGGTGGGATGGGCCCGCGCAATGACCCGCCGCGCTGCTAAACCGCTCCTCATCGCTTTCCAGGGAGAACGCGGCGCATTCAGCGAGGAAGCCGCCCGCAAACTGCTGGGCGCTACGATCGACGTGCTTCCCTGCCCGCGCTTCGAAGATGTTTTCCGCAGCCTGCAGGACGGGTCCGCCGCGGGGGCGGTAATTCCCATTGAAAATACGCTGGCAGGCTCGGTACACGAGAATTACGACCACCTCCAGCGTTACGAGTTTCCTATCGTGGCGGAAACCAATGTGCGCATCGTTCACAACCTGATGGCGCCCCCGGGGGTGCCGTTCTCCCGCATCCGGCGCGTATACTCGCATCCGGTTGCGCTGAACCAGTGCCTGGATTTCTTCACACGCCACCCGGGCATCGAACGGGTTACTTATTACGACACCGCCGGAAGCGCCAAAATGATTATGGAAGAAGGACTTAGCGATGCCGGCGCCATCGCTTCCGCAGTGGCCTCCGAGATCTACGGCGCGCGTATTTTGCGGCGTTCGATCGAGGACGACCGCCGGAATTTTACCCGCTTCTTCCTCCTTCGGACCCAGGATCATACCCGCAAATATACCCTGGGGGTACCCCCAAATGCGCAGTGGAAAACCTCAATTGTGTTCTCTACACGCAACATCCCCGGCGCTTTGTTCCGTTGCCTCAGTGCTTTCGCACTCCGGGATCTGAATCTCACCAAGATCGAATCGCGGCCGCTGCGCGGCAAACCGTGGGAATATCTCTTCTATTTGGACTTCCTCGGCCGCGTGGATGCGCCGGCGGCCCAGAACGCTCTCGGCCACCTGCGCGAGTTGGCCGACGTGCTGAAGGTTCTGGGCTGCTATCCGCGGGGTTAGAAGGATATTGCATGCGATATCGTATAGTGGGGGTTTGTTTACGGTGCGTACTCGATACAGGGGTCCACCACCGAGAGCCGCCGACTGGATTTCGGCCCCCGCAACCGGCGGCTTCCCTTTTCCGGCGCGCCGCGGAATTCGTTTGGCCTGGGGAACGTCGGCGCAGGTGGAGCGCAGGCGAAAGTATTCTTCAGTCCGCAACGCCGACAGCTTCTCTGCAACCGCCACGTTGATGAACTGGTTGAGCACCACCCCTCTCGCTTTCTGAGACGCGCCGCGCCTCGTCGAGCAGCGACTCCTGCAGGCGCAGCAGCACGTTACTTCTTCTCATAGTGACTGACCCTGCTCCTTCCATGCCTACGGCGGCGTCACCGCGCGGATTCCGAATGCGGCCGCAACCGATTTGAAGTGATGCAGATTAAGAGTCGCGAGGCGATCCGCGCAGCCGTTTACCGCAGTCTCCAAAGGCGTCCAAGATAGCGTTGGTCTCCCCGATCGACAGGCCGGTCCTGTAAATTGATCCCGCCTCGTCGCGACCGGAACGCTTGTGGTCCGAGACCTGGTCCGAGCGGTCCCCCCGGACCCCCTCCGTGCGGCCGCATGAAGTGCGGCTATCTCTTGGTCTGCCAGAGACCGAGCGCGGCCCCGGTCGGGTCGATCAGGATGCTCAGCCAACCCATACCCATTACCTCAGTCACATCCTGCATAATCGTCGCGCCGAGTGAGCGGGCCTTCTGCGTGGCCGCCGCGATGTCGTCGACTTCCACGTAGGCGAGCCACGCGGACGGCGCGCCGGGAACCGGCTGCTTCACCATCCCCCCGCCCGTTCCTTTCGCGACTTTGATCATCGTGTAGGCGCCGGCGGGTCCCATCGGGACGTCCTCCAGCGTCCATTCGAAAAGCTTTCCGTAGAAGGCTTTCGCTTTATCCACATCGGTCGTGCTCAGTTCCACATGTACGAAGGCGTTTGCCATGGTGTTCTTCTCCGTCATTATGACGATTGGGCGCTGCCGGAATCGACACTGCGCGGGAAAAAGTCAATGCACCCGTATACGCCACCCGGCCTACTGAATCGTGCTGGCGCCCTGCACGCCCAGATCCGTCGCCAGAACGTTCTTATTGATGTGGTTGTCGAGGTTGATGGTGTAGGTCTCCGGCGCTTCGATCAGCACCGGCGAGTGTGTGGCGCAAATCACGCGGAATTTCTTTTGGTCCACCAGTTCGAGCAGCATCTTCAGAATGCGCCGCTGATTGGAAACCGAGAGCGCCATCTCCGGCTCATCGAGCAACAGCACGGCGCCGTCCGGCAAACCGGGAAAGTTCTCCCGGAACATGCTCAGCATCACTTGCCCGTGGCTGGCCATGCTCAGAAACTCCTGCATGCGCGGGTCGTCTTTGAAAAATTCCGGATTCGTGCGCGGATTGTGCGCCTCGGCGTCGAACAGGTAGACTTCGCCGAGCTTCACGTGACCGGTATCCAGGCGGTAGATGTAGCCATCCACCTGCTGGCCGCGCAACGCGTAGTAGATCGAATGCAGCAGCGTGGATTTGCCCGAACCGTTCTCGCCTTGCAGCATCACCAGCGGATGGGAAAGGTCCACGATCATCGGCATATGGAAGTTCAGGTTGACGAAAACCGGGTGCGCCAGGATTTTCAGATACATGCGCCTTCAGGATAGCAGGTTGTAGTAAAATGGCCGCGAAAGCGAGGTACACGAATGAGTTTCCCGATGCGGCTAGCGGCGGCCGGCCTGGTGGCGGCGGCTTGTCTGCTGGCGGCGGATGACGGCGGCGGATGGATTGCCATGTTCGACGGCAAGACGCTGGATGGCTGGAAGGCGGGCGATAACCCCGAGAGCTGGTCCGTGAAGGACGGCAAAATCGTAGGCGACGGCGAGCGCAGCCATCTGTTCTACATGCTGCACGAGTGTGAAAACTGCGAGTTCAAGGCCGAAGTCAAGATCAACCATGGCGGCAATTCCGGCATGTATTTCCGCGCGAAGTTCGGGCCCGAGTGGCCGGCCGGTTACGAGGCCCAGGTGAACAATACGCATTCCGACTGGCGCCGCACAGGCAGCCTGTACCGTTTCGCCGACATCAAGGAGCAACTCGTCCCGGATGATACTTGGTGGACGCAGGACGTCATCGCCGACGGCAATCATATCGTGATCAAGGTGAACGACAAGGTGGTTGTGGATTACGTGGACCAGAAGAACACGTATATGAAGGGCCTGTTGGCGCTGCAGCAACATAATAAGGGGAGCGTGGTCGAGTTCCGGAATCCGATGATGCGGCCGCTGCCGGCCAAGTGAGGATGCTTTCCTCGATAGACGATGGAAGTCCATTTCACACACGAGCTTGAGGCGAAGATTGAGCGCGCCGCAGCCGAGAATGGCTTGCGGCGCGGATGTCTGCGTTCAGCAGCATACAGTTGACCACCACGCCTGGCAGCGAGAACAGTGTGGTTCGGGCCGGGCAAGAGTGACGGTATCGTCAAAGCTGACCGGAAGCAGTTCCAGGTACTCAATCGCCAGCCATCCGATGCGAAAGCATACCTGCGTCAAAACCCGGCGACGGGTTCCGCCACGTCTGGCATTGCCACGTTCCGGAACTTGAAGACAACGAGATGATGCGGCCGTGTAAGATTGTAGGCTAGAGAGGCTGTTTCCGGAAGAAACGCCACATGGGTTCACTTTTTGACGGGCTTCATGGTGCGGGCCACCGCGCGCACCAGTTGTTTCCACCTGGATTGTTCTTCGATCGGTTGCCGCCGGCCCTTGGACGTGAGCTTGTAATGGCGGGGGCGGCGGTTGGCTTCCGACATCTTCCATTCCGCCGCCAGCCAGCCTTGGCCTTCCAGCCGGTGCAGCGCGGGATACAGGGAGCCATGCTCGACCTGCAACGCATCCTGCGACCGGATGCGGATCGCCTGTCCGATGCCATGGCCATGGTGCGGCCCCCATTGCAGCACCTGGAGGATGAGCAGGTCGAGGGCGCCCTGGATGAGTTCAATGCGGTTTGGCATGTTTGTCGAGCTCACCATAGCAGACTGTCTACCAGAGCGCGTCTACTAGACAAGCGGCGGCAACCGCTCCCTCGCGGTCGCGGCTCGGTACCGTTTCGTGGGCGGATCGCGACGTGCGCGCCTTTGCAGTATCCTGTATATGGAAGTTGCCAGGAGACTGCGAATGGACAAGGACGTCCTCAATATCGTGGACCGGCGCACCGGCGCCGCCTACGATCTCCCGTTTTATAAAGGCGCCATCCGGGCCATGGATCTGCGCCAGATCAAGACCGGACCCGAAGACTTCGGCGTGATGACTTACGATCCGGCCTTCTTGAACACGGCGTCCTGCCAAAGCGCCGTCACCTTCATCGACGGCGACAAAGGCATCCTCCGGTATCGCGGATATCCCGTCGAGCAGTTGGCCGAGAATTGCACGTTCCTGGAGGTCGCTTACCTCCTGCTGAACGGCGAGTTGCCCACCGCGGCGGAACTCAAACCGTGGGTGGAGAGCATCACCTACCACACCATGCTGCATGAGACCACCAAGAAATTCCTGGAAGGTTTCCGATACAACTCGCATCCCATGGGCATGTTCATCAGTACGGTGGTGGCCCTATCGACCGTGTACCCTGAGGCGCGCCACGTGCTGGACCCGGAGGTCCGCCAGTTGCAAATCCGCAGGCTGATCGGCAAGGTTCCGACCATCGCGGCCTACACTTACCGTCACAGCGTCGGCTTTCCTTACGTCTATCCCGATAACGACCTGACCTACACCGAAAACTTCATGAACATGTTGTGGCGGATGGTCGAGCCGAAGTATCAAGCCAACCCCGTGCTGGCGCGCGCGCTCGACATCCTGTTTATCCTGCACGCCGACCACGAACAAAACTGCAGCACCAACGTGATGCGCGCGGTGGGCAGTTCCCAAGCCGATCCGTTTCTGGCGACAGCGGCGGCCGCGGCGGCGCTATCCGGCCCGCTGCATGGCGGCGCGAACGAAGAGGTGCTGCGCATGCTCGATGAGATCGGCGCCAAAGACCGCGTACCCGCCTATGTCGATAGCGTCAAGGCCGGCAAGGGTAAATTGATGGGCTTCGGACATCGCGTCTACAAGAATTACGACCCGCGCGCGCGCATTATCAAGTGGGCCGCCGGCAAGGTCTTCGAAGTCACCGGCTACAATCCCAAGCTGGAGATCGCGCTGGAACTGGAGCGTATCGCGCTCGAAGACGAGTATTTCGTGAAGCGCAAGCTTTATCCCAATGTGGACTTTTACTCCGGCATCATGTATCAGGCCATGGGATTTAATCCGGAGATGTTCACGGTGCTGTTCGCCATTCCGCGCACCGTCGGCTGGCTGGCGCAGTGGCAGGAGATGCTGGAGGATCCGGAACAGAAGATCGCCCGGCCGCGGCAGATCTATACGGGGTATGAGGCGCGGGATTTTGTGCCGATGGAACAACGTGGGGTGGCGGAAGCTATTAGCCAGTGAGGCACAGGCCGGGGACAGGCCAGGAGGCCCGTCCTACCGCACGTTCCAGCCTTCTACTTGGATGGCTGGGGGCTTCTTGCCTGCGTCGGAGGCTTTGTAGGTTGCCGTTACAGTGCGCTTCTCTCCCGGCAGCAGCGGGAAGTAGTTATCTTCCCAGATCACCGGCAGTATCTCGGCTTCCTCCCGCACATCCTCCTCGTCGCGCTTTACGGTCTTCACCATCAGGTGTACGGCGAAGGCCAGATGGCGCGATGGATTTTCTACAGTTACGCGCGTAATGCCGTCATCGCCCTGCACTTCCGATTCGGCCGAATACCTCAGTTCCACCGGCGGCAGGTTGTTTAGCGCGGTATAGTCGGCGTAGGTTTTCTGAGGGGTGTAGTACCAGGTCGACTCATCCCAATCCAGATCGTCGGGCTTAGTCGAAAGCCAATAGAAGTTGTTGCTGACCGTCTTTCCCGATGCGTCTTCCAGAGTCAGCCGCACGAAGTAAGTCGAAGACAGCCCATTGATCGTGGGAATTGTAAGTACACGCGTGGAGCTATCTTCGCCCACATCCAAGGTGGCATCCTTGGCGTACTTCTGCGTCATATCGATGTTATAGACCCAGGCGTGCGCCTTCATCCCGGGATATGCCTGATAGAAAGAATTCACCACCACCACCGACTGATCGTCGTAGCTATACTGAATGTGCAGCGGCTCGTTGGCCTTCTTGGCCCCGAAGTAAGAGCCGCCCGGCCGCAGATACCAGTCGTACAGATGCCAGATCATGGACGGCCAGGCATTGTTCAACATCCATTGAACGACTCCCGTGGATGTGTACTTATTCCGCCCGTAAGCCTCGAACATCGCGCGGTGGCTTTCGTAAGCCATCACCTGCGCCTTGCGCGCGAATTCCTCGACGCCGCCCGATGGGCCGTAGCGCGCGTCCAGCGCGGTGGTGAAATTCTTCAGATCCTTGAATGCGCCGCCCCCCGCATGGTAATCCCACCACGTATTGACCGGCCACAAACGATCCTCCGGCAGCATCTTGCGCAGGCTTTCGATCGGCGGAATTGCCGGTCCGGGGCCAGTCTCGGAATTGAAACCGTGCGCGCCGCCGCGGGTCTTATCCAGTAGCCAGTAGTTAGGCGGTACCCAATCGTAAGGCCCGCTCATCTTCACGCCGGTCTTGCCGCTGACGTCGGTGGGTCTCTCGGTGGCCGACGACTCAAACGGATTCGGCCAGTCTAACTCCTTCTCGATCTCTATATATTTCTTCTCCACCTCCGCCGGCGGCGGATTGTCGCTCCCGTTCATCCAATTGAAGACCGAGGGATGGCTGCGCAGCCGGCGGATCTGGTCGCGCAACGACGCGGCCGCGATGGAATGATCGTCGTCCTTCCAGTTGTCCCACTTCTCCCAGTGATCGCAGCAGCACCAGCCCGGAGTGACCAGGATGCCCATCTCATCCGTCAGATCGAGGAAGTGGTCGTCTTCAAGCTTGCCCTCCAGGCGCACCGTATTCAGGTTCATGTCGCGCACATACTTCAGCTCGGCCGCCTGCCTCTCCGGCGACGTGCGCAGCATCATATCGAAGGTGTAGCCCGCGCCGCGGATCAGGATATTCTTACCATTGATGCGGAACACGCGGTGATTCTGCTCGTCGAGTATGGAAGTCGCTTCGCGCATGCCGAAGCGCGTGGTGCTTTGGTCCGACACCGAGCCGCCGGTTTCAAATTGCAGCTTCAAGGCATAAAGGTTGGGCGTACCTACTTGGATTGGCCACCACAACCGCGGATGGTCGATCTTGAGCTGGGCGAACTTATCGGGCGTGAACTTGACGACTTTGGTCTCGTTCGCCGCCAGATGTACTTCCTGCGCGAAGGCGATGCCTTCGATCTCGCCCTTCAAAGTTCCGCTGACCGGGCGCTTGGTCGCATTGACCAGTTCCGCGCCGATGGTCAGCTCGGCTTTATCGTTCGCCGGCGGATTCAGATGCGTAATAGCCTGCGGGAAACGGATGGCCACGGGCCCGGTGGTATCCAGATGCACGTCGCGCCACAGGCCCATGTCTTTGTCCGGCATGCCTGGATTCCAATCCACAAAAGTGATGGCAAGATCGTCGGGCAGCGGCGCGGATACTTCCACCGCGAGGGCGTTGGCGGCGCCCGGCCGGATGGCATCCGTCACGTTGTATTCGAACAAGCGCCAGGCGCCGGCCATGCTGCCGGAATCCGCGATGCGCTTGCCGTTGAGCCACACATTGGCGCGATAGTTGATGCCGTCGAAGCGCAGCCACAGGGTCTCGCCCTTATGCTCTCCGTTATGCAGGGGCGCTTGAAACTCCGTGCGAAACCACCAGGGAACGCGGTACGGGCTGTCCGGCGGCATGTGGACATTCGAGAAGTTCATCCCGATCGGATAGCTGGTTCCGGCGAACGCGCGCAGGTTCATGCCGAAGCCCGGATCGGGATATACGCGGTCCGCGACCAGTGCGGCCACCACGGTGGATGGCATGGTGGCGGGGTACCAGCCGGTGGTTTTATAGCCGGGCTTGGAAATTACGTCGCCCGAATCCTCGTCCAGCGCGGACGATTGGATGGCCCAATGCTCGCGGAGGGCGAGCGGGGCGGCGGGCTGCGCGTGAAGCGACGCACACGCCAGAGCCATTGCGGGAAGGAAGGTCTTCATAAAGAGTTCGAATCAAGCTTAATATATACGTATGCGCACCGTTTTTGCGTTTGCATTCGCGGCCTTGTTTGCCGCAACCTCCGCCGTGGCGCAGACCGCCCCGGCGCAAACCTCGTGGCAGCTCGTCTGGAGCGACGAATTCAACGGGCCCGCCGGCTCGCTGCCGAACCCCGCCAATTGGAACTACGATCTGGGCGGCGGCGGTTGGGGCAACGGTGAATTGGAGACCTACACCAACTCGCCGAATAACGTTTTTCAAGACGGCCAAGGCAACCTGGTGATTCAGGCCATCCGCGACTCCAGCGGCAATTTCACTTCGGCCCGGCTGCAGACCGGCGCACCGGGAGCTTCCACGCAGACCACCGACCTGAGCTGGACATACGGCAGAGTGGAGGCGCGCATCAAACTGCCCTTCGGCATGGGTGTCTGGCCCGCCTTCTGGATGCTCGGCGAAAGCATCCAAACAGTAAGCTGGCCCGCGTGCGGCGAGGTCGACATTATGGAAAACTTCGGGACCTTCAACAATAATGCCATCGTCAATAATGGCACCATTCATGGTCCCGTCAGTAGCTCCGCGGGAGCGGCCGACTACAACGGGGGGTCCGGTATAGGCATGTCGACCACGCTGCCTTTCGGCGAAACGGTGTCCGGCGACTATCACGTCTACGCCCTCGAGTGGTCGCAGGATTCCATCGGATTCTTCGTCGATGGGATTTCCTATGAGACCCGCACACCGAACTCGCTGCCCTCGGGCGCCCCATGGGTTTTTGACGCTCCTTTCTTCATCCTGCTGAATCTGGCTATCGGCGGCCCCGGCACTTTTCTGGGCACGCCGGATCCCAACGCGGCCTTCCCCAACCAGCAGATGCTGGTCGATTACGTGCGCGTTTACCAGGCCGTGAGCACCGCCGGTCCGGTGATCAACGCGGGCGGCATTGTGGATGCGGCCAGCTACGGGCCGGCGCTGACTCCCGGCAGCCTGGCAGGCATTTACGGCCCCAGCCTGGCGGCCACCATCAACAGCGCGACGTTCGATTCCGCGGCCGGCATGTTCCCGGAGGACGCTTCGGGCGTGCAGGTATTCGTGAACGGCGCGGCCTCGCCGCTGATCTACCTTTCGCCGGAACAGATCAACTTCGCCGTTCCATGGGATAGCCTGGTGGGGCCGCCGCTGAACGTCGAAGTGATGCTCAACGGCGTGCTGAGCAATGCGGTTCCCATCACGTTGGCGAGCGCCGCTCCATCGGTGTTCGGCGTAAACGGCATAGCGATACTGAGCTGCCCGAACGGCTCGCTGCCACAACCGGGGATGGACTGCACTCTGTGGGGTAACGGTTTCGGCCCGACCACTTCCCCGCTCAGCGACGGCACGCCGGCCCCTTTGGCGGCACTGTGGACGGCGAACACATGCACACTGACTATCGGCGGCGCCACGGCGCAGGTCACTTACTGCGGAGCGGCGCCCGGCGAGATCATTTACCAATTGAACTTCGTGTATCCGGCGGGCGTGTCGGCCGATGGCGCGACGGCTACGGGGACCGTCACCATCAACGGCAGCATCGGCAATATCGTGGTGCCCGCCGGCTAAGGTCGCCGGAGGCCGCACTTGTTCGATCTCGCACTCAGTAATATTCCAATTAAGACTGTACTCCGCGCACGAGCGGCTGTATCATAAATGGCGGTTCCACCGTGACCGAGTTTTTCCAGACCGTCTCGCGCCTCTCGCGTTGGATCCCCCTGGCATCATTCCACCCGACCGAAACGTCGAATCAAAGAATAAACAATCCAACAAAAGGAGTAGTTCGATGAAACCAATCGTTAACAGTTCGACCACCCCGCACTCGGCCATAGCGTACGGCGTTCTTGCGCTGTATGCCACCCTGACAATCGCCCTGCCGG
This sequence comes from Bryobacteraceae bacterium, assembly GCA_035602155.1. Taxonomy (GTDB): domain Bacteria; phylum Acidobacteriota; class Terriglobia; order Bryobacterales; family Bryobacteraceae; genus Bog-159. The sequence goes on along the minus strand of DATNMW010000005.1, from coordinate 3,252 downwards.
CACAGACCTACACCAGGCTGCACAGCTTCAATAGCCATTACGGCGCCAATCCCGCCGCCGGATTGACCCAGGCCCTCAATGGCGATCTCTACGGCACAACCGTGAATGGCGGAGCCTACGGCACCCCTTACGGAACCGTCTTCCGGATCACCCCGGCTGGGGCCTTCACCAGCCTATACAGCTTCTGCTCGCTAAGTGGATGCGCCGACGGTGACAGCCCCTCGGCCGGGCTGCTCCAAGCCACCAACGGATACTTGTACGGCGCCACCCAGACTGGCGGGACGAACCTCAATGCCTCCGGCAACGGCGCGGGAACGATCTTTAAAATCACCCCAGGTGGCGTCCTGACCGCGGTCTACGACTTCTGCGCCCTCAGCGGCTGTACCGACGGCGACAGCCCCGAGGCCGGCCTGATCCAGGGCACCAATGGGGACTTCTACGGGACCACCTACAAAGGCGGGGCGAACTGCGTCCCCTACGGCTGCGGGACGGTCTTCAAAATCACCCCGAGTGGTACGCTGACGACGCTTTACAGCTTCTGTTCCGTCAGCGGATGCACCGACGGCGAATACCCCCAGGCCGGGCTGGTCCAAGCCACCAACGGGGATTTCTACGGGACAACCGCGGGTGGCGGGGTCCACGGCAACTATGGGACAGTCTTCAAAATCACTCCCACCGGCACATTCACGACCTTATACAGCTTCTGCGCCGTCAGCGGATGCGCGGATGGCTCCCTCCCCTTCGCCGGGCTAGTGCAGGCCACCAACGGGTACCTCTATGGCACAACCGGCGGCGGCGGCGCGGCGGGCCAAGGGACTGTCTACAAAATCACCCCCGGCGGCGCCCAGACGACGATCTATAGCTTCTGCTCCCTAAGCGGATGCGTGGATGGCATAGAACCGATGGCGGCCCTGATCCAGGCAACTAACGGGGACCTCGGCGGAACAACATATACGGGCGGCGCCAACGGCGGCGGGACAATATTCAGGATCACCCCCAGTGGCACGCTGACGACGCTATACAGCTTCTGCGCCCTAACCAACTGCGCGGACGGCGCTAACCCGCAGGCGCCTGTCGCCCAGGACACCAATGGGGTGTTTTACGGGACAACGTTCTATGGCGGAGCCTACGGCGCCGGCGCCGTCTACAGCCTGTCCGTAGGTCTGGGTCCGTTTGTGGAAACGCTGCCCACTTCCGGCGCGGTTGGTTCGGCCGTCAAGATCCTGGGGACAAATCTGACCGGCGCAACCAGCGTCACATTCAACGGCACTGCGGCTGTATTTACCGTGGTTTCGAGTTCCGAAATCACTACCACCGTACCCGCCGGCGCCACCACCGGAACAGTTCAGGTGGTAGCCAGCAGCACGCTCTCGAGCAACGTGCCCTTCCGGGTGCCATAACCATTACAGACAAAGAAGAGAATAGGCGGAAAACGCCCGAAAAACGAAGGGTGGAGCAGATTGCTCCCGAACCCAATAAAATCAAACCGCCCCACATACGCTCCGTACGTGTTGGCGTGGTCTGGTTCTACAACCGGCGGGCGGGTTCCGAAAACCCGATCAAAGAGGCGAACGGCGATGCCGGGCTGGCGGCGCATCCATCAGGCCGTTTCGATGTGAATGGCAATCATTTCCAGTTGGCCATGCTGGCCTACAACCTGAACTGCTGGCTGATGTTGTTCAACCGCGAACCGCAGGCCGATGCCACGGAACTGCGCCACACGACTCTGGCCACTTCGCGCCTACGCTTCCTCTTCGCGGCGGCTAAGATCTGGCGCCATGCCGGCCGCACCGGCGTGAGCTACAGCGATCGATATGAGGGAAAGGCGTGTTCGAACGGTTGATGAGCCGACTCCGGAAGATTGCGCCGCGCGCACAGCTACGCGCCAGTGATGCTGCCGGCCCTGCACCGCCGCTCGCGCGCTTCAGGTACCCATGTGGGATCTCGACTGAGCCCGCCGCGGAAGCGATCAGAAGGTGAAACGACCACCGACTGTGGGAGCAAGGTTGTTGTCGTACTTATAGGGGACGCCGGGGCCATGGGGAATGGCGATGGCCAGACCGCCACTCACGTAGGAATACGCAATTCCGGCAAAGCCGTCGAAACGCTTAGTGAAATGATGGTCGGCATAGAGCGACAACTCGTTGAGGGTGCCCGCGCAGGAGGCGCGGAAACCGGCTTCGGACGAGCAGGCCGTCGGAACACGGAAGTCGTTCTGCAACTGATGATACCAGGACAAAGTGATGTCGGTTTTCCTGTCGATAGCGTATTTCAAGCCCGTCCACCAGATCTGCACGTGCTTGGGAGAATCAAGATTGTCGTCTTCGACGCCGCTCATGAGATAACCGCCCTGGTCCAGGGCGCCGACGCCCAACGGGTTCGACGGGTTAGCCTGCCGAATGTATTCGTAGCCGGCAAACAACTTGAACGGGTCCCACGTATACTTGGCAGCGAACATAATGGCGCGGTTGTCGGTCACGATGCCATATACGGTGTTGGTCGTTCCAATCAGATTGGCCCCATTGATGGGGTCTGTATTAATGCTGTCGGTGGTCGACTGATATGACTGCGTGGGACTCTGGGGCCCCAGCAAGGGGTTCAATACGCTGATCGCCTGGTTGTAACGTTGGTAGACTACGTCTGCGGAGAACTTGCCGAAGCCTTCGCCGAGGTCGAATCCATAGGCGTTGTTATGCGCCGCTTCCGGCGTACAGGTGGCGGCAGTCCAGGTGGCGGAGGCCGAGTAGCAGCCGCCCGAACCATCGGCGAATTTATACATCGCGCCGAATTGGACTGGGCCATAGGTGAGGCGATACTTCAGGGCGTCGTCCCAACGGCTGTCCTCGGTGTCGCCACCGCCGGCCATCGTGCCGTTATAGCCGATGTACGAAAAGGCATAGCTGCCGCCGGCCGGATCGTAAACGAGCATCGCATCGGTGCCGAGAGAGCGCTGACGACCGAAGGTCAGCGTGCCGAGATACGCGGACGATATACCGGCATAGAATTCGTCATTGAAGGGTTGGCCAGCGCGCGCGCCGTCGATGGCTTCCGAATAGCTCCTCCTGGGAAGGCCGTTGTTGGCGATGTCGGTAACTGACGCGTTGGCGAGTTGGCCGGACTGCGGATTGATGCCAGTTGAAGCGTTGAACACAACGGACCAGCCATGCAGAAACTCTTCCTTGCCCCTGATGCCCAGACCGGTCTGCTGCAGGTTGTTCGGTGCGATGAGGAATCGATGTTGATAGCCGTTGC
>DATNMW010000004.1:0-12389 GCA_035602155.1 Bryobacteraceae bacterium | reverse complement strand
AAGTAGGCCTTGTTGGGGACAAGGTAATTGCGCAGCAGCCAGGGAGCCCCGGACCAGTCCGGCATTAAGACCACCGGCGCCAATCCGGCGATGGCCAACCCGGCCGCGGCGCACCAGGTGATTCTCCGGAGCGGCGTCAACAAAGCCGCCGGCGAAAGCACCGCCACGCCCAGCGCCATGCAGTTCAAGATGTCCACGCGGACGATCTCCGTCCAGGGATTCCCCCACGCAAACAGCCACAACTGCAGCCGGAAAACCAGGGCGACGGCCAGCAGCCACGCCGCCCGCCGTAGCGCGGACCTCAGTCGTGCCGCCGGCGGTAGCCCCTCGCGGTCGCCCCGATCTATCCGGAACGCCAGCGTAACGCCCACCAGGAATAAAAAGATGGGCGCCGGCATGCCGCCGATGAACTGCGAAAGAACGTAAACCGGATGATTGCGGAGATCGGCCCTCGCGAACGAATTGAACAGGTGCCCTTGCAGCATGATCAGGACGCCTAAGCCCCTGAGCCAGTCCAGCGCGAGCACCCTGTCCGTGCGATCCATCCCTCAGCAATCGTCGCACTGCCGGGCAGTACTTTTCAACGTGCGGAAGCGCAGCGCCTCTGACCCGGCGGCTACGGCACGAGTTGGAAGATTGAGCCGCTGTTTCCGGAACCCCCAAACGCGGTAACGCCCCAAAGGTTTCCGTTGGGCCCGACCACCAAGCCCCCTAGGGATTTTTCCCGTCCGTGCCACCGGTGAAGCTGTACAGTATAGTGAACACGCCGGTCGAACTCACTTCGAAGATCGTTCCATAACCGGAGCCTCCATAAATAGTGGCGCCGTAGAGGTTTCCTGAGGCGTCCAATACCACTCCCGAATTGGGAGCCCCCATCTGTCCCGCCGGTAAATGTGTACAGGACCGTTTCCATCTGGCTCGCAATGTTCACTGAAAACGACGCCGCACCCGATCGCTGTAGTAAAGACTGGGCACGAGGTTGAGGTGCCTCCCAGCACGGTGGTGCCGTAGAGATTGCCAACACCGTCGCTCGAAAGGATGGTGGGCTCGCCGCCGTCTGCGCCGCCTGTGAGGTTGTAGAGAATGGTTTCCGCCCCGGTCGAATCGAACTGATAAACCACGCCGTTGTGGCCCGTGCCTCCGGTTTGCGTAGTGCCGTACACGAAAGAACCCGCCGCTGTCATGCCGGCATGGGAAACTTTCCATCATTCCCGGAACCAAACGCGTGGAACGTGTGGATACCCATGTCCAGCTTGTAAGCGGTCCCCTGAAACGGAGACGACGGGGCGAAGTTTGTCACGCCCACCAATCCGCCTCCGCTCAAGAGCAGCGCCCCTTCAGGGCCTATCCCGTCCGTCACGCCCGCGAAGTTGTGCAGCACGGTTTCGGTATTTGTCGTATCGATCTGGTACAGTTCGGTGGCGCCATAGAGGACGCCGCCTGGACCCCGCACGAGGCTTCCAGCAGGCAGCAGACCATCCGTACCCGATGCGGGATATCTGTGCAGCGTGGTGAATTGGCTCGCGGTGGTGTCGAATTGGAAAGCCGTCCCGCCCCCATTCGGGCCAGCTTAGGCGGTGGCGCCGAACAAATTGGCGCCGCTCAAGATCAGGCTTGACTCGGGATTCGCTCCATCGGTGGCAGCGATAAATGTGTAGATCGAAGTGAAGACTGGCGCCTGGGCCGAAACGATGGCTGGCATCGCGATCAATACCAAAGCGGCGCCGGAAGTCAGATCTCGCATTCGCTGTAATCTTCTTGTCATCAATGCTCCTCATTCGTCGTCTGGCCGCTGCCTTCGATGAGGGTTTGCCCTGGCGGCTCTGCGATTCTTGCACGCCGCCGGAAATCGAGTCAACACGCTGGGAGCCAAAGGGACGCTTGTTTACAGGTGCTACTTCAGTCCTCCGTACAGGTGGCCAAATATCCACCGTATTATCAGTCATTTAGCTGTACAGGTCGATTACAGGGCACCCGCCGTCGCCGGTCCGCCGGGTGGCGCCCAAGTATCTGGTTCGAGCGCAGGACAGACTGCCGGATATCCCGCTTGTTTTCAAACTCTTACAAGTGAATTTCGATTACATCCATAATATATTGCGACGCCTCGGGGATCGAGTCACTATTGTCGTGGAGGTGAGAGACGATGCGTAACAGACACTCGTTCGGATTGAACTTGCGGCGCCGGGTCCGCTGGGCCATCAGAATGGCAGCCGCGCGGCGCGTAAGGCAACATCAAGGCTAGCCCAAGCTGGAAGGAGCAGATAGATGGAACTGTTTCAGATGGAACCCAACCGAGCAGCGAATTATCGGGATAGCCGCTTGGAAATCGACTTCCACACGCAGACGGTACTCATGGATGGCGCATCCGTTCACCTGACGCCGATGGAATTCGATCTCCTGGCCCAACTGGCCCGGAATGCCGGCGAGATCGTATCTCGGGATACGCTAATGATAAAAGTGTGGGGCTACGGTCCAGACATCCTGACCCGGACCATGGATGTACACCTCCGCCGTTTACGGGTCAAATTGGGAACGTACAGCCGGCAGCACATCGAAACGGTTTTCGGTTTGGGCTACCGGCTGCAACCCTGCAACATGCCCCAGACGCTGACGCACGAGACGCTGACGCACGCCGCCCGCGCCTAGCCCGCCAGCACATCCACCGCAATGGCGTCGTGGTCCGATAGCGGCACGGCGCGGCCTTCCCGCACGTCGTGAATTACCACCGGATTCCGGCAGCGCACGCCCCGCGTGGCGAACCAGTCCAGCTTTACGGGGCATCGCCCGCCATGGTTGCGCAGCGCCCAGCGGATGAAGTGGAAACACCAGCCGGGCACCCAGTCGCGTAGGGCTTTAGTGGCGCGCAGATCCTCCACGTCGTAGGAAACCGTGTGTTCGCCCAAGTGGTTGCAGTCGCGGTAATCGAAGCCGCGCTTCTCCAGCAGCCGGAACAGGTCCCGTTCGAAACGATTGTAAGGATGCAGATAGTGGTTGCGAATCACGCTATCCACGCCCATCAGAACGCGCAGCCAGAAACCCAGGATGGCGGTTAGCGCGCGCGATGAATTGTAAGTGCTGGTATTCCAGTCGCCGCCTACTACTACTGGAACCACTCCCTCACGGTCGTGGCTCGGTCCGGAGCCGCCGGCGACCGCATTCAGTACGTCCCGCAATTGCAGGTAGCGGTGCCGCTGCGTGGACTGCGCATCCAGATGCACCGAAACCGCCGTCACCGTGGCATTTGGGAAAAGGATATCCGCCGCCACCGCCGCCTGCCGGCCGATGCGCTTTTCGCGCGACGCCACGATGTCCACGCCATTCTCCAGAAACACGGGCCGGATATTGCCCATGGGATAACGGCTCAACACCGCGTTGCCATGCAGGCCCAGGTCGTTCGCGCCGGCCAGATCCTGCTCGATGCCGGATCCCTTGGTCAGGTTTAGGTAGCAGGGCACAAAGGCGTACTGCATACCCAGCGCGCATGCCAAGGCTCGCGCCACGTTGCGGTTGCCGGAGCGCACCATCCCGCTGTCGGTCTCCGTCAGCAACAGGACGTCGGCGTCCCGCAGAATCGGGTGCGTCAGCAGGGCTTCCACCTGCCCTTCGAACTGCGTGCCGCGCTCCACGTTCCACGCCGCAAAGCGGTATTGCCGGCGCGCGGGTGCGGCGCTCCCGCAATGCCTGAAGTTGCCGATTTCGGGAGTGTCCAGCACGCGGCGTATATCCGGCTCCAGATTGCGGTATAGATCCAGTCCCCACAGTTCGGCGCTGTTGCGGCAGGCGGCCAGCGCGGGCAGGTGCGGCGCGATGCGCTCGCGCACGATCTCGTAAATTTCTTGGGTTTCGGAGGGATGCACTGCTACGATTGTAACGGTTTCACCATGCGTCGCTCGCTATTTCAAAAGCTCCTGTGGGGTGTGCTGCTGCTGGCCGCCATCGAGTTGGCGCTGCTGAACTTTTCCATCGTGTCGATGGCGGGCCTGAACCCCGGCGCCGCGGCGGATTTGCGCTGGCGCATGGCGCTAGCCACTCTGGCAATGGCGCTGACCGGCCTTGCCTGCGCGTTCCTGTTTTCGGGGCGCCTACGGCAGCGCATCGCACGCCTGAGAGTCTTTGTCGAGGGTCTCGTCACCGGATCGTCACAACTCCCGCTGCCGGAATCGCGGGATGAACTGGGCGGGCTGGCCGAGTCGCTGGGCCGTGTGGCGGCGCAGGTCAACGACCTGGTGGATAAGGTGCGGCTGGAGGGCGCGCGCCGCGACGCCATCCTCACCGGCATGGTGGAAGGCGTGCTTGCGGTGGACAAGGAACAGCGCGTGACATTTTGCAACGCGGCTTTTGCCACCGCATTCGGTGTGCAGGGCTCGGCGCCCCCTGGATTGCCGGTGCTGCGGCTGGTGCGCGATCCGGACTTTCTGGAGATGCTGCGCATCGTGGTCGCCTCGGGCGAGTCCTTGAAGAGGCGCATGCATTTGACCGGCGCCGACGGCCGCTCCTTCGAAGTCCAGGCAGCCCCGCTGGCCGGCCCCTCCAGCAGCGGCGCCATGGCCATTCTGCACGACATCACGGATCTGGAACGACTGGAGCGCGTGCGCAAGGACTTCGTGGCCAATGTTTCGCATGAGCTGCGCACTCCGCTGACCGCCATCCGCGGTTACGCCGAAACGCTGCTGGATGGCGCGCTGGACGATCCCGATCACCGCCGCCGCTTCGTCGAGATCATTCAATCGCATGCCATACGGCTGAACAACATCGCTTCCGATCTGTTGGCGCTATCGGAACTGGAGTCCGGCCGTGCGCCGGTGGCTCCCGGAAAACTGTCCGTGCTGGCCACGCTGGAAGCCGCCATGCGCACCGTCGAATCCGAGGCGGCTATGCGCAAGGTCCACCTGGGTTGGGGCACCGTCGAGGACTTGCAGGTGATGGGCAACAAGATCAAGCTGGAGCAGGCCTTTGTCAACCTGCTCGATAACGCCGTCAAATTCAACCGCGGCGAAGGTGAAGTCTGGGTGGAAGCCAGCCGGCTGCCCGGAGGCAAAGTCGCTATCGGCATTGCCGATAGCGGCATCGGGATTCCGTCCGAGGATCTGCCGCGCATCTTCGAGCGCTTCTATCGCGTGGACAAGGCTCGCTCGCGCGAGGTGGGCGGCACCGGTCTGGGCCTTTCGATCGTCAAGCACGTCATCGAGCAGATGCAGGGCACGGTTTCGGTGGAGAGCCAGTTGAACAAAGGGTCCAGGTTTACGGTGGTCCTGCCGGAAGCGTAGGTAGTGGCTCATTTCGGGATGGATGGAATCGAAGAAATGGCCAAAGTGCTGGCCGGATCTTAAAGAGTTGTCGAAGCGCCGACCGGAGCCCGGGCTGGGTGCGATCCAACGCCTGCATCTGGCTCTTTCATCCACGCAGAGGATGATCGCCTGTTGCGGGGGATTCAGGTACAGAGCCACCACATCGGTCATCTTTCCGGAAACTTCGGATCGCGCGAGAGCTTAAAGGTCTCCGTGCGATGGGGCTGTAGATTATGGGCACGCCAGATATTGTTGACGGTGGACTTGCTGACGCCCCTGGCTCTCCGCCATGGTCCGGCAACTCCAGTGCGTCACTCCAGCCGGCTTGGTCTGCAAGGTCGGATCCACGATAGCGGCGATCTTGTCGATTTGATACGTGGGCTTTCGTCCCCGTCCTGGAGCGATGTCCCACAGGCCATCCAGCCCCTCGTGAAGGAGGATTCCAAGCTCGGCCGCGCCAAGCTGCGCGGCTACCTTGTGCGCGGCGCAACGACCAGTCCGCATTCGAGTTGCTGGTGGATGGACGGAACTTCCTGGTGGTGCGCGCCAAGGAGCAACGCAAGTCGCCACAAGGCGTAATGGAGATCGTCACCAGGGTGAAGCAGTTGGATCTCGACCCGGCCGCGGGCGATGCGCTATTCGCCTTCGGGCCGAAGCGGGGCTGGAACGAAGTGGAGATGCTGGTCCTTCCCGGCGAGCAACACATGCTGCTGACCGGCCAGCACGCCGCCAACTTCACGCTGAGGACCCTCGAAGGAGAGCCGGTGGCGCTCGGGAGCCTGCAAGGCAAAGTAGTGGTGCTCGACTTCTGGGCCACTTGGTGCGGGCCGTGCCGCGAAGAATTGCCGACGGTCGAGAAGCTGCGCGCGGAGTTTGGCGATGCCGTCCGGTTCTACGGCGTGAACGACGAAGACACGTCGACGGTGAAGAAATTCGTCAAGGAGAGGAACCTCCAAATGCCAGTGTTGCTCGATTCCCGCCGCGAGGTGCATACGCGTTACGGCGTACGCGCGATTCCGAGGCTGCTGGTCATCGGCCCCGACGGTGTGATCCGTCAGCACTTTATCGGCTCACGCAGCGAACGCGCGCTGCGCAAAGCGATCCAAACGGTATTGGATGGAAAGTTTAGGCTGTTTCGCCTATCTTGCCGCCTCGGGTGATTTCCGCCGCAAAACTGCCGGAACCAAACTAGTCCCTACAGAACTTACAGGTCTTGACGCCATAGTTAACACCGTGATCTAATGCACAGAAGCAAGATACCGGCGCCAAGCGGTTGCTTTAGCGCGGCATCTGGAAACGTAACGAAGAAAAATTTTCAAGAAGCTGGTAATCGTATATACTCCTGCTAATGGACTCGGGTTTCTTCGTCGCACTCGAGGCCGCTCGGGCTGCTTCTGCTGAGAGACATTGAAGCGCCTTGCTAACGCTAAGGTCTTTATCTTAGCAGGCTCCTGGAAAACCCCGGTGGATTAGTGCACTAATTTGATAGGCATTCTTGCATGCGGCGTTCATGTCTTGCTTCCACAAACCGAGCGGTCTCCGCACTGCTGGCCTGTCTGCTTCTGGGGGACGGCGCGGCCATCGCCCACGACCCTCACGATCCATTCGTTGCCGTCGCAGTTTCGCCTAACTTCGCCCAAGACCACACGTTATTGGCAGCCACGGGCGTCCTTTCAATCAAGACCAACGTCCAGGTGCTGATGAAATCCACCGATGGCGGTGTCAACTGGTCCATTCTTCCGGGATTTGCGAATAATGGGGTCATCACCGCATTGGCCTTCTCGCCGGGCTATGCCCAGGATCAAACCATCTTCGTGACGGCCAACCAGGGACTCTTCGAGAGCACCAATCAGGGGACATCCTGGAGCCGGCTGTACAAGCCGTCGCTGTTGAACCTGGCGCTATCACCCAACTTCGCCGTGGACAACACGCTCTTTGTCTTGACCACCACCAACGCCATTGTGGAGTCCACCAATCGTGGACAGACCTGGACGGTAGTGCCCGCGCCATTCCCCCTTTCCGGGGGATTGAGCGTGATCGCGGTATCTCCGAATTTCGACGTGGATCAAACTGTCTTTCTGGGAACCGTTGCGAACGGAATCTATGCCTCAACCAACGCCTGCGCCAGTTGGATTTCGGTTACGCCGGGCTTGTTCGCCCCCACCGTCTCGGCGCTGGCATTCTCGCCCGGATTCAGTTTCGATCAGACTGTTATCGCCGCCCTGGAGGGCCAGGGCGTCATGGTTTCCACGAATGCCGGAAATTCCTGGACATCCGCAAATGCAGGTCTGTCCGATCTCAACGTCACGGCGTTGGCCTTGTCTCCCACATTCACCGCCGATTCGACCTTCTGGGCGGCCACCGGGTCGAGCGGCGTCTTTCAAACCACCACGCTGGGGGCCTCCTGGAACCCCCCTAGCACCGTATCGCGCCAACTCTCGGACCTGACCCCCACGCACTATCAGGCCCTCGCCGCGGCCTCCAGCGGCAGCGGCGCCGTTCTGTTTATGGCAATGTACGAAGGCCTGTGGACCTCCATCGACAACGGGTCCTCCTGGCAATACATCGACACCTGGCCCACCCGGATCGTCCGCCACATCAACATGTCGCCGGGCTTCGCCCAGGATGGCACCGTCTTCGCCAGCACTTACGGCGGCGGGAACCTGTGGTCCACCAATGCAGGCTTGTCCTGGACCTTTCAGAACACCGGTATGCAGGCGCCGTATACCGATGCCTCGGGGATCTCTCCGAATTTCACTGCCGACGGAACTGCGTTCAGCAGCAACTACCTGGGCCTGCAAAGGAGCACCGATTGGGGCGCCACCTGGCAGATGATGCAGGGGACGGGCACGGCGGATTATCCGCGGGCGCTGGCTGTTTCTCCCAACTTCGCGAACGATCAGACGGTCTTCATCGGCACTGAGGCCGCCGCCGCCACCTTCGGCCCCGTCGATCACGGATATGCCGGCCATCACGGCAAGACTACAAACGTCGCCGGTTTGTACATCTCCACCGATGGCGGAAACACCTGGACCCTCTCCGGCCTGAACAACGTGGGGGTGGATTCGATTGCCATGTCGCCGGGCTTCGCCACGGACCTTACCGCATTTGCCGCCAGCACTAATACCGGCTTGTACCGGACCACCAACGGCGGCTTGACCTGGAACATCCTTTTTCTGCCCGGCGCCCCGGGAACGACGGCCGTGGTGGCCGTCTCGCCGTCCTTCCCGACCGACCACACTGTCATGGCGGGGGCGATCAATGGTGGAATCTACAGATCCACCGACGGAGGCAACACCTGGACCGAGCTCGCTCAGTCGGCCTCCGTCAGGGCCATGGATATCCGGTTCTCTCCGAATTTCACGGTCGATCAAACCGTGTTCGCGGGCACGGCCCAAGAGGGGGTGATGATGTCCACTAATGGCGGACATGCCCTGACTTCGGTAGCTAGCTTCCCCGATACTTTCGTGATGGACCTGGCAATCTCCCCTAACTATGCGGTGGACGGAACAATCTTCGCGGCCAGTTATCACGGCATGTTCGAATCGACCAACCGCGGGGCCACCTGGTCTTACGTGGATGCGCCTTCCAGGATCGAGGAGACGCGCAACATCACCAGCATCCTGCAGGAGCCTCCCACCATCGGCTACGACGGTCTCTGGTCCTTCCTCACCGCATCGTTGACGGCCAGCACTTACGGCTACACCACAACGATGGAGTCCCAGGATACCGCATCGGTAAGTTTCATCGGCTCCGGCATCCGCTGGCTGAGCCTGACCGGGCAGGACCAGGGTACCGCATCGATTCAACTGGACGGCGTCCCGGAAGGCGCCGTCTCTCTTTACGCGGCGAACGCCGATCAGTTCCAGCAGAGCGTTTGGGAGCAACACGGTATCGCCTGCGGCCCCCACACCTTTACCATTACCGCGCTGCCGCAGGTCTTGCAGTCGGTCGCCCTGGATGCATTCGACATCTGGGTGGATACTTGCCCGGCTACGATTTACGCCAACTCCGCCGCGTTGAGCGGTACCTCGGCGACGGTGGGCAGCGCGGCCGGCAGCGGCGCGGTAACGCTGACTGCCACCGGCAACTGGACGGCTTATTCGAATGCCCCGTGGTTGCATCTGTCGATTGGAAGCACGGGCGGCTTCGGGAGCGCCGCCATCCAGTACACTTACGACGCCAACCCCAATGCCGGCGCTCAGATCGGAACTTTGACGATCGCCGGATTGACATATTATGTTACTCAAGCGGGCACCAGTTACGCGCCCGCAACTTCCGTAAACGCGCTGGCTATCTCCGGCTTGAGCGATCCGCAAGGCGTGGCGGTGGACAGCCAAGGCAACGTCTACATCGCGGACACCGGCAATAATGCGATCAAACAATGGAACGCTGCGGCGCCGCAGGCCGCTACGGTCGTCGTTAGCGGGCTGAGCAATCCTGCCGCCGTAGCAGTTGACCAACACGGAAACGTGTTCTTTGCAAACAGCGGCAACAACAGCATCCAGGAGTGGAGCGCGGCCAACCCGCAAGCGGTCACGGTGGTGTCGGGGCTGAACAACCCATCCGGGGTCGCGGTTGATGCGCAGGGCAATATCTACATCGCGAACACTGGCGGTAACACAATCCAGGAGTGGAACGTAACCAGCCAGCAGATGAAGGTCCTGGTAGCGGGCCTCAACTCGCCTCGCGGAGTAGCTCTGGATGCGCAGGGCAATGTCTACTTCTCCGACTCCGGGAATAACGCCGTCAAGGAATGGACCGCCGGCGCCCAGCAAGTGGCAACCCTGGTGTCCGGACTCAATAGACCTTCCGGAGTCGCCGTGGACGGGCAAGGCAACGTGTACTTCGCGGATTCCGGCAGCGGCACGATCCGCGAGTGGAGTCCTCTCACCCAGCAGGTCACCGTCCTGGTTGCGTCGGGATTGAGCAGTCCGGCGGGAGTTGCATTGGATGGGCAGGGGAATATCTACGTCGCCGACAGCGGCAACAATGCCGTAAGAGAAGTCACCTTGGCCTATGTGGCTTTGAGCGCCAACAGCCTCACTGTAGGTTCCCAAGCCGGCACTGACTCGGTAACCGCGCAGGTATTGCCCGCCGGCATCCCCCTAACCGCCACCAGCGACCAGTCCTGGCTGACAGTCGCGGGCATCGCCGGCGGAGTGATCGGATTTTCGTTCCAAGCCAATAACGCAGCGGCCAGCCGCACGGCGCATATCGCGATTCTGGGTGTCCAGGTGACTGTGACTCAGAGCGGCGATGTTCCAGCCAGCTTGGCGAAATGCGCCGGCGACGGCCAGGGCACACCCGCGGGCCAGCCTTTTGCGACGCCCCTGCAAGCCTGCGTCGCCGACTCTGGCGGGAGTCCCTTGCCGGGTTGGCCGGTAACGTTTAGCGTCGCGCCGGGCGCCACCGGAGCCAGCGGCACGTTCAGCGCTACCCCGCCGATGCCGATTCCGACAAACTCGGCCGGGAGCGCCACCGCGCCTGCGCTCACCGCCAACGGCATCGAGGGAACGTTCACGGTAACCGCCACCGTCAATGGGATCGCGGCGGTCTTCTCCTTGACGAATATAGGCTACGCGCTGGCCGCCAATTCGGTTCTGGTGGGAAGTGCGGGCGGCAACGGCACGGCGCTCTTGGTATCGAACGGACCGTGGACGGCCGCCGCCAATTCTCCCTGGCTGCAGATCGCTCCGGGCAGTGCAAGCGGCGTGGGCAATGCGTCGATTCAGTTCAGTTACAACGCCAATTCCAATGCGGGCGCGCAGACTGGAACTCTGGCCATCGCCGGTTTGACGTTCACGGTAACGCAGGCCGGCACAAGCTATGTTGCGGTAACTCCGATAAGCACGCTGGTCTCTTCCGGATTGAACAACCCGCAAGGCGTGGCGGTGGATGGTCAGGGTAATGTATATATCGCGGATACCGCCGACAGCGCCATCAAGAAATGGACCCCCGGCACACCGCAACCGGCGCTGCTGGTTTCCGGGCTGAACAACCCCGCCGCGGTAGCCGTGGACGGGTACGGGAACGTATATATCGCGGACACCGGTAACCATGCGATTAAGGAGTTCGGCGCCGCCAGCCGACAATTGACCACCTTGGTCCCAGGTTTGAGCAACCCATCCGGAGTGGCCGTTGACGGGCAAGGCAATGTCTACTTCTCGGATACGAGCGACAACAACATCGACGAGTGGAATGCGTCGAGCGGACAAGTGACTACGCTGGCCGGCTCGGGTTTGAGCAATCCCACCGGCGTAGCGGTAGACGCGGCAGGGAACGTGTACTTTGCCGACAGCGGCAACAACGCCGTCAAGAAATGGGCGGCGGCGGGCGGGCAAGTTACGGCGACGATCCCGGCGGGTCTGAACGATCCCACCGGAGTGGCGGTCGATGGACTAGGCAGCGTCTACACTGCCGATACCGGCGACATTGCGATCAAGGAATGGAACGCCGGGAGCCAGCAGGTGGCGACGCTGGCATCCGCCGGACTGAACAGTCCAATGGGTACGGCGGTGGATGCGCAAGGCAATATCTATGTCGCCGACACGGAGAATAACGCGATTGAGAAGCTAACGCCGGCCTGGCTGGCGTTGAGCGCCACCAGCCTCAATGAGACTTACCAGGCCGGGACTGATTCAGTCACGGCACTGGTACTTCCCGCGAGCGTCCCGCTGACGGCTACCAGCGATCAGTCTTGGCTGACAGTTACGGGGATCGCCGGCGGAATCATCGGCGTTTCGTTCCCATCCAATATCGCGGCGGCCAGCCGCACGGCGCACATCGCGGTTCTGGGTCTCCAGGTCACTGTTACCCAGAACGCGGATACCCCGGCAAATTTGACTAAGTGCGCCGGCGACGGCCAGGGTACGCCGTTGGGGCAGCCTTTTGCGACGGCCTTACAAGTATGCGTCACCGATGCGGGCGGGAATCCCCTATCGGGTGCGCTGGTAGCATTCAGCGTCACGCCGGGCGCCACCGGAGCCGGCGGCACGTTCAGCGCGACGCCGCCAATGCCGATCCCCACCAACGCCGGCGGAATCGCCACCGCGCCCGCGCTGACGGCCAACGCGATCGGGGGAACGTTTACCGTGACCG
>DATNMW010000003.1:0-12357 GCA_035602155.1 Bryobacteraceae bacterium | reverse complement strand
CCCGCGTATTCGAGGATGGGAATGCGCATGGCTTCGAGGATGCGCCGGATGTGCGGGATTTGCTCGCCCAAATCCGGCGGCATCTCGGTGCGGTTAGCTTTGTACTCGGCGAACTCGGCCATGCGCACCAGCACTGGCCTGTCGACCGAGGCCGTGTTCATCTTCAACAACATGGTTCGGAAGCTCGCCAAGACCTACGCGCCGGAGTATATTGCCGCCGTATTCGAAAGCGGCGCGCCGGTCGAGCGCATGGCTGAGTTCGCCGAGTACAAGGCTAACCGCGCGGAGATGCCCCCGGATTTGGGTGAACAGATTCCGCTGATACGCCGCATCCTCGAGGCCATGCGGATTCCCATACTGGAGTATGCGGGCTTCGAAGCCGACGACGTCATCGGCGCCATCGCGCGCCGTGCAGAGCAGGCCGGCATGCAGGTAGTCATCGTCTCCAGCGACAAGGACATGATGCAGATCGTCAGCGAGCGGGTCTCCATGCTAAATCCCGCCAAGGACGACGAGTGGTACGACCCGGCCAAGGTCAAGGAGTTTCTAGGCGTCGCGCCGGCGCAGGTGGCCGACCTGTTCGCGCTCAAGGGCGATGCCATCGACAACATTCCGGGTGCGCCGGGCATCGGCGGCAAGGGCGCGCGCGACCTGATCGAACGCTTCGGCTCCGTGGAGGCGGCCATCGAGCGCGCCGCCGAGGTGGAGCGCAAGATGTATCGCGAGAGCCTGCAGAATAACGTCGAGCGCATCCTGATGAGCAAACGCCTGGCGACCATCGACACGGCGGTGCCCATCGAATTCGAAATTGAATCGGTGCGCGCGCGGGAGGCGGACCCGGATGCGCTGAAACAGGTATATAAAGACCTGGAATTCCATAGTCTGCTGAAGGAACTGGGCCCCAGCGAAGACACCCGCGCGCGCGATTACCAGCCGCTGGAATCGGCCGCCACACTGGCCGAATGGTTGCGCACGATTCCGTCGGACGCGCCGGTGGCCGTGTCCATCTCGGAATCCCGCGCCGGCGAGTTAGACCTCGACATCAACGCCAGCACCATTGGAGCGGCGTGGCGATCCGGCGAGGGCCGCTCGGCTCCACTGGCGCCAATCGACGCGCTGCGGGGCTGGCTGGAAGACGGCGCACGCCCCAAAATCGCATGCGACGTGAAGTCCGCGCTGCTGGCGCTCGACAAGCTGGGCATTCAAGGCGGCGGTTTCGATCACGACATCATGCTGTACGCCTTTCTGCTTGACGCCGACCCCTCGGGCTGCCCACTGGAGGAGCAGGCGCGCCGGCGGCTGGACCTGAGACTGGGATCGGCGGCGGAGCAGCATGCGGACATCGCCCTGGAGATTTACAAAGCGCTCCGGCCGGCAGTCGTCGAGCGCGGCCTGGAAAAGCTGTACACGGAGATCGAACTGCCGCTGGCGCGGGTGCTGGCGCGCATGGAGCGCGCGGGCATACGCATCGACCGTGCCGAACTGGGGCGGCTCTCGGAGCTGATGGAGCGCGACATCTCGCGCCTCACCGCCGAGGTCCACGCACTGGCGGGCAAGCCTTTCAACATCAGCTCGCCGCAACAATTGGGGCGCGTTTTGTTTGAGGATCTGCGGCTGCCCGCGCCGTTTAAGTACGGCAAGGGCAAAATCATTTCGACCGCGGCGGACGTGCTGGAGGAGTTGGCGGCGGATCACGAGATCGTGCGCAAGGTGCTCGAATACCGGCAGCTCACGAAGCTGAAGGGCACCTACGTGGATGCGCTGCCGGCGCTGATCGACCCGCAGACCGGACGGCTGCACACCAGCTTCAACCAGACCGGCGCAGCCACCGGCAGGCTATCGTCGTCGAACCCGAACCTGCAGAACATTCCCATCCGCACGGAACTGGGGCGCGAGATCCGCGCCGCGTTCGTGCCGCGCGCGGGCTGGAAGATGATCGTGGCGGATTACTCGCAAATCGAGCTGCGCCTGCTGGCGCACATGTCGCGCGATGCGGTGCTGGTGGAGGCGTTCCGCAACGGCGAAGACATCCACACGCGCACCGCCGCGGAGGTCATGGGCGTGCCGCCGCTGATGGTCACGCCGGAGGCGCGCCGCAACGCGAAGGCGGTGAATTTCGGCATCGTGTACGGTATCAGCGCATTCGGTCTGGCCGCGCAGTTGGGCATTCCGCAGCGCGACGCGCAGGCCTACATCGAGAGCTACTTCGCGCGCTACGCGGGGGTGCGTAAATTCATCGAAGCCACCATCGCGGAGGTGCGGCGCACGGGGGTCGCGCGCACGCTATTGGGGCGCGAAAGGCCCATTCCGGATATCAACAGCCGCAATCCGAACGCGCGCGGATTCGCCGAGCGCACGGCGGTGAACTCGCCGCTGCAAGGGACCGCGGCCGATCTGATCAAGCTGGCGATGGTGCGCATCGACCGCGAGATGCAACGGCGCGGCGCACAGGCTGCCATGCTGCTGCAAGTGCACGATGAGCTGGTCTTCGAGGCTCCCGCG
Source organism: Bryobacteraceae bacterium (assembly GCA_035602155.1). Lineage (GTDB taxonomy): Bacteria > Acidobacteriota > Terriglobia > Bryobacterales > Bryobacteraceae > Bog-159. The sequence continues at coordinate 9,855 of DATNMW010000003.1, read as the reverse complement.
GAAGAAGCGGCGGAAATCGCGGCGCTGGCGAAGCGCGAGATGGAGCAGGTCTACCGGCTGGAAGTGCCGCTGTTGGTAGACGTGGGGATCGGCGACAACTGGCGCGACGCGAAGTAAATACCCGCAACTTGCGGTTATCGCGTAACGCCTTCCGGGCGGCTTTTTGTCGCCTGTAAGACACGGCTGCCACCCAGAGTTTTCTCGATTTCAATCCGCGCCGGCATCTGATCGGCCAGCGATTGTACGTGAGTAATAACTCCGATCAGCCGCCTGCCGTTTTGCAAAATCTGAATGGCATCCGCTACTTTGCCCAGCGTCTCGTTTGTCGAGAGTGGAAAAGCCCTGCCGAGTTCAACTCCGCGATGCTCTCCGCCAAAGCCAGCGCCAGCGAAGCCAAGAACGATTCGCCGCCGCTCAACGTGTTCGCCGGCGTTCAGCCAGAATCCGAGGTCGCGATACAAAGCCTCTTCCGCCCTTTGCCCCGCGATTTCCCCAAGAAGGCGCTCATTATTTGCTATCTTCTCGGCTGGCCAGGCAGCCAGCCCCGTGCGCATCCGGATTCAATAGAAGTTCCGGGAGATCCGGGGTTCTAATCCGCAGGCACGCGATCCGGCTTCGCGCCAGGCAATGACCATCGCCAGCCCCGCACATACGCCGCGATATCCTTACGATAAGTCTTACCCACCGCCAGCAGCAGCATCAGCGCGATGACGATCACCGACGCCAGCACCGTCTGTCCTACCTCCAGATTGTTCTTGCACCAGGGCAGCCAGCGCCCGTAAACCAGCTCGATATGCACCCAGTAGACCAGCAGCGAAGTGGTGCCGAACTGCCGCACCCAGCTCCAACCGGGCGCAGCGGCGTATTGCGTCCAAACGTACGCCACCGCCAGGATTAAAAGCGTCACGCCCAATTTGATAAACACCTGCGCCGGACTATCCAGCCAGAACTCGGATTTCGGATAGATCGAGAACGGCAGGTTCGCGAAATAGCGCGCCGCCAGAATAAGGGCAACTCCCAAGAGTGCCGCCCACTGCATGGCCCGGTCGTACTGCTCGTGTTTCAGCAGGCGGATCAGGCTGCCCGCGCTCATCCCAAAGGCCAGGTACGCGGCCCACGGAAAGAAGCTGAAAAAGTTGTAGTCCGGAACGATGTAAGCCTTCACAATCCAGGGCACGCCCGTCCAGTTCATTTGCGAGACCACCGGCGATAGACCCGCGATCAGCAGCCCCAACGCAGCGCAGATCCGCACACGCTGGGCCGTCGAGAACAACGCCATCGCGGACATCAGTGCGATCCCCAAGCCCATGCAGTTGAGGATGTCCACCTTCAGCATGTTGGTCCAGGGGCTCGGCCAACTGAACAGCCAAAGCTGCACGCGGAACAGCATCGCAATGCCGAACAGGTAACCCGCGCGCCGCAGCGTACCCGTGATGCGGCTGCTGCGCGAAACGCCCTTGCGCTCGAAGCTGTGCATCAGGAACGCTAGCGTAATGCCGGTCAGAAACAGGAACATGGCGGGCGGCATCCCTCCGAAAAACTGCGAGAACATGTAAGCCGCGCCGCCGCGCAGATCCGGCTTCAAAAACGATTGGAAGACGTGGCCTTGCAGCATGATGATGCCTGCCACGCCGCGCAGCCAGTCCAAGAATGTCAACCGGTTTCTGGTTCCGCTCGATTCCATGCGCCTGGTCTTCGCCTGGTTTCTATCTCTGCGGGTACTCCCGCTTCACGTTCTTGGGCAAGTGCAATTTTAGTTCCGAATCCGGCAGATCCGGGTTAATCTTCATTTCCGAATACGTTGCCAGCTCATAATCCCCGCCCGGGAGGTAGAACTTCTGCTGAATCGGGTAGCCATTCTCCGCCACCCACATCTCTATCTTAACCAGGTGCTGCAATACCTCCTTCGTTTTCGGAATCAATTCCAGGGTCTCGGTTTTCTGCCCGCCGACCGTACTCGGACCCACCAAGCGCAGATTGTAGGAAGCCTTCAGTTCCGCGCGCGACGTGCCGAATCCGAGCAGGAAGAACTGTTCCAGCAGTTCCTTGAACTTGCTCACATCGAATTCATCCACCGTCTGCATCTTCGGGTAGTAAATCTCCGCCGTGTGGCCCGAAAACTCGACTGACTTCGGGTCCGGATCGCTCAAATCGATGAGCATGCGCAAGTCCCGGCGATGCGCCCGCTTCAGCCGGACCGTTCCCGAGTCCACATTGTCGTCGTTCATCACCGCCGTATGCTGTACCCGGCGCAACTTGGCCGACATGCTGCGGAAGGCCGCGCCGGCCCTATCGATGCGGTCCAGCACCGTATCCAGTTCGCTTGGCGGTTTGGGCAACGCCGGCGCACTCAAGACGATTCCCAGTATGGCGATGGCGGGGCGATGCATGAGGGCGGCCGCTCAGGGCTTGGCAAAGACCATGTAGCCCTTGGTCTCCCCGTCCGAGTCGGCAATGGGTTCCACCCGGGTCACGGTCACCGCTTTCTTGTGCGTGACGTTCTTGAGGAGCTCCGCCAGCTTTTGGTCCCGCTGGTCCTTCGACAGATCGGCCAACAACTCCGGCTCGACCCAATAGACGCTGCTGCCGTGTTCGCCCGGCAGCACGGCGATGGAACTAACCCGAGGCGTTCTCGGCTGATCGCGAAACCATCCGCGCGGCGTCAGCATGACGAAGATCAGGATGATGCCGACCATCACGTCGTACTGCCAGCTCGCCCGCCGGTAATCCCAGAAAATGAAACGCTTCAGCACCTGAAGGACAGTCTAACAAATGCGATGGTGCGAACGGGGGGAGTTGAACCCCCACGGAGTTTCCCCCGCCAGATCCTAAGTCTGGTGCGTCTGCCAATTCCGCCACGTTCGCTCGCGGTGGGCTTCTACCCCGATCATATCGCGTTACGGGTTCGCAAGGAATGCCATGCCCGAGGAATCGGTTCCGCCGCCTAGCTAGGGTGGCGCCGAGGATCATTTCGTCACGCCGCCGGTGGCGTTAAGGAGCCTAATACTACCGTGCTCGTCCCGCCGGGATCCGGCGCCGCGATTTTATACGCGCCGCTGGAGACCGGCAGTCTGGTGGCACTCCGTAGGACCGCCACGCGCCAACGCTGGTTTGACAATTGCTGGGGGGGTACAATGGATAGCATTCGCACTCTGGAGGACAGTCGAATGAACACCAATTTCCGCCTCGTATGCTCTATCGTTGCTGTTGCCGTTACTGCCGCCTCAGCGCGCGCCGGCGTGGTTCCCGTCGATTTCAGCAGCCTCGCGAACGAGCCCTGGACATATTTACCCCCCGCGTGCAACGGAACAACTGGGATCAACAACGGATACACGTTTCCCACCGGCAGTCAGAATTTCGGAGGTGTCCCTTTCTCGATTCCGACCGGCCCCAACAACTATTGGAATGGCGCCGCAGCGGCAAATTGTGGATCGGGCACCGTCAGCCTCACGATTCCGGTCGGCGTGTCCGGTGTCACGTCTGCCTTCACGTTGCTAAACACGATGTGGGGCCAGTTTGGTCCGCAGGCCTATCTCTTCGTCACTTTCAATGGGAGCAATGGCGCGACTTACACATACCCGCTGGTGGGTGGCGTGAACGTCCGGAATTTCAATATCTTCCCAGGTGGAAATCCGGTTACCATCGACAACACGAGCACTATCCAGGCCTGGACGAATGGGATGGACCAGACCCTGGACCGCCAGGAATATATCCTGCCGGCGGCATTCGCCAGCCAGGCGCTCACTAGCGTAACTATTACCGACACGGGTAATGTGAACTTCAGCCGCGCGGTCTTTGCCGGCCTCACCGTGAGCACATGCCGTGCTTATGTTACGGAAACAATCGCAACTTCCAGCAGCAAGATCGTTTACGATGCAAGCAAGAGCATATACGTGCAAGAAGTCACTTTGACCAACACAGGCACGGCCGCCGTGACGGGTCCACTTTTCTTTATCTTGGAAAACCTCCCCGCTGGAGTCACGCTCGTAAACAAATCGGGGGCCACGGCATGCTTCGCGCCGATTGGCAGCCGGTATGTTGTCGCGTTTCCCGAAGGATCTTCGCTGGCTCCAAATACTACGGTGATCGTTAAGCTGGGATTCAGCGACCCCTCCGGGGCTGCAATTTCGTACACGCCGCTGGTGGCCGGCAGCCTGGGTGGCACTCCGTAAAATCGCCTCTTACAGTCCGTGCCCGGTGCCGCATACCGATACATCCAGCCCCATCTCGCGGAACATGGCCGCCTTCGCCGCCAGCGCCAGATTGGCCGCCTCCGCATCGGGCGCGTAGGCCACCTGCACGTGGTTGGATTTGTGCCGCGCCATCATCTGGTCGCGCGTGATGCCGTACGTTACGGCGTGCATGATGGGCCACTGCGGCGTGGTGATCCGCCAGCGCCGCTCGGTCTCCGCGCGTGGCAGCTCCACCACTTTGGCGCGGCCGATATCCGCTTTCAGCAAGCCGCTATCCACGAACACGCGGCTCCATACGATCTCGCCCGGCTTGCCGATACCCTTCAGACTGCCGCCGCCCAGCCGGAAGTACATGGGCGGCTGCCGCTCACTGACCGCCCCCGCGTAGCCGCCGATGAAATGCGCGGGAGGCGCGGAGCCCGAAATCTCGAACACCCACACGAATTCCTCGGCGCCGTTCACCGGGTAGGATTCGCCATAGCGCACGTCGTGCAGCGTGGTCTCGGGCGGGTATCCCAGCGCCTTCCAGACGCGATTGGTGACCAGCGCATCCAGGCCTGCGCACTCGTCCACTTCGTTGAAGTGCGGCAGCGCGTCGTTCTCATACAGCACACGCCCGTTGCCGGGCGCGCACACCGGCGGCCGGTCGACATTGTTCAGCAAACCCTCGGCCAGGTCCGAAGCCGGCGCCAGATCCTTCAAGCCCTGCTGATACTGGATGCCGATGGCGTCGCATCCGAAGTCGTCGGCGATGCGCAGCGCCGCAATGTACATTTTGCATTGTTCGAGGATCTGCGCGTCTGTCAGTTCGGTCTCGGGATCGCTGCCGGTGCGGAACTGCACGCCTTTGCGGTCGAGCCAGGTGCGCACCGCGCGCGCTTCATCGCCGCTGGTCGCAAGCATTTCCGCGTACAGCGCCGACTGGCTCAGGCGTTCCTTGAATACGCCGGTCGGATGCAACAGCTCATCCGGAATGATCGCATTGTACATGCCCATGCAGCCTTCGTCGAAAACGCCCATGATGGCCTTGTTGCGGCGTAATTCGGCAGCCAGGCGTGCCCCGGTCTCCTCCGCGCGCGGCGGCAATTTCCAGGCGGATAGCGGGCGCACGTGGCTGGTATCGTGCCGCACGGGCTCGCCCGCCAGCCAGCCGCGCAAGCCCGAGAGGAAGAAATTGTCGGTAAAATCCACACTCCAGAGTGAGCTGTACGCGATGCCGGCCTTGGTCATTGAGGCGTTCAGGTTCAGCATGCCGACCAGGCCCGGCCATTCGCCGCTCCAGTTGGCCACGCTAAGGATGGGGCCGCGATGCGTGTAAAGTCCGTGCAGGATGTGATGGCTATACTGCCACACCGCCTCGACCACCACCAGCGGCGCGCCGGGCGGGATGCCGCGGAACACCTCCATTCCGCGCTTCTGGCTATCGATGAAGCCGTGACCTTTGGCGGGGTCGCAGGCGTGGCCGCGTTCGACCGCGCGGCCCAACCGCCGGATAGCGCCCATCACGGCTTCTTCGGCGCGCGCCTGGGCCGGCCAGCATTTCTGGTTGGCGGCCAGGCGCAGGTCGCCGTTCGCAATTAAGATCACTGCATCTGCCATGACCACATTCTTGCATCGCGCGCGCCCGGAGTCCACGGTGCGGCGTGTTAAGGTGGATGAAGGTTGCGTGTAGGGAGGGCCGGTAGCTCAGTCGGTAGAGCATTTGACTTTTAATCAAAGGGTCGCGGGTTCGAGTCCCGCCCGGCTCACCAGAATTAACGTTTCATATCAATCAGTTAACAGCAGCTGTTTTGCCGTGTACCTAAGGCGTCCCCTTTGGCGAGAATCATTGGATCGGGCGCGCAACTGCGCCCTAAGTCGGTTTCTTGCTGCTCTTGGCGCGCCCGCACCCACGGTGAGTAATGCTCCTCCGTCAGCTTGATGCTGCTATGACCCAGAAGAACCGCAACCCCGCGCCAGAGGAACGCCGGTCAAAAGCAATTCGACTGCGAACGGGTCGCGGAAACCGCTACGGGTAGCCGCTAGTCGCTTGTGAGCACCGCGGCCAGATACCGGAGTTCGGACTCCACTTCGGCGGGATCGGCGACAGTATCCGCGATTTCCTGGCGAAAGAGGTCCCGATACCGTTTGCGAAGCCTGTGAATGGCCACCTTGAGCGCTCCCTCTGAGGTATTCATTTCGCGTGCCAGCGCGGCGTACGGTGCGTCGGACTGTCCGAGAAGGAACATCTTCAACCGCTCGAAATGCTCGGCGCGGCCGTGATGCACGAACTCGTTCCGCAGTCTCTCAACGACCCGTTCGAGCACGGAAAGCGCCCAGCGCCGTTCGAAGATCCGCTCCGGCGTCTCATCGTGCGCAGGCTCGCGTTGGTAGCGCTCTTCGCCGGACCAGAATTCAAGCGGCAGAAGCGCCCCGCCGCCTCGTTTGCGCGCGCGATGGCGGTCTTCTTCGTCGGCCACAAAGAATTTTAAGGAAGTCAAAAGAAAGGACCGGAACCGGCCCTTTTCCGGGTCGGCGCGATCCAGATATCGCCCCTCCAGCAAGCGCACGAAGAACTCCTGCGTGAGATCCTGCGCCTGATCTGCCGGATAACCGCGCCGTCGCAGATAGGCGTACAAGGGATACCAGTAGTTCTCACACAGGGAAATCAGAGCGGACCGCGCCTCCTTTCGCTGTGGATCGCCGGCAGCGACCACCAGGGTCCACCGCGTCGTCGGAAACTGGGACGGTCCGGGCAGGGTGTGCATGGTTTGGCGGTTCGTCATGGTCTTATCCTCACAGGCATTCCGCTAAACAGGATAAGGAAGCGCGGAGAGCAAAGTTACACTCAATTATCGTTGTTGGGAGGACTCAGCCTTGGCCGCCCGCACAACCGGAACGTCGGGATCGGCATCCTTCCAGAGAGTCAGGAGGTCCTTGTAGACGGCGGCTGATTTCGCGCGATCCCCGGAAGCGGACAGCGCTCTGGCCAATTGGAGATGCGCCATTGGCCCCATCGGATCGTTCAGCATGATACCCGGATGATCGAGAATCTTTTGAAACTCGGCCGCTGCCTCGCGATGGCGGCCCATTCGGGAGTAAGCGAGGCCGCGCACATAGACTGGATAGAGAGATCCGAAGAAGGCGCCATCCCAGAATGCTGTGCCCGGAACAGCGAGGTCGTACGGAGTTGCCACTTGTGTCATTTCGAGCGCTTTCGCTGGGTCTCCCTGGTTTAGACCTTCGAGCGCCCGCAGCGCGGGCAGGTAACTGAATTGGACAGACGTGTCCTCCGGGTAGCGCTTTTCGAGGTCCGCCTCGATCTTGTGAGCTTGCACGGACTCGTGCAGCAGCGCCAGCGCAAAGGCTGGTCCATAATCGGCGTCCCTGCTTCGGTACAGCGACAACGCCGACGCCGCGCTTCTTTTCGCCTCCGCACGAGTTCCAAGCAGCGCATCCCAGGCGGCACGAGCGCCTTCAAACTGGGCGGCCCGCTCGCGCGAACCTGCCTGGCGAGATAAGATCACCGCGCGGTCCGATAGCCTGGCCGCTTCTTTCAGGCGCCCCTGATACGCCAAGGTCAGAGCTTCCTGGTGCTCGAAGAATCCCTGGGCCTCCAATTTTGCCTGACGGTGGGTCATTTCCCTTTCCATTGCCGCCTGGTCGCTCCTCAGAAAAGCGATAAAGTACCGGCATAGCGAGAACTGAATGACTTCGATCTTACGTTCCGATGCCTTACGAAGCACTGCCTCGGCTTCTGACAGCCGGTTCAAGTAGATGTAGGCAAAAGCCACATTTGCGTAGCCGATGGAGTAATCCGGATCGAGTTCGATCGCTTTTTGACCTTCTTCCGCGGCTCTGTCGTAATGGCCCGACCCCTGGGTCGTGAAGGCCGCCAAGAATCCGTGGGGCGAGAGATCCCCGGGGTACTTTTGGGTCCACGATTCAAGGGTCTGTCGCGCCATTTCCAGGTTTCTGGTTACCTGCCGGTGGTAGTTGAAAGTGATGAAATAGTTCTCCTGGTCGCTAACGCCATTTCGTAGTTCGTACGCCTTGGCTATATTCTGCGCTCCAAGTTCAGACTCCCCGAGGGCGGCATAGGCCCGGCCCAGGTAGGCGTAAGCCATCGCAAATTTCGGGTCGATCTCGACGGCCCGCTTCAGGAGTGAAACGGCTCCCGCTGTCTGTGCCCCTCCACCCTGCTGCGCCTTCATTGCAGCGCTGTAGGACTTCCAGGCCTCCAGGGAGTGCGTGGTTGCCTCCGCCGGCAGACTGAGCTCCTTTTCCACGCGTGGAAGCGATTCGCCGGCCCCGGTCCGGAACCGGCTCGCCATTTGGGCTAGCGCCTTGAACACCTCCTCTTTCTTGGCCGCGGACGCCTGCTCTTCGTCCAGAAGATCTCCGGTTCGGCAATTCCGAGCGCGCAAGCTCAACACGTACTGGCTTCCAAGGCTTGTAATGGAGCCCTCCACAACTGCGGAGCTTCCCGTCCGCTCGCAGATTTCGGACGCAACATCCGGGGTAAGCTTCGCATCCGGAGCCCGAACCATCAGGCGCAGTGTCTCGCGCGTGCGTGCATCCGAAAGCAGGCTGAGGTAGGTCGACTTCCCAAGTTCCGCCGCCATTAGCTGGCGAAGCGTACCGTCGAATGCCGGATCCCCCGTGGCATTCGCGAAATCTGCCAGAACGATCGTGTTCTTGTCCGTCAACTTGGGCTTCGGCGGAGAGTCGCGCCGCGCCAGCGACCAGATCGTTACTCCACTCAACAGGATGAACGCGAGCCCGGCGGCCGCTCCGAAAACGGCGGGCTTGTGCCGGCGCAGAAACTTGCGCGCCCGGTATAGCGCCCCAGGCGGAGACGCGAGCACCGGCCGATGTTCAGTGTATCTCTGTATATCGGCTGCGAACTCAGTCGCCGAACAGTATCGCCGTGCCCGCACTTTTTCGAGAGCCTTCATCGCGATCCTGTTCAGGTCGCCATCCACGAGGCGACGCAGAGAGGCCGGGTCCGTCTGGCGGCGCGCGGCAATATCGGCCGCCGCCATGCCCATGGCCGTCAGCTTTCGCGAAAGCGGCGGGGCCTCTTCCTCGCGGATGATGCGGAGCATTTCGATTAATCCTGCCTGCCGCAATTTGGCCGCGTCGTAAGGGACAGTACCGATCAGCAGCTCGTACAGGAGTACCCCGAGCGAATACACATCGGAGCTCGCATCCACATCTCCGGTCGTCACCTCGGCTTGCTCGGGACTGGCGTACTCCGGTGTGCCCACCATCTGGCCGAATTGCGTGAGCAGCGTGTTCTCCACGGCCCACTGGTCGGTAGCCTTGGCGATGCCGAAATCGATCACTTTAGGAATAGGCGTGCCGTCCTGTTCCGTCACCAGCACATTCGACGGTTTGAGATCGCGGTGGATCACGCCTTTCTGGTGCGCGTGCTGAACCGCGCGGCACACCGCGAGAAAAAGTCCCAATCGTTGGCCGATGGCGATCCGATTGCGGTCGCAGTACTGCGTGATGGGTACGCCTTCGATGTACTCCATGACGAAGTAAGGCCGGCCCTTGGGCGTGGCGCCAGCGTCGAAGATCCGCGCGATATTCGGGTGGTCCATCATCGCCAGCGCTTGGCGCTCTTTGGCGAAGCGCGCCAGTACCTGGCCGGTGTCCATGCCGAGTTTTACTACTT
>DATNMW010000002.1:0-9247 GCA_035602155.1 Bryobacteraceae bacterium | reverse complement strand
GTAGCCGCCCACGTAGAGATCCACGTATCCGTCGCGATCGTAGTCGAAGAACGTGGCACCCGTGTGGAAGAGTGTGCCGAAGTCCAGTCCGCCCACGCCCGCCTTGTCCGTCGCGTCGGAGAAGGTTCCGTTGCCGTTGTTATGATACAGGACATTCTTGCCGTACTGCGTGACGTACAGATCGGGAAAGCCATCGTTGTCGTAATCGCCCCACACGCACCCCAAGCCGTAGCCACTGCCGGGTACGCCCGACTTTTCCGTTACATCGGTGAAAGTGCCGTCGCCGTTATTATGATATAGCGCGTTGCGCGCAGGGATGCCGCGGCCGTAGAGGTCGCGCCCGTTCACGAAGTAGATGTCCTGCCAGCCGTCGCCATCGTAATCGGCCACGCACACGCCGGGACCGGCTTCTTCCAGAATCGTGGAAACTCCCTTGCTGCCTTTGTAATGCACGAAGCCGATGTGCGCCGCCTTGGCGATGTCGGCGAACTGCACAGGGGATGCCGCTGACAGGAGCGCGACGGCCGCCTGAAGAGCGGCTGCGGTCAAGATTGCCCGCCCTGCCATGCTAGGGTTCCGGCTCTTGCGGGCCTACGATTCCGGCGTGCACATCGTCCGCCAACTGGCGATTCTTATCGGAGATCTCCTTGCGCAGGGCGAATTCCCGCGCGGCGTCGTCCTTGCGCCCGGTGCGCTGGTAGACCACGCCCAAATGGTAATGCGCCGCGGCATTCCCCGGCTGCAGCTTAACGGCGGTTTCGAGCGGCGCGAGAGCGTCTCCAACCTTGCCATCGGCGACCAAAGACCGTCCCAGGCCGATGAATGCGTCGGCAAAAGTTCGGTCCAGTTTCGTGGCCTTGCCAAAATGCTCGATGGCTTCGGCATAATTCCTGTCCTGCCGTGCCAACTCACCCAGCACGTACTCAGCGCCCGCGTTGGACGGATCGATCGCCAGCTCGGCTTGAAATTCCTGGCGGGCCTCCGCACTGGAAGTGGCGGTGGGCGGCTTCGAGAGGATGATCCGGCCGAGGCGGTAATGCATACCGGGCAGCTTGGGATTCTGTTGCAGCACCTGGCGGTATTCGGCGGCGGCATCGTCCCACTTGCCTTGCATTTCCAGAGCTTCCGCATTCAACTGATGCACCTGGTAAGATCCCGGCGCGGTGTAAAGGAGCGTCTGCGAAGCGCGGATGGAGAGATCGGAGTAGACATGCGTGGCGACGTAGAGCACCTGCGGATCCTTGGGGAAGTCGCGTTGTAGGATGCGCACAAAGTCAGCGGCCGCATCCATCTGGTTCATGGTCATGGCACACTTGATCCCATCGAGTCCGACCGTTTTTTCGAGATCGCCGTTTGGCAGGTGCGCGACCGATTTCGTCAGGAGCGCAATGGCTTGGTCGCAATGGCCGCCTTCGGCGAGTTGGGTTGCGTGGCGGGCGGTTGCGGATACGTCGGGAGCGGGCGTCTTATGGGGAGCGTCGGCGAAGGCGCTGGAGATGACGAGAATCGCGGCGATCGATGCCCGTGAGACGCTCAGGACATGCATCATGGTAATCAAATTTCAATGGTAGCCCAAAAAGAAGGCCGCGGCCCTTTTAAGCCGCGGCCCTCCCTTCTACGTTACTGCGTCATGCGCCCGTCAATAATGGAACTTCAAAGCGAACTGGATTTGCCTGCCGAAAACACCGGAAGCGCCTCCCGCGCCCTGGAGCAGGCCGAGAGTGCTCCCAACGCCGGTGTTGGGCGAATTCAATATTGGCGTGTTGAAGAGGTTGATCGCTTCACCTCGGAACTCCACCTTGAAGCGTTCGCTAAGGTTGAAGAACTTGGCCGCGCTGGCGTCCACAGTGCGCAGCCCCGGACCGCGCACGGTGGCCACACCGCAAGTGCCAAACGTGCCAGGGTCCTCCGGCCCGAAGTCGGCCGCATTGAACCACTGATAGCCGCCTAGAGGCGAGTTCTGCTCGCCGTAGATTTGCGCCGGAGCAAGGCAGTTGGCGCGCGAACCGCGCGAGTTTGTGCCGGAAGCATCCCCGGCCGAGATGGTCAGCGGGAAGCCGGTGTGCAGGGAGAGAATCGTGTTCACCTGCCAGTCGCCCACAATGGCATTCAGAACCGGGTTCATATCCTTGCCGAATTTACGGTCGTGGCCGAGGGGCAAGTCATAGGTGACATAACTTGTCAGCACTTGCGTGGAATTATAGTAGCAAGGGCCCCATTCCGCGCGCTGGTCATACAGATTCTGGAAGTACGGCGAAGTCGGATAAGCGGCGCCCCCCCAGGAGCCATAGTAACCGCTGGAGTCGGTCATGCACTTCGAATAGGTATATGCTACCTGATACTCAAGACCTTCGCTCAGCCGCTTCGCCAAGACAGCCTGGAGGGCATTGTAACTCTGATTGCCATTCGAGGCCGTGCCGGAGATTTGACTGATGGCGTCATAGACGTACGGGTTGCCCGCCAAGTAAGGGCTGCCCACAACCGTGCCGTTGGACAGCAGTTGCGATTGGAAGTAAGGCATGGGCACCATCAGGTGCGTCGTCTTTTGGCCGACATACCCGGCCTGCAGAGTAGTGGCGTTGCCCAACTGCTGTTGGATGGTGAAGTTCCACTGGTTGGCCACGGCCGGCCGGACATTGGGATCCCAGACCCGCAACGTGGCGTCCTCGTATGGATTGGCCGAGGAGGTCAGCGGCGTGAGGCCTTCGCTCAGGGTGGTCGTGGGAAGAGACAGCGACGTGTAGTTCGCGCTCACTTCATGCGCAAACGGGGGGTTGATCGGCAAACGCAGGTTGGTTCCGGTCCCCTCCAGATAATTCGATAGAGTGTACGCCGAGCGAATCACGGTGTGCTTCATCACATTCCACGCAATTCCGAGGCGCGGTTGGAAGTTGGTGATGCCGTTGTACTGGTTGTACAGCGCGCAACCGTTTCCATTCTGGCCGGCGTATTCGACGGTTCCCGAGAACAGTCCGAAGTTATCCTGCCGGTTGTCCACTTCGCACCAGGGCGTGTGCAGTTCCCACCGCACGCCCAAGTTCAGGGTGAGGTTGGGCAGCACATGCCAATCGTCCTGGAAGAAGGCGCCAAAAACCGTGGACCGCTGGCCCCAGGTCCCTCCATTGACGCCGCCGCCGACCTGGGAGGCCAGTCCCAGCAGGAAGTCGGCCTCGCCGGCGCCACTGCCCGCGCCGGCCGTAGCGTTAACCGATGCGGGTCCCGCGGTATACCGGCCATCGAACGTAAACGTTCCGGCTTCGCCATTGTTTCCGGAGTAGAAGGTATCGATTCGCTCACGCCAAGCTTGGAAGCCAAGATGGAAGATGTGCTTGCCGCGTGTGATCGACATGGTGTCTTCAAGCTGAATTACCGTATCGGCGAAGAGTTGGTACACGTCCGCGTTGCCGATGCCGGAGGCATAACCTCCCGAGAAGCCCATGGAGGGGAGGATGCTCGACGGAATTCCAGGGAGACCTACGGCGGTGTTCAAGTTGCCGGTGCCGTTGCCGGCCGCCCCGTTATTGATAAACACATAATTCACGCCGGCCCTGGCGTCGTTGACTATCGAAGGCGTGGCCGTGTGGACCCAATCCACAACGCCCGTGTGCACGGGATAGTTATTGAAGGAGTTGTAATCGATCGGCAAGTTGTTGGTGGCGGGATTGGTGATCATGCTCTGGGAATAGCGGCCAAAAATACGGTCTTTGTCGGACGCGTTCCAGTCCAGGCGGGCATCGCCCTGGTCGCCGTTGATATCGGTGTGATTCGCCTCGAGGAAATTGTTGACCAGTCCCGGACCGGTGGGCAGCGGGTAAACGCTGGTATTGTTGACGATTTTCTGCGCCACGGGATCGAGGAGGGTGGCGGGAATGATGTTCCCCGGGAATGGCTGCCGCTGGCCGCCGGAAACCGCGAACGGATTATAGAGCTGAATCGGAGTGGAACCTTGCAGCATGGCCGAAAAGTCGCCGCCGCGCTCAGCCGACGTAAGCAGGCTCTGCGCGCTGAAACTGGTAGGCGTATCGAAGCGCTGGCCCTGGTAGTCCACAAAGAAGAAGAGCTTGTCCCGTTTGATGGGGCCCCCCAGTGTTCCGCCGAATTCGTTCCAACGCAATTTGGCTTTCGCGGCGTCTTCGAAGTTGTTCTGCCACAGATTGGAATTCAGGACGTCGTTGCGGAAGAACTCGAAGGCGTCGCCGTGGAACCCGTTGGTGCCGGTCTTGATGGACGTGTTCACGATGCCGCCCATGTAGTTGCCGAACTCGGCCGGCGCATTTTGGGTGATCTCGTTAAACTCCTGGATGGCGTCTACGCTAGGCGCGTAGCCGACCAGGTTATCGGACACCTGGTTGTTATCCATCCCATCCAGCATGAAATTATTGGCCTGCTCGCGGTTGCCATTTACATAAGGGCGCCCGCTGCTGGAGGTGGTGAGGCCGCTCTGAAACGTGGAGGGGTCGGGATGCACGGTGCCGGGCGCCAGCAGTGTCAACTGCACGTAATTGCGGGTCGCCAGCGGCAGTGTGGTATCCGTGCGCGAGTCGATCACTTGCCCGAGCAAGGTTTCCTCTGTCTGCAGCACCGGGGCGGCGGTGGTCACCTCCACTGTAGTCTGGACGTTTCCGACCACGAGCTGGAAATCCATCTTGGCAACCTGGTTCATTTCCAGGGTGACGTTGGACTGCGTGACCGTCTGGAAACCGGGGTTCTCGACTTTCACGTTATATGCGCCTATGGGCAGATTCGGAAGATTGTAGTAGCCTTCCGCATTGGTGGCGGTGGGATACACGACCCCGCGCTCCACGGACGTAGCCGCAACCTTGGCGCCCGAAACTGCGGCGCCCGATGGATCCGTGACTCGTCCGGTAATGGTTGCCGCTACCTGCTGCCCCCAAGCGGAACAAGCCAGAGCGCAGATTAACAGGACACAGGCCCACAGCCTGCGGTTAAACGGCAGTTTTCGTAGTTCCATGAATTCCTCCCAACTGTTGAGGAGAGGCGCGAACCCCTCCGGCCTCGAACCAGCGGGCAAAGTGCTATATCGCACACAACTGCCCGCCAAAACCCCACTTCCCAAAGCTATATAGCAGAAATCTGCTATTGACGCAGTATAAATCGGGTTGCCAGCCTGCGTCAATAGAAAATTTTGGCATTCCGCCGGGGGGTTCGGTTGAAAGAGTTGAAGCTCTATAGCACCGTGTTCCGATGGCACAGGACACACTCTCCGGTAGCCCGTTTACAAGCGCATCCGGCACGCCCGGCAAATGATGTATCGCGGCGGCGATCTGCTGCCCGGGGATGCGGCGCCATCGGAAAGAATTGGCCCGGGCTTACGAAGTGAGCCTGATGACTGCGCGGCATGCGCTAGCGGCGATGGAACGTGGAGCGGCTGCGGCAACCCGGAGAGCGGCCTTTCGCCATGGAGAGCTGCTACCTTCCCGGCGGACGAAATTCGCCGGCCACCGTGTATGTCGCGGCGTCGCTGGCGATTCACGCCAGGTGCACCGGTGTTACGCATACGCCAGGTAGTCTACTCGACGCAAGGCAAAGCAAGTGTTTACGTTGCCGGCTTCTACCGATCCGACAGGTACACCCCTGTCGATCCGGCGCTTCCGGCGCTAGCGTTGGCGCCGCGCAACGCTACTTTTCCTTGATCTCCATGTAGCGGTCCACTGGCAGATCGGTGTAGCGGTCGATTTGCTTGCTGGGGGCGGGCCAGTGGATTTCCAGCCAGTCCACCTTGTTCTCGGAACCCAGCCCCAGGATTTCGCGCGGATCGTGGGAGGAGAGATAACTGCCGCCGGCGTTCTTCAGCCGCGACCGCCGCATGCCTCCGGCGGACCAGGCGATGCGCGCACCGATGGCATCGCGGTTGGCGCGCTGGCCCACCAGTTTCAGTCCCAGCCAGTGGTTGGCCGCGCCCGCGGTGTTATGCAACAGCACGGGCGCGCCGCCGTTGACGCCCACCAGCACATCCAGGCGGCCGTCGTTGTCGTAATCGCCTACGGCCAAGCCGCGCCCCGCAAACATTCGGGCAAAAGCCGGCCCCGCATCCGCGCTGACGTCGCGCAGCTTGCCGTTCTCATTGTGGAACAGCAGCAGAGGCTCTTTATACGTAACCTGGGTCGAGTACCTTTCGATCATGTCGTCGGGGTGCCCGTTGGCCAGGATCAGATCCATGTGCCCGTCGTTGTCGTAATCGAAGAACTTCAGGCCCCAACCGCTGAGCAGCCTGGTGGCCTGTGCCACGCCGTCCGAGAACGCCACATCCGCAAACGTTTCGTCGTGTTGGTTGCGGTACAGCGAAAACATCTCCCGGTCGATATTGGCTACGAACAAGTCTTGCCAGCCGTCGCCGTCGAAATCGGCGGCGTCCACGCCCATCCCGGAGCGGGGCTGACCGTTCTCGCTGAAGGCGACCTCGGCGGCGACCCCGATCTCGTCCCACTTGCCGTTGCCGCGGTTCATGAACAGGAAGTTCTGCACCGTGTCGTTGGCCACGAAAAGATCCATGCGCCCGTCGTTGTCTATATCGGTGGCCACCACTCCCAAACCCTTGCCCAGGGCGCGCTCGATATCGGTGCCGCGGCTCACTTCGGTGAAGGTGCCGTTGCCATTGTTGCGATACAGGAAGCTGTGGGTGGGCTTGAACAAGCGCGGGATGCAGTAGTATTTGAGGCCCAGCTTGTTGTCGCCGCAGGAAACGCGCTGCGCGGCGTAATCCACGAAGCTGCATACGAACAGGTCCAGCTTGCCGTCGTTGTCGTAATCGAACCAAACGGCGCTGGTGGTCCAGCCGTCCATCGCAAGGCCGGACTTTTCGGTGACATCGTTGAAGGTGCCGTTGCCGTTGTTGTGATACAGGACGGTGCGGCCGTAAGCGGTGACCAGCAGATCCGGGAAGCCGTCGTTATCGTAGTCCCCAACCGCCGCGCCCATGCCGAATGTGCCACCGGCTACTCCTGCCTTGTCGGTGACGTCGGTGAAGGTGCCGTCCCGATTGTTCTTATACAAGGCATTGCGGATCGGCCTGGTGGGCTTGAAGAAATCGCTTGGGCCGCTATTGACTAGGTAGATGTCCATCCAGCCGTCGTTGTCGTAATCCAGGAAGGCGCATCCCGGTCCCAAGCTTTCGGGCAGATAGCGGTTGGGGGACATGGCGTTGTCATGCACCCATGCGATGGCGCTCCTTTCCGGCGGGATGCTTTCGAAAATCGGCGGGGCGGCCGCGCGGGATGCCGGGACCAGACACGATGTGGCGTATCCGGCGGCGGTTACCAGGAAATTTCGGCGGGTGCTGGAAGGCACTTATGCTTCAATTCTATGACAGATGTGCAGGCCGCGGCCCGAGCTTGCAGGTTGTCTCGCAACCCTATGTGTCGCATTCCGTGCGGACCTGGCCCAGGTAGCTCGAGAGTTCGGTCAACTGGACGCGCAACGCTCCGGTGTCCATTTGCTTCGCGGAATGCTCCATGGCAGCGCCCATGCGAGTGAGATCCGGGAAACCATATGCGCCGCCGGTCCCTTTGAGGTCGTGGGCCAGAAAGGCGAGCCGCTCAAAGCCGGAAGCGGCGAGGAGCGCCATCATCTCGGGAAGTTCCTTGCGACGGGCCGCGAGGTACCCCGGCACGATCACTTCGATGCCGGGCGGTATTTGGACTCGGATCGGCGGCGGCGAGCCGTCGGCCCGCGGTGCCGCCGAAGCCGTTGTCGGCGTTGGCACCGGTATCATGGTCCCGTATTCCGCGATGGTGCCGAGCAGCTTGTGCCTGGAAATCGGCTTTGAGAGGTGCTGGTTGCAACCCGCGTCGCCGCTCAGCTCAACATCTTCCTTCCGGGCATTCGCCGACAGACCGATGATTGGAATCGCCGGGGATCCCCGTTCCCGCTCTATGGCGCGCATGCGGCGCGTGGCGTCTAATCCGCCCATTACGGGCATCTGCATATCCATCAGGACCAGATCGAAATTCTCCGCGGCAAAACAATCCACCGCGGCCTTGCCGTCGTCGACAAACTTGAAATGGTGAGGACTCCCCTTCAAATAAGCCTCGATCAAGAGGCGGTTGTCCAACGAATCTTCCGCAATCAAAATTCGCAGGTGCTTGACCGGCAAGATTTCCTTGGGATCCGCGATCTCCAGCGCCGGCAGTTCCGCGGCCTCCCGCGTCAGCATGGCGCCGCGCAGCAAGCGCAACAATTCGGCACGCTTCACCGGTTTGACGGCATAACCCGACAGTCCGGCTTCCTGGCGCCGCCGGATGTCTCCCGGCCGGGAATCTGACGTGAACATGATGACGGGTAGTTCGGGCGCGAGTTCCTTGATGCGGACGGTGGTCTCGAATCCATCCATTTCCGGCATTTCGCTATCCACCAGGACGAGCGAATAGGGGTTTTTGGCCTGGTTCGCGGAGCACAGGTTCGCGATCGCTTCCGCCGGCGCGCCGAACTCGACGCATTCGATGCCCCACGCGTTCAACGTCTCCCCGAGTATGAAGCGATTCGTGGCGTTGTCGTCGATCACCAGGACGCGGCTGCCGTGAAAGTCGGCCGCCGGAAGAGCCGCTTTCCGTTCGCCCAGAATCCCGCGCTTGAACTTTGCGTTGAAGCGGAAGATGCTGCCGTGTCCCACCACGCTGGTTACGGTCAGGACCCCTCCCATACTCTCCACCAGCCGCTTGCTGATTTCCAAGCCCAGACCGGTTCCGCCGTATTTCCGGGTAATCGACGCGTCGGCTTGAGTGAACTTGTCGAACATGGTTTTGAGCTTGTCCGGCGGTATTCCGATACCCGTGTCCGATATGGCGAATTGCACTTCGCCCGGCCTGCCGGATTCGTGGTTTCGCACGGTCAATAGCACCTCTCCGGCCGCGGTAAACTTCGCCGCGTTTCCAAGCAGGTTAATGAGTACCTGCCTCAGCCGCGTAGGATCGCCCACCAGGGCGGTAGTGAGGCCGGGCGACAGGTGGGGCAGCAAGACGATGCCCTTGGCGCGGGTCTTGATTCCAATCAGCGCGATAACCTCATCCACTAATTCCTCGAGATCGAAGTCCACTTCTTCCAGTTCCAGGTAGCCCGCCTCGATCCTGGATAAATCGAGGATATCGTTGATTAATACCAGCAGATTGGCGCCGGCCCGCCGGAACACGTCGACGTACTGCATCTGCTCCGCGTCGAGATTGGAGTCGGCCAACATGTCGGACATGCCTAGAATCGCGTTCATCGGCGTGCGGATCTCATGGCTCATGGC
>DATNMW010000001.1:0-3706 GCA_035602155.1 Bryobacteraceae bacterium | reverse complement strand
CCATTCATCATTTGCCGTCCCATCACGTGCGTGCTATTCACGTTGCCGAAGATATCCACTTCGATGGCCGTGTTGATGGAAATCAGGCCCAGCCGCCGGATCACTTCCGGATTGTTGCTGATTTCCTGCGGCCGCAGCAGGATGCGCGGGCGAAACCATTCCAGGTTGTCATAGACCGTGCGCAACATCGCGTGGCTCACGGTCAGCGAGCAAGTGCTGGCAAACTGCACGCGCCCGCTCTGCATCAGGCGGATGACGGAATCCTGGACCACTTCCGTGTACATCTCGAACGCCGGAATATCCGGGTGGTTGCCGAGCGCGCCCAGCACCCCGTTGGCAATGTCTCCTACGCCGGATTGAATCGGCAGGAAACATTTCGGCACGCGGCCGGCGGCGATCTCCGCGGCCAGGAACTCCGCCACATTCTGCCCGATTTTCTCCGTGACCGGCGTGGGATCCGCGAATCCGCCCGTTTCGTCGTCGGCGTCGGTTTCGACCACGCCCGCGATCCTGGCGGGGTCCACCTTGATCACCGGCGAGCCAATGCGGTCCGAAGCCGCATAAATAGGGATCTCGCGGCGGTGCGGCGGATCGGCCGGTTCGTAAATATCGTGCATGCCGAGCAGCGTGGGCGGATGGCGATGGTTCAACTCGACGATGATTTTGTCCGCCTTGCTGCAGAACGTCGGGGCGCACCCCACCGAAGACGTCAGCACGATGCCGCCGCCAGCGGTCAGGTCGCTGGCTTCCACCACGGCCCAATGCACTGGCCCCAGAAAGCCGTAGCGTGTGGCCTGCGGCATCAGCGACAGGTGCATGTCGAAGAAGCGCGTCTGTCCGGCATTGATGCGCGCACGCAGCGCCGGGTCGGACTGATAAGGCGTGCGAAAGCTGATAGCGTCGGCGTTGGCCAGCGCGCCGTCGAGCGATGTGCCCGTGGAAGCGCCGGTCAGCACGCCAATCTGAAACTCACGCCCGGCCTGATGTTCCAAGATGGCCCGCTCGGCGATGGCCATGGGGATGGCTTTTGGCGCGCCGGCCGGAGTGAATCCGCTGAAGCCGACGGTCTGGCCGTGCTCGATCATCGCGGCAGCCTCTTCGGCGGAAAGCAAAGAGAAAGAAAAAATCATGAGGAATTCTCCGTATAGATCCGGATCAGACGGCGCGCGGCGCGATACGGGCTGAGTTGTCCGGCCAGCACCTCCTGCTCGTATGCCGCCAGCTTCTCGCGCACACCCGCGTGGTGCATGAACTCGTCGCGCAGGGCGTGTTCGATCGACTCGTACATCCAGCTTTTCACCTGCTCCTGGCGGAAGCTGGCAATCTGCCCCGTGCTGGTGAGCCACGCGTTGTGTTCGCGCACGGCATCCCAGATTTCGACGATGCCCTCGCGCTCGCGAGCCGAGCAAGTGCTCACCCGAGGCGTCCAGCCGGTGCCGGAGGCGGAGAACAGGTGCAGCGCGCTCTCATACTCGCGGCAGGCGGCTTCGGCTTTGGCGCGATTGTTGCCATCGGCCTTGTTGAAGGCGATCAGGTCGGTCATCTCTACAATGCCGCGCTTCATGCCCTGCAACTCGTCGCCCGCGCCCGCCAGCATCAGCAGCAGAAAAAAATCGACCATCGACCGGACTGCGGTTTCGGACTGTCCCACACCCACGGTCTCCACCAACACGTTGCGATATCCGGCCGCCTCGCAAAGCAGCATGGTTTCGCGTGTGCGGCGGGCCACGCCGCCCAGCGATCCGCCGGAGGGTGACGGCCGGATGAAGGCGCGGTCGTCGTTGGCCAGCGTTTCCATGCGGGTCTTGTCGCCCAGGATACTGCCGCGGGATACCTGGCTAGAAGGGTCCACCGCCAGCACGGCGACTTTCTCCGCGCGCCGGCCGGGAAGGTACACGCCCAACACTTCGATGAGGGAGCTCTTGCCGGCGCCAGGCACGCCGGTGATGCCCACGCGGATGGAATCGCCGGAGTAGGGCAGGCACTGCTCCAACACATCCTGTGCCAGCTCGAGGTCCTCGGCGTGCAGGCTTTCGATCAGCGTGATGGCCCGGCTCAGGATGGTGCGGTCGCCGCGCAGCACGCCTTCGACATACGCATCGCGCGGGAGGCGCCGCCGAGGGCGCACGGGCGCCGGCTCCACGTTAGACTCTCTCCACCGGGCTGGCGGACAGCGTCTTCAAAATCTCCTGCGCAGCCAGCGGAATCACGGTGCCGGGTCCGAAGATGCCGGCCACGCCGCTCTTGTAAAGAAAATCGTAATCCTGCGGAGGAATCACGCCGCCGACGATCACCAGGATATCCTCGCGCCCCAGCTTCTTGAGTTCTTCGATTACCTGCGGCACCAGCGTATTGTGGCCTGCCGCCAGCGACGAGACGCCCAGTACGTGGACGTCGTTCTCTACGGCGTGGCGAGCCACCTCGCGCGGCGTCTGGAAAAGCGGGCCGATATCCACGTCGAAGCCCAAATCGGCGAAGGCGGTCGAGATCACCTTGGAGCCGCGGTCGTGCCCATCCTGCCCCATCTTGGCCACCAGCAGGCGCGGCCGGCGGCCCTCGGCGGCGGCAAATTCATCCGCCATGCGGCGGGCCTTCTGGAAGTTTTCGTCCATCTTGCTCTCCGCCGAGTATACGCCCGAAATGGTGCGCGTGACAGCCTGGTAGCGGCCCCATACGCGTTCCAGCGCCATGGAGATTTCGCCCAGCGTGGCGCGCCGGCGCGCCGCGGCCACCGCCAGATCCAACAGATTGCCTTCGCCCGTTTCAGCGCATCGTTCTAGGGCGGCCAGTGAATCCTGTACCGCAAGGACATCGCGCGTACGCCGCAGTTCTTCCAGGCGGGCGAGCTGCGATTTGCGTACGGCGGTGTTGTCCACCACCCGCACATCCAACGCGGCATCGGCATCGGCATGATATGCATTCACGCCCACGATGATGTCCTTGCCCGAATCGATGCGCGCCTGCTTGCGCGCGGCGGCTTCTTCGATGCGCATTTTGGGCAAGCCGGTTTCAATAGCCTTGGCCATGCCGCCCAATTGCTCCACTTCCTGGATCAGTTGCCAAGCGCGGTGCATCAGATCGTGCGTCAGCTTCTCGACGTAATAGGAGCCGCCCCAGGGATCCACCACCTGCGTAATCCCGGCTTCCTCCTGCAGATAAATCTGCGTATTGCGCGCGATGCGCGCGGAGAAATCGGTGGGCAGCGCCAGCGCTTCGTCGAGCGCGTTGGTGTGCAGCGATTGCGTGTGTCCCAGCGCGGCGGCCAGCGCTTCCACGCACGTGCGCACCACGTTGTTGAACGGATCCTGCGCGGTCAGGCTCCAGCCGGAGGTCTGGCAATGCGTGCGCAGCACCATGGACTTCGGGTTCTTCGGATTCAACTGCTTCACCAGCTTGGCCCACAGCACGCGTGCGGCGCGCATCTTGGCGATCTCCATGAAGTGGTGCATGCCGATGCCCCAGAAAAACGAGATGCGCGGCGCGAAGCTGTCGATATCCAGGCCCGCGCGGATGCCGGTGCGCAAGTACTCCAGGCCGTCCGCCAGCGTGTATGCCAGTTCCAGATCGGCCGTGGCGCCGGCCTCCTGCATGTGATAACCGCTGACGCTGATGCAGTTGAATTTCGGCATCTGCGAGGTGTAGCGGAAGATATCGCCGACGATCCGCATGGAGCCTTCCGGCGGATAGATATAGGTGTTGCGGACCA